>JAZSER010000032.1:0-50707 GCA_045531815.1 Faecousia sp. | reverse complement strand
ACTTCTTGCCGAGCGCTTTGACTCCACCATCGGCGCGGGCACCGTTCTCATGCCCTTCGGCGGCAAGTATCAGCGCACCCCCGCTCAGGCCATGGCCCAGAAGGTGTCCGTGGAGAAGGGCCACACCGACGACTGCTCCGTGATGGCCTGGGGCTTCAACCCCTACCTCTCCTCCCAGAGCCCCTATCACGGCGCGTATCTGGCCGTGGTGGAATCCGCCGCCAAGCTCATCGCCACCGGCGCCAGCTTTGAGGACGTCTACCTGACCTTCCAGGAGTACTTCCTCCGGGTGGGTAAGGATGCCAAGCGTTGGGGTCAGCCCACTGCGGCACTGCTGGGTGCTTTTAAGGCACAGATGGATCTGAAGATCGCAGCCATTGGCGGTAAGGACTCCATGTCCGGTACATTTGAGGATATCGATGTGCCGCCTACACTGGTTTCTTTTGCGGTCACTACAGATAAGATCCCCAATATCGTATCCAATGAATTCAAGCGCCCCGGCAGCCAGGTGGTCTTGCTCAAGCCTGAGCTGGATGAAAATGGCCTGCCCAAGGCAGATTCCCTGATTGCGTTGTTTAACCGGGTCACCCAGCTGATGCGGGAGGGCAAGGTTCTGTCCTGCTACACCCCCGGCATGGGCGGCATTGGCGAAGCGGTTATGAAGATGTGCTTCGGCAACGGTCTGGGCTTTGCGTTTGCTGAGGGCGTGAATATCCAGGACATCTTTGGCTATAGCTACGGCAGCTTCCTGCTGGAGACCAGTGCGTGTGTGGATGCCCCTGTGATCGGTCAGGTCACCGATACGGCTGCCATTACGCTGGGTGCGGAGACAGTATGTCTGAATGCTTTGCAGAAGGCTTATGAGGACAAGCTGGAGACAGTGTACACCTGCAATATCCCGGATGCGGTCACGCCCATTGAGACGGTTTCTGCACCGCAGAAGCCGCGGGTCGCGCCTGCTGTGAAGGTGGCAAGGCCCAAGGTTCTGATCCCGGTATTCCCCGGAACCAACTGCGAATATGATTCTGCCCGTGCGGTTTTGGATGCCGGTGCTGAGCCGGAGATCTTTGTGGTGAAGAATATGTCTGCCGACGCCATTTCCCGCAGTGTGGAGACCTTTGCGGAAAAGATCAAGGAAAGTCAGATCATTTTCATTCCCGGCGGCTTCTCCGGCGGCGACGAGCCTGACGGTTCCGGTAAGTTTATTACTGCCTTCTTCCGCAATGCTGCGATCAAGGAGGAGGTCACTGCCTTGCTGGAGCAGCGTGACGGCTTGATGTGCGGTATCTGCAATGGCTTCCAGGCGCTGGTGAAGCTGGGCCTTGTTCCCTTTGGCAAGATCATCGATACCGATGAGAATTGTCCCACCCTGACCTTTAATGTCATTGGACGGCACCAGAGCCGCATCGTCCGCACCCGTGTGGCATCCAACAACTCCCCCTGGCTGGCAAACACCCAGGTGGGTGATGTGTACAATGTTGCCATTTCCCACGGTGAAGGCCGGTTCTATGCTTCTGAGGAGCTGGCACGGCAGCTGATCGCCAACGGTCAGGTGGCTACCCAGTATGTGGATCTTGCAGGCAATGCCACTGCGGATGTGCGCTTCAATCCCAACGGCTCGATCTTTGCCATTGAGGGCATTACCTCCCCGGATGGCAGAGTCTTCGGCAAGATGGGTCACAGTGAGCGTATCGGTGCGGGACTTTATAAGAATGTTCCCGGCAACTATGATATCCGTATGTTTGAAGCTGCAGTGAAATATTTCAAGTAATAACATATTCCCTTCTGCCAGTACCTGTGTTATACTCAATGGCAGAAGGGAATTTTATTGGAGGTGTTACCTATGAAAAAGTTTTTAGAGCCGGCAAAGGAACTGCCGATCTACGGATCCTATGATACTGTGGTGGTAGGCGGAGGCTTTGCGGGCATCGCAGCGTCCCTGGCAGCTGCCAGAGGCGGAAACAAGGTGCTGCTTTGTGAGAAGATGTTTATGCTGGGCGGCTTGGGCACTGCCGGTTTGGTAACGATCTATTTGCCTCTTTGCGACGGAAAGGGCAATCAACTGAGCTTTGGCATCGCAGAAGAACTGCTGAAGGTCTCTATCTCTGACGGTTATGAAGCCAACTATCCCAAGGCATGGCTGGAAAACGGCACCCTGGAGGAGCGGCTGGAGCAGCGCTATCGGGTTCGCTACAACGCATCTGCCTGCGCCATTGCCATGGAGCAGCTTTTGCTGTCGGAAGGTGTGGAGATCCTCTACGGTACTTCCGTTTGTGATGTAGCAGTGGAGGATGGGGAGATCACCCATTTGCTCATTGAAAACAAGAGCGGCAGAAGCGCGGTTGCTGTTGGAAATGTTGTGGACTGCTCCGGTGATGCAGATGTCTGCCACTTTGCAGGAGAAGAAACTGCCGAGCATGGCGAAGGCAATATTCTTGCTGCCTGGTATTATTTCTGCGGGGAAAAGGGTCACACCCTCAAGCCTCTGGGCTTTGCAGACCTGACCTCTCAGAAGAAGGCACTGAAGGAGTACGAAGCCATTGCGGACCATCGGCATTTTAAAGGCCTGGATGGCAAAGAGCTGAGTGATATGGTGGTTGCATCTCATAAGTCCGTCCATAACTTCTTCTTGAAGGATCAGAAGCTTTCCAAGGACCATATGCTCTCTACCATCGCAACCATTCCTCAGGTCCGTATGACCCGGCGCATTTCCGGTGTGTATACCATGACCAAGAGCGATGATCATAAGTATTTTGAGAACTCTGTGGGCATGTTCGGCAACTGGCGGCCCACCGGCCTTGGGGAAGCCTATGAGCTGCCGTATACAGCCCTTTACGGAAAGAAGATCAAAAATCTTGCTACGGCAGGCAGATGTATTTCTGCCGACGATCCCATGTGGGATATTACCCGTGTGATCCCTGTCTGCTCGGTCACCGGTGAGGCTGCCGGTACAGCTGCAGCGCTGGGCAAGAATTTTGCGGATGTGGATATCCATGTGCTTCAGGAGAAGCTGAAGCAAAACGGTGTGAAACTGCACCTGTAATAAACAAAATAGACCCGGTACATCACAGGATGTACCGGATCTTTTTTGTTATAGGACTACGGTTTCGCCGGGTCGGATCTCATAGCTGTTGCCTTTGGCATCACCGATCCAAACACTGCGGATGCTGGGGTTATGGATGATGGAGCCGTCTGCTGAGCTTTCCAAACGCGTATAATCCAGCCAGGCATAGTACAGCTCCATGTTGGTGGCGTACCAAATATCTTCTTTCTTTGCCATTTTATCGGCAAAATCCTCTATAATATACCAGTTGTCGTTGTTGGCAAATTCATAGGAATGCCCCCAAACATAGAAGACCTTCGGATCATATTTGGGCTGCAGTGTCAGAAATTCCTCCGCAAGCTCCATAAGCTTTGGGTTTTTATGGTGGCAGGTGGTAGGCAAACGCAGCCAATCCGTGGGCATGCCGAAGGAAAGGGTGGAGATGCAGGTCCGGGCATAGTAAATGCCTGCAGACTTCAGCATATTGACCACATTGTCGTTATATACACCGTTTGGGTATGCAAAGCCGTGGATCTGCTGCTGAAACAGGGTTTCCAGGTTTCTGCGGTCATCCAGGATGTTGAGACAGCCGGTGGCGATGTCGCAGGCGGTGAGGAAAGCGTGGTTCACGCAGTGGCTGGCCACCTCGCAAACATCCGGGGTGTAAACTTCCAGAGCCTCCTGTCGGGAGAGCTTGCGGTTTCCTGTGGCAGGCCGGGACTTGTCGTCCGGTCCGAACCATCCGGAGCAAATATTAAATGTAGCACGAAGGCCGTGGTCTTTGAAGATCTGAGCAAGGCGAATATCGTGCTCAGTGCCGTCGTCATAACTGAAGGTCAATGCCTTCTTCTTTCCACCGGGGAAACGCAGATACCGTGTTATCATAGTGCACCTCTTTCTTTTGGCCTTAATCCACAGAAAGGACAGTCAGCTGCTTGTTGTCTACTTGAAAACGGATATTCAGTCCTGCAAAGGTAAGACCGTATTGCCGGTCCGGGTCTTGCTGATAGGAGGGACGGGGATCGTGCGAAAGCACACCCAGTAAAGCTTCCTGCTTGTTCTCCGGAACTTTTTGCAAAAGCTCCCGTGGGAAGGTCACATCCAAAATGAAATCGCCTGCAGTGTCTGTAAAACCGCCCAGCGCCTCCGGGTGAGCGTCACTGTAGGGAATATAGGGCTTGATATCAAAAATGGGGGTGCCGTCCATCAGATCCGCACCGGCAACATGGATCACAGTGCCGTACTGCGGGGTATCCTCCAGGCCCAGGAGCTGTACGCTGGAAAGACCGATGGAATTGGGGCGGAAGGGGGAGCGGGTAGCAAAGACACCCATGCGGGTGTTGCCTCCCAATCGGGGCGGCCGGACAGTGGGGGACCATTTGCTGCGAACTGCCTCGGAAAATTGCCAGATCAGCCAAAGGTGGGAGAAGTTCTCCAATCCCCGAAGGGCATCCGGATTGCGAAATTCCGGTTCAAACAGGATGGTCGAGCGCAGCTCCTTCACCAATCCGCTTTGCCGGGGAATGCCGAATTTGCTGGGAAAGTCGCTTTTCATCCGGGCAATCACTTGGATTTGTTCATAAGCCATATTACTTTCTCCATTTGTTAATCAGGAAAGAAATCAAAAACAAAAATGCAGAAACAAGTGAGATCGCCGCACCGGTGGATGCGCCCAATGCATAGGAAATGCAAAGACCGCAGATACCGGCTATCAATGCCATGAGCACTGAGAAGCACAGGTACTGCCGCAGGTTCTTTGCGATGTTCCGGGAAGCGGCACCGGGCAGTACCAAAAGGGAATTCAGGATCAGCAGACCCACCCAGGAGATGGATAGAGTTACCACCACTGCGATGGCGGTGGTAAAGCAGGCCTGGACCAGCTTCACCGGAATGCCCCGGGAGGCTGCAAGCTGTGGGTAGACGGTTGCCAGCGTCAGACGGTTGGAGGTGATGAACCAAAACAGGATCACACCCACAAGCACCAGAGCCAGCATGCCGATCTGCGCCGGGGTGATGGAGAGGATATCACCGATGAGATAGGTGTTGTATTTGGTGAAGCTGCCACCGCCCAAAGTGGCAACGAAGATGCCCAAAGCCACCGCGGTGCTGGAAAAAACACCGATCAGCGTGTCGGCTGCGTGGTTGCTGCGGCTGCGGACATAGGAAAACAGCAGCGCAAAGACAACGGAAAACACAACTGCCACCCAGGTGGGGCTGGCAATGCCGCAGATGGCACCGATGGCAATACCGGTGAATGCAGAGTGTCCCAGGGCATCGGAAAAGAAGCTCATTTTTCCGGTGACGATCATGGTGGAGCACAGACCAAACAGCGGCGCCATGATCAAAATGGCCAGGAGGGCATTTTTCATAAAATCCCAGTGGAGCATTTCCAACGGAAGGGCATCACACAGGCTGTACCACAGACTCATACGCTGCCTCCTTTCCGATGAAACACCCGGCTGAATGCCTCGGAGCTTAGCACCTCTTTGGGTGTGCCCTGGCAGACGATGCCGTGGTCGATGAGGACCACCTGGTCGGCATATGTATGGAGCATGCCGAAATCATGGGTGGTGATGAGAATGGAAAGATCATACACCTGCCGCAGCTCATCCAGCATATCCATCAGCAGTGCCATGCCTTCCACATCCACACCGGACAGGGGCTCGTCCAGAATCAGAATGTTGGGAAGCGGCTCCAAAGCCAGTGCCAGCAGGACTCGTTGCAGCTCACCGCCGGAGAGGGTACCCACACGCTTATCCATCAGATCCTCGCTGTGGACCCGGGAAAGACATTCCAGGACCTTGCTGCGCATGGCCTTGGAAAGACCCGTGAATGCCGGTCGGCTGCTCATGCAGCAGGCAAAGAGATCCGCAACGCTAATGGGATCGCCGGGGTCAAAGGTGGGGCTTTGGGGAACATAGCCGATCTTGGGCTTGCGGTTTCTTTGACCGGGAACAGAAAAGGAGATGACGCCGGTATATTCCTGCTGACCCAAAATGGTTTTTAAGAGGGTACTTTTGCCTGCGCCGTTGGGTCCGATCAGCGCGATCATCTCACCGCAATGGGCATGCAGATCCACATCGGACAGGATGGTATCACTTCCGATTTTAACAGACAACCCCTGAATACGCAGGCAGCAGGAATGACCGCAGCCGCCGCCGTGGGAACCGATATTCATTCCAGTGCCTCCTTTAATGTGTCGATGTTGTGATACATGGCATCAAAATAGCTGTCACCGGCCATGGCCATGTCCAGCTGGTATACCCGGCTTCCGGTTTCAGCTGCCACAATGGATGCGGCAGAAGCGCTGCCGTAGCGTTCAGTGAAAACCGCCTGGAGATGATGCGTTTCCATCAGCTCCAGGATTTCAATAAGCTCCGCTGCAGAGGCTTCACTTCCGGATTCTTCCTCGATGGCGTGTACGATCTCCAAGCCGTAAGCCTGTGCCAGATAAGAAAAACCGTCATGGAAGGTGATGAGCTGCCGGGTCCGGATGCCGGCAAGCTGAGTAGCTGCATATTGGGAAACGGCCAGCAGCTCCTGCTGAAGCTTTGCAAGGTTCTCTTCAAAAGCACCGCGGTGCTGGGGGTATTGAGAAGAAAGGGCATTGCAGATGTTTTCTGCCATGATGCCTGCATTGGCAGGGTCAAGCCAAATGTGCGGATCATAGGAGCAGGCGTGTTCGTGGTCATGGTCATGACTGTGGGATTCTGCGTGGAGCAGCTCCACCCCGGCAGATGCATCGGCAATGTTTTGGCACGAGGAAAGGGCGTCTGCAAGGAAGTCCTCCAGACCTGCACCGGACAGCACCACCAGCTCCGCGGACTCGATAAGCCGCATCTGGGAGACCTGCAGGGTATAGTCGTGCAGGCATGAGACAGAATCTGTGATCAATCTTTGGCAGTTCAGCTCTGTACCCTGACACAGGCGCTGGGTCAGATCATAAACCGGCAGTGTGGTCGCTACGATCTGTGCCGGCTGACGCTGCCCATGACAGCCGCAAAGCAGCATAAGCGTCAGCGTGAGAATTAGAAAATATCGTTTCATATCAGCATCCTGAATTCTTTGTAATCTATATGTATAGAATATCACATCTGTCAAGAAAAAGAGAAGGGGATTTTCCTATCTTTCCGGTCTTTGATGGAAAAGAAAAATCACGGCAGCAGTTTGCTGCCGTGAATGTAAGCCGGGCTGTGACCGATCAGTGGGTTTCGATCCACTGGTTGACTTTCGTCTTTGCCAGACGCATGATATCCTCGGTGGGATAGGGAGATGCCTCACCGCCGCGGACATAAATAAAGTACAGGCCCTCAGGGGTGCGGAAGAGGATCTCTTCGTAACCGGCAGGGTCACCGTAATATCCGTAGGTACACTTCTTGATCAGCTCTGCGGTAAGGGTATTATATTCTCTTTTGCAAATAATCTTAGTCATGGTTTTTCCTCCTTGTGATTTGCACAGGGCTATTATACAGATAAAATCCTATAAATCAAGAGAAAAATAAACTTTTTTAAAAAATTAATAGAAACAAGCGGCTCCCAAGGGGGAATTCCTTGGTGGACGGGGAGCGTCCGTTGTGGTATGATGAAACAAAGAGGTGAACGAATATGAAGGATATTCCGGTCTTTGCCACGGAGAACGGAGTGGCGAGCCTTACTTTGCGTCAGATCCCTGTAAAAGGGGATGCCTATATTTTGATGCGCAGCGTAAGCGAGACGGAGGCGTTTTTAAAAGAGTGTGTCGATTTTTGCAGGGCTGCCGGGGCGCAGAAGGTCTACGCATCGGGGCATGACAGCCTGAAAGTCTTTTCGGTCCATACTGAGGTGTGGTCCATGGAAGCCCCTGTGGACATCCTTCCGCAAACGGAGGCATATCCCGCTGCGGTTTCTGAAGAGACACTTTCAAAGTGGCGGGCGCTTTACAACAGCAAAATGGACCGGGTGGCAGGGGCTGCGTGGCTGAGTCTGGGGGATGCCCGGAAAATATTGGAAGAAAACACCGGGTATTTTGTGTACCTGGAAGCGGAACTGATGGGGATCGGAGTCGTGCGGGGCAATGTTTTGGATGCGGTGGCATCTGTGAAGCGGGGCATGGGGGCGCAGGTGCTCTCAGCGCTGTGCAAAAGGGTGGATGGGAAACGCGTCTGCCTGGAGGTCTCGTCGGTGAATCAGCCTGCCATCAGCCTTTACACAAGGCTGGGTTTCGCACAAACCGGGGTGGTATCCCGGTGGTATACGGTGTATTAAAAAAGAATTTGGCTGTAATGTAAAAATACTTGACAAGGTATGCTCTCTGTGCTATAATACCGCAGGTATCAAGCAAGAATGCTTGACAGGAGGCGCAGATGGACGCAACAGAGCTGATATTACTCTATGATTATTACGGTGATCTTCTGACAGACCGTCAGAAAGAGTGCTTTGAACTTCGCTACAATCAGGATCTTTCCCTGGGAGAGATCGGTCAGGAGTTGGGTATCAGCCGTCAGGGTGTCTTTGATAATCTCAGCAGAACGGAAGCGCTGCTGAAGAATATGGAGCAAAAGACAGGCTGCGTTCAGCGTGACCTCCGTTGCCGCAAAGCTGCGGTTGAGATCCGCTTGCTTGCGAACAAGCTGGATGCACTGGGTGACAGCCAGGTTCGTGCATATGCGCAGCAGATCCTTTCTGCTGCCAGTGGACTTGAGGAGTAACAATGGCATTTGAAGGATTAACTGAAAAAATTTCCGCTGCATTTAAAAAGCTCCGGGGCAAAGGTCGGATCAAGGAGTCCGATGTAAAAGAGGCAATGCGGGAGATCCGCATGGCACTTTTGGAAGCGGATGTAAGCTATAAGGTGGTTAAGGATTTTACCAAATCCGTTACAGAGCGTTGCGTCGGCACGGATGTGCTGGAGTCTCTGAGCCCTGCGCAGATGATCGTCAAGATCGTCAACGAAGAGCTGACAGCCCTGATGGGCAGCGATACCAAGCATATCACCATCAATCCTGCCGGACCGACGGTGGTGATGCTGGTTGGTCTGCAGGGTGCAGGTAAGACCACCAACGGAAGCAAGCTGGCAGGTCTTATGAAGCGGCAGGGAAAGAACCCGTTGCTCACAGCCTGTGATATTTACCGCCCCGCTGCGATCCAGCAGCTGAAGGTCTGCGGTGAAAAGCTGGGGATCCCTGTGTTTGAAAAGGGTCAGACAGACCCGGTTCAGATCGCCAAGGAAGCGGTTCAGTATGCCCGCCAGCACGGACATGACATGGTCTTTTTGGATACAGCCGGTCGCTTGCATGTGGACGAAGCCCTCATGGAGGAGCTGAAGAACATCAAGGCTGCTGTCAACCCGGATGAGATCATGCTGGTTGTGGATGCCATGACCGGTCAGGATGCGGTGAATGCAGCCCAGAGCTTCCATGAATGGTTGGATATTGACTCCGTTATGCTCAGCAAGCTGGACGGTGATGCAAGAGGCGGTGCGGCTCTGTCGGTCCGTGCGGTCACCGGTAAGCCCATTAAGTTCTCCGGCATTGGTGAAAAGCTGGAGGACATTGAGCCCTTCCATCCGGACAGAATGGCATCCCGGATCCTGGGCATGGGCGATGTTCTTTCGCTCATCGAAAAGGCGGAAAAGGCATACGATGCCAAGAAAGCGGCAGAGATGGAGGAAAAGCTGAAGTCAAACCGCTTCACATTGCAGGATTTCTACGATCAGATGGTGCAGATGCGCTCCATGGGTTCTATGCAGGATATCCTGGCGCAGATCCCCGGCGGCGCAAGTCTGAAGAATGTTCAGCTGGATGAAAAGGCCATGGCTCACACAGAGGCAATCATTTTGTCCATGACGCCCAAGGAACGGGAAAATCCCGGTATCATCGGGGCAAGCCGGAAAAAGCGCATTGCTGCCGGTGCGGGCTTGAAGGTGGAGGATGTGAACCGTCTTCTGAAGTCCTTTGAGCAGATGCGCTCCATGATCAAGCAGTTTACCGGTCCCGGCGCAGGCAAGAAGATGAAGCGCATGCGCGGTATGGGCGGCTTTGGCGGCTTCCCCGGCTTCTGATAATTGGTTCGCTGTAAGCAAGTTGCTTTGCGATATAGAAAAGTACTATTTGGAGGTGAAAAGAATGGTTAAGATCAGACTGAGAAGAATGGGTGCTAAGAAGGCCCCTTACTACCGTATTGTTGTTGCTGATGCTCGTAGCCCCCGTGACGGCCGCTGCATCGAGGAGATCGGCACTTACAACCCTCTGGCTGAGCCCGCAACAGTGACTGTTGACGCTGAAAAGGCACAGACTTGGATCAAGAACGGCGCACAGCCCACCGATACCGTACGTGGCCTGCTGAAGAAGGCCGGCGTCCTGTAATTTTCCCAAAGGAGCTGCACAATGAAAGAGCTTTTGCTGTATATGGCAAAGAACTTGGTGGACGATCCGGATTCTGTTTCCGTTACTGAGTCTTCCAACGAAGACGGTAAGGTGCTGGAACTCCGTGTTGCCCCCGGTGACATGGGAAAGGTTATTGGCCGCCAGGGTCGGATCGCGAAGGAGATTCGCACCATCGTGAAGACCGTTGCACAGCGCACCGGTGAAAAGGTCACGGTGGACATTGTAGACTAATTTGATTTGAGCATGCGTGACGCACCTGCGCCACGCATTTCTCATTTTTTCGGCTTAAATGGGGTTGCCCGCAGTGCTGTTTGCTGTTATAATGGACAAAAATGTCTATGAGGTGAGGAATATGAAATTGCAGTATCTTGCCTGTGGCGAGATCGTAACGACCCACGGTGTCCGGGGTGAGATGAAGATTTTGCCCTGGTCGGACGGTCCGGAGTTTCTTTTGGACTTTAAAAGGGTGCGGATCGACGGCACAGACTATCCCGTAGAAGGCTGCCGTATCCAAAAAACCTGCAATCTTTTGAAGGTCAAGGGCATTGACACCGTGGAACAGGCAATGGCTCTGCGGGGGAAAACCGTAGAGGTCTATCGTGAGGACGCATCCAAGGATGCCATTTTTGTTGCGGAAATGATCGGTATGGAGGTATACGCCGACGGTGCGCAGATCGGTGCTGTTTCCGATGTGCTGGACTACCCGGGAAATAAGGTGTATGTGGTGGAAGGCGAGTATACCTATATGATCCCTGCCGTGAAGGCTTTTGTTCTGGATATTGATCTGGATGCCAACAGGATGCAGGTTCGCCTGATCGAAGGGATGCGCACAGATGAGAGTTGATATTCTGACATTGTTCCCGGATTCTTTGGGGGATGTGCTGTCTGACAGCATTCTCGGCCGGGCCCAGGAGCGGGGGATCATCCGCATCGAGGCACATCAGATCCGGGATTATACCGCCAATAAGCAGAACCAGGTGGATGACTATCCCTATGGCGGCGGTAGAGGTGCGCTGATGACAGCGGATCCCCTTTACCGCTGCTGGGAAGCGGTTTGTGACCAGGCGGCAGGCCCGGTGCATACCATCTACCTGTCGCCCTGCGGCAAAACCTTTAAGCAGGCCGATGCGGTGCGATTAAGCCAAATGGACAATCTGATCCTGGTTTGCGGGCATTACGAGGGAATCGATCAGCGCTTTATTGACGAGTGTGTGGACGAGGAGATCTCCCTGGGAGATTTTGTCCTCACCGGTGGCGAGATCGCGGCAATGGCCGTGACCGATGCGGTGTGCCGGATGGTACCCGGTGTGCTGGCTGATCCGGAGTGCTTCCAGGATGAGAGCCACTTTAACGGCCTTTTGGAGTACCCTCAGTACAGCCGCCCCGCGGTGTGGCACAACCGGGCAGTTCCGGAGATCCTTCTGTCCGGGGATCATGCCAAGGTGGCAAAATGGAGAAGAAAGCAGGCACTGCGCCGCACCCGGGAGAGAAGACCGGATATGTATGCGCAGCTGGATCTTTCCGGAAAGGCAGATCAGAAGCTGCTGGCAGAAATGGAGGAAGAGGACCGTGTCTGATATGGAAACCTTGGCCCGGTGGATCCGGGAGAGTAAGCGCATCGTGTTTTTCGGTGGCGCCGGTGTCAGTACGGAATCCGGCATTCCGGATTTTCGCAGCGAGGACGGCCTGTACCGGCAGAAATTTGAGTATTCTCCCGAGACCATCATAAGCCGTGATTTCTTTGCAGAAAAGCCGGACTATTTTTGGAATTTTTACCGGGAGAAAATGATGCCCCTGGGCTTCGAACCCAACATCACCCATAAGGCCCTGGCGAAGCTGGAGGCCGAAGGAAAGCTTTGCGCCATCATTACCCAGAACATCGACGGCCTGCATCAGAAAGCAGGCAGCAGATGCGTGTTCGAGCTCCACGGAAGTATTTTGCGCAACTACTGCACAAGCTGCGCAAAAGGGTTTTCCGCGGAGTTTGTGAAGGCTGCTGAGGGCGCACCCCGCTGTTCCTGCGGTGGGGTGATCAAGCCGGATATCGTGCTTTATAATGAACGGCTGAATCCCGACACCGTGGACGGAAGTATTTCTGCCATTTCCCAGGCGGATCTGCTTATTGTCGGAGGCACGAGCCTTACTGTTTATCCGGCAGCGGGACTGCTGGACTATTACCGGGGAAACCGACTGGTTTTGATCAACCGGGATCCCACCCCTTACGACCACCGGGCAAACCTTGTGTTTAACACAAGCCTGGGAGATGTTTTTTCACACTTTGTATAAAAGAACGATCCCGGAGACCTGCGTCTCCGGGATTCGTTTAATCTTCTTTTTCCTGAACGGGATTGTAATTTACGATCACGCTTTGATTTGTCAGGGGGGTCACATCCGTGACCTTGGTGGCATAGACATTCACCTCGATGAGCAGGTGACAGCTGGTCAGGGGGCTGACGGAGGTGATCTCCGTGTTGTAGTCCATGTGCACATTGTTCAGATGCTCCAGACCGGAAAGGGCATCCAGGCTGGAAAGCTTGTTGTGGGAGCCGTTAATGATCACCAGCTGGCAATCCTTGGGGAATGCCGGGAGCTTCTCCACCTGATTGTGGGAGAAATCAAAGTAAAGCATAGAGGTAAGAGAGGCAAGGGCGCTGATGTCCGTTAAGGCATTGGAGGAGACATTCAGATCGGTGATGGCTGCGCAATCGGCAATGGCGGAAACGGAGGTCAGCTTGTTGGATGCCAAGGACAGATAGGAAAGCTTACTCAAATTCTGAATGCTGCCCAGCTGATTGATGCTGTTGGTTCCTGCGTCCAGCCAGGTCAAGCCTGTGAGCTTGGACAAAGGTTCCAGGGAAGAAACGGAGTTATAGGAGATGTCCAGCCGTGTCAGGGCAGTGCAGGATTCCAAAGCGCTCAGGGAAGTCACCGCGTTGTGCTTCAGATTCAGCTCCTTCAGGTTCTGCAAACCGGAAAGAGGGTCAAGATTGCGGATGGTGTTGTCGCTTAAGTCCAGGGTGACCAGGGACTTTGTATTCTGCAGCGCCTCGATATTGGAAAGCGCACAATTTTGCAGAGTCAGGTGCTTCAGTGAGGGAAGGGCTGCAATGGATTGCAGGACCTCCTGAGAGATGGTGGTATTAGTGATCTTCAGCTGTGTCAGATTGGGCAGGGAAGAGAGGAAGCCCAGCTCGGAGGAAACTGCATTTTCAACGGTGAGCTTTTCCAGGAAGGGCATATGCTTCAGATCCCCATACAGCTTGGCATCGGCAGGAACGGTAAAGTCCTTGATCTGCCACAGGTCGTTGGTGAAGAGCTCTGCGCTTTCGGAGACCAGAAGCAGCTCCCGGACCAGGGCCTCAACGGAGGTGTCCTGAAACTCCATCAGCTGCACAACACCGCCCACGGTGTAGCCGTAAATGGCAAGCTCGCTTACCAGACCTTCTTCGCTGACGGTCAGGGCATAGATGTTGTTTTCTCCGTCCACCAGTGCAATGGGGTCGGAATAGGGATCAGAGTCCAATGTGGGATACTCACCGTTGGGATTGACATACAGTGTACCGCTGTCCGCCTGTACCGTCACGGAGATGTACTGGCTGTAGTATCCGGGTTCGGGAATGGCGGTGGGAGTTGCCGGACGCAGCTTGTCCAACTCCTGCTTGATCTGCTTGTTGGTGACATTGTTCAGCATATTCACTGCATCCAGGAGCTTGTCCTGCTCCAGATACAGATTGCTCAGTGCGATGTACAGATCGATGCCGCCGCCGTCGGCAATGGCATTGGACAGAGTATACTCGGCCTTGGTATAATTGCCACCGGATTTATACTGCTGGGCAAGCTCGATGGCCACAGAATCACTGTTGCCGGACTGGGCATAGGCTTTTCCGTAGAACCAGGTTGCCAGTGTATGATTGCCCTGGGACTCGCTGTAGCGGGCGCAGCTTAACAGCATATCTCTGGTAAACTCCCGGTCATAAACAAACAGATACCAGCAGGTGCAGGCTATTATGGCGATCACAAGAAGGATCGGTGTTATTATGCGAAGTGCTTTCTTCATAATCTGCTGCCTTTCGATAGAATTCGTCTATTAAATTATACTTGCCCAGCGGAATTATGTCAAGGGTTTACAGATGTTTACAAAATAATAACCCAGGATCCGGCAGGATCGGCAGAGGGTTTCTGCTATAATCGGTGTGGGTGATCATATGAAGCTGAAGTTAAAGGAAATCGTCTTTGCCTGCTTATTTACCCTGGCACTGCCGGCGGTGATCGTTTCTGTTTTCGGACGGAAGCCGGATCCGGCAAAGGAGACACTGCCTGTATTCCAGGAGGCAACACAGCCGCAGGAAGTGCTTACTGTATCGGTCCTTTCCCGGGAGGGAAGTGTTTTGCAGATGCCTCTGGAGGAGTATCTTGTTTGCGTGCTTTTGCGGGAAATGCCGGCCGAGTTCGAGCTGGAGGCACTGAAAGCCCAGGCGGTGGTGGCCAGAACCTATACACTGCGCAGGGAGGCTTTGGGCAGTAAGCATGAAGATGCAACGGTGTGCATGAACGCTTCCTGTTGCCAGGGCTATTACGATCCGCAGGCATATTTGCAGGATGGAGGCGTGGAGGCGGATATTGAAAGGATGCGCCTTGCGGTCTTACAGACTCAGGGGCTTGTGCTGGTGTATGAGGGGGTACTGGCGGAGGCAACTTATTTTTCCTGCTCCGGTGGGTTGACCGAGGATGCCAGTGCGGTTTGGGGCGCAGACATTCCGTATTTGCGCTCTACCTTGAGTCCCGGGGAAGAACAGGCAAGTCACTACATCGATTCTGTGAGCTTTACCGCGGATGCATTTGCAAAAGCCCTTGGTTTTCAGCCTACAGGCTATTCTGCCCAGTGGATCGGGGACATTCAATACACCAGAGGCGGAGGCGTGGCAACCATTGACCTCTGCGGCAGGACATATACCGGCACACAGGTACGACAGCTGCTGGGCCTGCGCTCCACTGCATTTGCCATTACAGCGGTTGGAGATACGGTCACTGTCACCACCAAGGGCTTTGGGCATCGTGTGGGCATGAGCCAGTACGGAGCAGACGCAATGGCTGTGTCCGGCAGCAGCTTTCAGCAGATCCTCAGCCACTACTATCAGGGCACGCAGCTGATACCCTACAGCACATTCGCGGATTGACAAACAAATTGATTTGCGATACAATGGACCAAGTTTATGTTAGGGGGTGTTGCAATGCCGATTCAGATCCCGAATGATCTGCCTGCGGTTGGTACTTTGCAGCAAGAAAATATTTTTGTCATGACCGAGGACAGAGCCATCAGCCAGGATATCCGACCGTTGGAGATCGTGCTGCTGAATCTGATGCCCACCAAGATCGCAACAGAAACCCAATTTACCCGGCTTTTGGGCAATACACCCCTGCAGGTAAAGCTGGAGCTGATGCATACATCCACCCATGTTTCCAAGAATGTCACCCAGGACCACCTGTTTAACTTCTATAAAAGCTTTGACGAGCTGAAGCACAGAAAGTTTGACGGAATGGTGATCACCGGTGCGCCTGTGGAGAACCTTCCCTTTGAGGATGTGGACTACTGGCAGGAGCTTTGTCAGATCATGGAGTGGAGCAAAACCAATGTCCACAGCACATTCCACATTTGCTGGGGCGCACAGGCCGGCCTTTACTATCATTACGGCATCCGAAAGCATCCCCTGCCGGAAAAGCTGTTTGGTGTTTACCCCCATACTGCGGACTATAAGCGCTCCATTTTGCTGCGGGGCTTTGACGATGAATTCTGGGTCCCCCATTCCCGACACACCACGGTGGACCGAGGGGATATTGAAAAGGTGGAGGGTCTGAAGATCCTGGCCTCCTCCCAGCAGGCCGGTGTTTATGCACTTATGAGCAAGGGCGGCCGTCAGATCTTTGTCACCGGCCACTCGGAATATGATCCCGAGACGCTGCAAAATGAGTACCTCCGGGACAAGAATCAGGGGCTTCCCATCCATGTTCCGGAAAACTATTACCCCGGAGACGATGACACCAAGGAGCCGCTGGTTCGCTGGCGTGGTCATGCCAATCTGCTGTTTTCCAATTGGCTGAACTACTTTGTGTACCAGACAACACCCTATGATATCATGTCCATCGGCGGACCTGAAACAATGGAATAATCGCAGATCCGGTGCCCTGTGATGGGTACCGGGTCTTCTTTTTTTGCTCGGTTGCATTTTGTCGGATTTTATGTAATAATGAATAAAAGGAAAAGGAGGTGCAGATATGGAACTGAAAATACAAGGGGTTGCCGTCGATGCGCTGCCCGGGGAATCGCTGCTGGATCTGATCCGAAAGGTTGGGCTGGACGCAGACAGCCTGGCAAGAAAGCCCATTGCGGCCAAAATCGCCGGCGAGATATTCAATCTGAATTATATCCCGGTGCGAAAAACCGATGCAGCAGGGGACAGAACCTCCATCAGAAGGGCAATGGCTGCCTCCGGCGGTATCGTGGAGCTGATCAGCTATGCAGATCCTGTGGGCAAGGAAGTGTATATGCGCACTGCCCAGTTTGTGATCTTCCTGGCGCTGCACCGCCTGTGGCCCCAGGAGCGGGCTAAGATGGACTGCACCGTGGGCAATGCGCTGTTTGTTGAGGTGAATGCCAAAGACTTTTGTCCCCGGAGGCTCCGGGAGGCTGTCAAGCAGATCGTTGCCGACGATCTGCCGCTGCTGCGGAAGCGCAGCACAACCGACAGCGCCATTGCATATTATAACTCTGTGGGACAGCATGATAAGGCGAAGCTTCTTGCCTGGCGGTCCAGCGAGCATTTTGATATGTACGTCCACGGGGATTTCGCGGATTATTACTACGGAGAACTTGCGCCCTCTACCGGGTATTTGCAGGTATGGGATATCATTCCTGCGGAGGGTGGTTTTATGTTTCTGTACCCCGATGATCATGCACCGGATACGGTAGCTGCCTTTGCACAAATGCCTAAGTTCCTGGCTGTCAGCAAGGAAGGGGAGCGGTGGTGCGAACTGATGCACTGTGAAACTGTGGCAGAGCTGAATGCCATGGTCCAAAGCGGTAAGATCCGGCAGCTGATCCGGGTCAATGAAGCCCTGCATGAAAAACGGTATGCCCAGGTGGCGGATATGGTCTGCGCCAGAGGGGCAAAGGCAGTGCTGCTTTCCGGACCCAGCTCCTCGGGAAAGACCACCTCTGCAAACCGTTTGGCTACCCAGCTTCGTGTCTTCGGAAAAGAGCCTATCCTGATGGGCCTGGATGATTACTATATCGACCGGGATCAGATCCTGCCGGATGCCGACGGGAATGTGGACCTGGAGCATATCAATACCATTGATACGGAGCTGTTCCGCAGAAACCTGCGGCAGCTTCTGCAGGGGCAGGAGGTGGAGCTGCCCAGCTTCAATTTCAAAACAGGCAAGCGTGAATGGAAGGGGCATCTTCTGAAGCTGACAGAGGATTCTGTGATCATTGTGGAGGGACTGCATGCACTGAATCCGGTGCTGCTGCCTCCGGACCTGGACAAAAATACGGTGTTTAAGCTCTATGTCAGCCCGCTGCTGCCGCTGAATCTGGACGATCATAACCGGATCCCCACCAGTATGCTCCGACTCCTGCGCAGAACCGTGCGGGACTATGAGAGCCGTGGATCTTCTGTGCAGCAGACCATGCAGATGTGGGATTCTGTCCGACGGGGCGAAAAACGCTGGATCTTCCCCTATCAGGAAAATGCAGATGTGATCTTTAACAGCTCCACTTTGTATGAGCTGGCGGTGCTGAAGAAGCATATTTTCCCGCTTCTGCAGCAGGTCCAGCCGGAGGAAGCATGCTATGAGCGAGTCCGTTCTCTGGTAAAGGTGCTAAACTATGTCCTGGAAGCAGATGTGGACGATGAGATCCCGCCTACCAGTATTGTCCGGGAATTCATTGGCGGAAATACTTTTTACAGGGCATAATCAACGGACCGGAGGCAAAACTGCTCTCCGGTCCGGTTTATTTCCGGGGAAATTGTGAATATTTAACAAAAAAATAAAAAAAGGCTTGCATTCTATAAAAGTCTGCCTATAATGAAGGGACGGAGTGTAAGGAGGGGATTTTGTGCGGTCACATACAGTAGATTTGACGACAGGTCCTATTGGAACGAAATTGATTCGATTTGCGTTTCCGTTAATCGTGACAAATCTTTTGCAAAACCTGTATCAGGCAGCGGACAATGCTGTCATCGGTCAGTTTGCCGGCAAGGAGAACCTGGCAGCTGTTGGCGCCACGGGCTCTGCAACGGCACTGATCCTGAATCTGATCCTGGGTCTTGCCATCGGTGCCAACATTGTCAATGCCAACCTTTTGGGCGCGAAAAAGGATAAGGATCTTCGGAAAAGTCTGCATACTACCGTGGTCCTGTCTGTTGTTGGCGGTGTTCTCTTTGCAATACTGGGTCAGATCCTGTGCCGTCCGCTGCTGCAGTGGATGAACTGCCCGGAGAATATTATTGATAAATCCGTGCTTTACATGCGCATTATCTTCTGCGGCACACCGGCGACTATGGTCTACAGCTTTTGCTCCGGCATTCTGCGCACCTACGGAGACAGCAAGCGCCCGATGATCATCATGGCTGTCAGCGGTATTGTGAATGTGATTCTGAACCTGGTGTTTGTTCTTTGCTGCAACATGACGGTAGATGGCGTTGCTCTGGCAACCATCATTTCCAAATACATATCCGCCATCTGGGTACTGGCCATTCTGTTTGCGCCCAAGGACGATTTTAAACTGAAGGTAAAAGAGCTGAAGCTGCACAAGAAGGAGCTTCTGAACATTGTCAAGGTGGGCGTACCCTGCAGTATCAACAGCTCCGTATTCAGCTTGTCCAATGCCATTGTCCAGTCCGGCATTAATGTGTTTGGCGATACAGTGGTGGCCGGTGGTGTTGCCTCCAACAATATTACGGTCCTTTTGTATTCTGTGCTGGGCTCTATCTATTCTGCCTGTGTCAGCTTTGTGGGCCAGTGCTATGGAGCAGGAAAGTATAAGCGCATCGACGGTGTGTTTGTAAGAGCAAGCCTGATCAGTGCTGTTTTTATGATCGTCTCTGCAACCTGCATTACCCTGAAGCCGGCTCTGTTTATCGGCATTTTCAACACAGAACCGGATGTCATCGCCATGGGTACACCCAAGCTGATCATCATCTCCTGGAGTTATTTGCTTTACGGCATTTCGGAGGTTGCCATCGGTACACTCCGGGGTATCCGGAAGTCTTCTGTACCCACCACCATCAATGTTTTGTGTGTCTGCGTCCTGCGTGTGTTCTGGGTGTGGTTTATCTGCCCCTTTGATGCGGACAATCCCATTTTGCTGTACTGGTGCTATCCGATCTCTTACATTTTCAGCACTTCTTCGCTTTTGATCTATTATTTCCACTGCAGAAAGAAGCTGTTCAAGCGTGAGGAGAAGGTGCAAAGCCAAGAAAAAATTGCAACAACATAAAGAATGCGGGTGCTGCTCTCAGCACCCGCAATTGTTTATTCAGGAAACGCCTGGGAAGGCTCGGAAGGGGTTTGCCCGGTGGGGTTGGCGGCTTCTTCAGAAGGCTCGCTTTGCTCCGGAAGGCTGGACCAGCCCTCGGGGGTGTACTGGGTGGAAACGGTCTCTACAGTAGTATACGGATTGGTTTGATCCAGGGGATTGGGAGAGGGATACCCCACAAGCAGGGAGCACAGGGCGCACACAACCATGGAAACGGCACTCACACTCATCCAGAAGCTGCGCTTGCGCAGCAATTCCTGTGTGTAGTATAGAAGCCCCAGGCACCCTGCTGAAAGCAGAAGCACAAGAAGCAGCGCATATTTTTTGACAGTATCCACGCTGTAAGCAGAGGCGGTCATCAATGTGAGAAAGGCAAGAAGGTCTGCACACAGCGCATATTTCATGATCTTGCTGAATACAGGATATTCAAGCTTTGGTTTCTCCATGTAATCACCTCCCACACCGATTTTAAGATATTTATAGCACGGAAAGTCCCAGAAAGCAATCCCCGCCATGTAAATTTTCCGCAAATGCTTGCGTGTTTGTCCAATGAATGTTATAATAGGATAAAATCCATCACTATGCAGTGTTAAAGGAGAGACTATGGCGGAACCACAATACCGTCTTGAGGGCATCGTCCATACCCGCACGGAGCTTATGGAAGATTTTGAAGGCCCTCTGGATGTTATCTTTCTGCTCTTGAGCAAAAATAAAATTGAGATTCAGGATGTCTCCATTACTGCGATCCTGGAGCAGTACCTTGCTTACCTGGATGAGATGAAGCGGCTGGATATGGAGATCGCCAGTGAGTTTATCACCATGGCATCCCATCTGATGCTGATCAAGACGAAAATGCTCTTGTCGGCAGCGGAAGCGGCAGAGGCGGAGAGTGAGCTGGATCTTTTGCGGCAATCTCTTATCGAACGGCAGAGAAGGGAAGCCATCGAACAGATCCGGATCGCGATCTCTGTTTTGGAGCCGCTGAATGATGTGGGTCGGTGCGTGTTCACCAAGGACCCGGAGCCTTTGAGACGGGATCAGACCTACCGCTACCAGCATGCTACGGAGGATATGCTTCGTGCCCTGGATGAGATCGCGGAGCGCAATCAGCGGCGGCTGCCGCCTCCTACGGTGAACTTTAAGGGAATCGTGGGCAAAGAACCGTACCCTGTGTCCCGAAAAGCCGTTGAGCTGGTGCGTACACTGGTCCTTCGCGGCATTGAGAAGCTGAAGAATCTGTTTAAAGGCAACCGCTCCCGTTCTGAGATCGTGGCAACCTTTTTGGCGATCCTGGACCTGTGCAAAAATAATTCTGTCCGTTTAGAGGACGATAATTCCGGAGAAAATCCCAATGTGCGGCTGATCAAAGAGCCCACCGAGGAAGCAAAGGAGCTGTCTTAATGGAACAAAAGGAAATTCAAAGAATCGTTGAGGCGATCCTGTTTGCTGCAGGGGAGCGTGTGGAGCTTAGCAGACTTTCCGCGGTTCTGGAATTGGATGAGGCGGAGGTTGCTGCTGCGGTGGAGGCCCTGGCAGATGAGCTGGCTTACGAGCGTCGCGGTATTCGTATTATCCGCCTGGAAAAGGGCTATCAGATGGTCTCTTCCGGTGAAATGGCGGACTATATCACCCGGGCGCTGGAAACCAGAAAGCCCCCGAAGCTGTCCTCCTCCCAGTTGGAAACATTGACCATTATTGCCTATTACCAGCCGGCAACAAAGGCAATGGTGGAGCAGATCCGGGGCGTTGACAGCGCCTATTCTGTGTCTGCCCTTCTGAACAAGAAACTTATTGAAGAGGCTGGCAGACTGAATGTTCCCGGAAGACCCATACTGTATAAGACAACACCGGATTTTCTGCGTACCTTCAGCATCAGCTCCCTGGAGGAGCTGCCTGCCATCGAAAAGGTGAACTTTGACGAGCCTGTGGTGGCTGAGGAAACGGAAAATCCAGATGCAAATGCGGCAGCCCCGGAGCAGGCAGGTGTTGAAAGTTGATTGTCTGGATCGTGGTTTTGCTGCTGATCGCCGCGGTGCTTCTGATGCCGGTGGGCATTCGTGTCAGATATGACCAGGCGGAGCTTTCAGCACAGGCGGTGATCGGACCGGTATCGCTGCCGGTTTATCCTGCAAAGAAGAAAAAACCTAAGAAAACAAAGAAAACCGCTGCCCGATCCACGGACACAGATGTCAAGATCGCAGTAAAGAAAAAAGAGCCCCTAACGCAGTATTTTCCCCTGCTTTCTTTGGTGATGGACTTTGCCAGGGCCTTTGGTGTCAAGCTGCGGGTGGACCTTCTGCAGCTGCACTGGCTTGTTGCCGGCGGCGACCCGGCAGATATTGCCCTGCAGTACGGCAAGGCCTGTGCCTCCGTGGGGGCGCTGCTGCCGGCCCTTGAGGGGTTCCTGAATATCAAAACGCGGGATATCCAGGTGCGGTGCAGCTTTGAAGAGGAAAAAAGTAGCATCTGCGGCAGGCTGCATCTTTCCCTGACGGTGGGCGCGGTTCTTTCCTTACTTGGTTTTTACGGTGTGAAATTGATTTTTGGCTATATGAAGATCCTGAATAATAAAAAAGGCGGTGCAAAGGCATGAGTGAAAAACTTCCCAATATGCTTGACAGTACGATCTCCAAGATCCGTGACATGGTAAATGTGAATTCTGTGGTGGGTGAGCCCATTGTTGTGAGCGAAAGCATTACCATCATTCCTGTATGCAAGGTCAGCGTCGGCTTTGGCGGCGGCGGTTCTGAGTTTAACAGCAAGCATGCCAATTCCCAGGACAACCCCTTTGGCGGCGGTGTAGGCGCCGGTGTGAAGGTGTCTCCCATTGCGTTTCTGGTGATTAAGGACGGGAATGTCCGGATGCTCCCCGTGGCTGCCCCTGCCAATACAACGGCAGACCGGCTGGTGGAGATGGTACCGGATACGCTGGATAAGATCGTTTCCTTTATCGACTCCCGCAGCGAGAATAAAGCTGAATAATCCTCTCTTGCCCGATGCAAACTAGCCTTGGGTGATGTGTTTGAGAGTTTTGAGTGTCGGGATGGCGGCCGCATTGCTGGCTGCCATCTTGTTCTTACCTGTATCTGCCCAGGGGATATCTGCCCGGAATGCCATTTTGCTCGATGGCAATACAGGCCGGGTGCTTTTTGAAAAACGCGCGGATGCCCATGGGCTGATCGCCAGTACCACCAAGATCATGACAGCACTGATCGTTTGTGAGCAATGCAATGTTCTGGACCGGATGCGTATCCCAAAGGAAGCGGTTGGGATCGAAGGCTCTTCCATGTATCTGAAGGAAGGGGAGGTCCTGACGCTGCAGGAACTGCTCTACGGCATGATGCTCTCCAGCGGCAATGATGCCGCAGTGGCATTGGCGATCTACTGCGGAGGCACTGTGGAGGGCTTTGCCCAGCTGATGAACGATAAGGCCCGGAGTCTGGGACTTGCAAATACCCATTTTGTCAATCCCAACGGGCTGGATGCACCGGGGCACTATTCCACTGCCCGGGATATGGCGGTGCTAGCTGCCTATGCCATGGAGAATCCCATATTCGCACAAACCGTTTCCACAAAGCAGGTCCGTGTTTCCGGAAGACATCTTACCAATCACAATAAGCTCCTGTGGCGCCTGGAGGGGGCAGACGGTGTGAAGACCGGCTACACCCGGGCCGCAGGCAGGATCCTGGTGTCCAGCGCCAAACGGCAGGGAAGACGCCTGGTTGCCGTGACCATGGATGCCCCCAATGACTGGTCGGACCACATGGCGCTGATGGACCATGGCTTTGCGGGGTACAGCGTCAAGCAAGTGGTCTCCAGGGGCACGGTTTTGGGCAGGATCCCGGTTTTCAGCGGCAGAAAGGAATGGGTGGAGCTGTGCGCGGCATCGGATGTATCCTGCGCGCTGTCGGAGGACGAGCAGATCGAGATCGTTTTGCAAGAACCGGGATTTGTTTATGCACCGGTCAGCGAAGGTCAGTACGCGGGGAAAGCGTATTTTTGCGTAAAGGGTGCTGTGCTTTGCGAAACGGAGCTTTACTATGCAAGCTCTGTGGAGGAGCTTACAGAGCCGGAGCTTGGCTTTTGGCAAAGGCTGAAGGAGGGCATCAAAGACAAATGGAAAGAATTCAAAAAATAATCTCTGCCTGGGGCATCGCATCCCGCAGGCAGGCTGAGGAAATGCTGAAAGCCGGCAGGATCACCTGCAACGGAGCGGTTGCACATCTGGGGCAGAGCGCGGATCCGGATCAGGATGTGCTCTGCCTGGACGGTGTTCCCCTGAAAAAGACCGGCAAGCGTGTCTATCTGCTTCTGAATAAGCCCCGGGGGTATGTGACTACCCTTTCTGATGAAAAGGGACGAAAGAATGTATCCCAGCTGGTTTCCGGCTGCGGCACAAGAGTTTATCCTGTGGGGCGGCTGGATATGGATTCCGAGGGGCTTTTGATCCTTACCAATGACGGAGACTTTGCCAACAAGCTGATGCACCCCAGACACATTGTGGACAAGGTGTATCTTGTGGAGGTGGAGGGCTACGCAGAAGGCGCGCTGGAACGGCTGCGCAGCCCCATTGTTTTGGACGGCTATCAGATCCGGACACCGGAGGTATCTTGTGTATCGAAAGATCCGCTCAGGGGAACTGCCCGGCTGCGGATCGTGATCCATGAAGGCAGAAACCGCCAGGTCCGCAGGATGTGCGCCTTTGCCGGGATGCGGGTGAAGCGGTTGAAGCGGATCGCAGAGGGGAATCTTCAGCTTGGGGATCTTCCCACGGGGGCATGGCGCTATCTGTCGGAGGAAGAGGTTACCGGAATTTAACGAAGAATGCAGCTTTTGGATATTTTACTTGCAAAAACCTGGGCTTTCTGCTACTATTAGACCCATGACACGAAAATGTGGGGTGTACATATGAATGAAGACATTCTGATGCTGCTGCAGACCAAGGCGGCATCCTTTTCCAAGGGTCAGCGGCTGCTGGCCCGGTATATTACCGAATCCTATGACAAAGCGGCTTTTATGACAGCCAGCCGGCTGGGTAAGACCGTGGGCGTTTCCGAATCCACCGTGGTGCGTTTCGCTGTGGAGCTGGGCTATGACGGGTATCCGGAGATGCAAAAGGCCATGCAGGATATGGTGCTGAACCGGCTGACCTCTTTTCAGCGCATTGAAGTGGCAAACGACCGCATCGGAAACCAGGATGTGGTATCCATGGTGTTACAATCGGATATTGACAAGCTGCAGCAGACCGCTGAGCTTTTGGACCGGACCGACTTTCAGACGGCAGTGAAGACTATCCTCAATGCCAAGAATGTTTATATTCTCGGTGCAAGATCTGTGGCGCCCCTTGCCAGCTTCTTTGGCTATTACCTGAGCTTTATGTTTAATAATGTCCGCATCGTCACCTCCTCCGGCGCCAGTGAAATGTTTGAAAAGCTCATCGGCGTAGGGGAAGGAGATGCGGTGTTCGCCATCAGCTTCCCCCGGTACTCTGCCGCAACGGTGAAGGGCGCGCAATACTGCAGGACCACCGGTGCCACTGTCATTGGCCTGACAGACAACCGGCTGTCTCCCTTGGGCCAGCACTGCGACCATATTCTTCTTGCCAAGAGCGACATGGTATCACTGGTTGACTCGCTCATCGCACCGCTGAGTGTGCTCAATGCCTTGATCGTTGCATTGGCCTCCGGCAGAGAGCAGATCCTTGCAAAGACCTTTGATACCCTGGAGCAGGTTTGGGAAGAATACAATGTGTATGAGAAGCGGGTCAATAACCGATGAAATATGATGTGATCGTGATAGGCGGCGGCCCGGCAGGAATGTTTTCTGCCATTACGGCTGCAGGCAATGGACACAAGGTCCTGCTTGTTGAAAAGAATAACCGCCTGGGAAAGAAACTGCTGATCACCGGTAAGGGCAGATGCAATGTGACCAACAACTGCACTGCCCAGGAGGTCCTTTCCAATATTCCCAGAAACGGGAAATTCCTCTATAGTGCCCTGGAAGCGTTCCCGCCGGACAAGATCCTTGCCTTCCTGGAGCAAAATGGCTGCCCACTGAAAACGGAGCGGGGCAACCGGGTGTTCCCGGTGAGTGACCGGTCTGCTTCTGTTCTTTCTGCCCTGGAAGGGGCAATGAAGAAGCGGGGGGTCCAGGTCTGCTATGAATCCGCTTCGAAGATCCTGACCCGGGACGGACAGGTCACCGGTGTGCAGACCCCTGAGAATCAATACCTGGCGGATCGGGTGATCCTGGCCACCGGAGGTGTTTCCTATCCTGCCACCGGATCTACCGGTGACGGCTATGCCATGGCAGCTGCACTGGGGCACACCATCGTTCCGGCAGAGGGATCTCTGGTTCCGCTGGAATCCGAGGATCTGTACTGCAGCCGTATGCAGGGCCTCAGCCTGCGCAATGTGGCAGTGAAGCTTTTGAATCAGAAGGGGAAGCTGCTGTATAAGGATTTCGGTGAGCTGCTGTTTACCCACTTTGGCATTTCCGGTCCCACGGTGTTAAGCGCCAGCGCCCACCTGAAGGGAGAGGGCTGTGTGCTTCTGGTGGATCTGAAGCCGGCTTTGGATGAAAAGAAGCTCAATGACCGCCTCCTGCGGGACCTGGAGCAGTACCGCAACCGCACCATGGAAAACGCACTGACCGACATCCTGCCCAGATCTATGATCCCGGTGGTGCTGGAGCTGATCCGGACCGACCCCGCGCAGCAGGCCAATGCCTTCACCAAGGAACAGCGCAGGGCGCTGGTTAGCCTCCTGAAGGCGTTTCCGGTGCATATCAGCGGAAAACGGCCGGTGGAGGAGGCCATCATCACCTCCGGCGGCGTGAAGGTCTCACAGATCGACCCCAAGACCATGGAGTCCAAGCTTGTCAGTGGGCTGTACTTTGCCGGGGAGATCATCGATTGCGATGGCTATACCGGGGGCTTTAATTTGCAGATCGCCTGGGCAACGGCCTATGCTGCCGGCAATTCCTGAAAACATCCATTGACAAAACCACTGGGGTATATTAAAATACTCCCAGGTATCCTATGTAAGATAGAGGGATTATGGAGGAGAAAAGTATGTACGAAAAGTTAGTTTCTTATGCGGCAAAACAGCTGGAACTGAATGCAGACGAGATCACTCCCGAGAGCACCTTTGAGAGCCTTGGCATCGATTCTTTGGATATCGTTGAGATGATCATGGATCTGGAATCTGAATTGGGCGTGGAGCTGGAGATGGAGGATCAGAAGATCACCACCTTTGGCGAGCTGGCTGACTTTATCGAGGCAAAGCTCAACGGCTAAGCGTACACATCAGAAAAGACCGGTTTATAACAAGGTCGCACTAGTTGGGGAGATAGCGGTGCCCTGTAACCCGCAATCCGCTATAGCGGGAATGAATTCCTATATGAGGGCAAGTTTAAGTACCGTCCGGCCCAGGTAAGCGGTGTTGATGGAACGGTCTTGCGCAACGAGATCCCGTGAACCATGTCAGGTGGGGAACCAAGCAGCATTAAGCGGATCTTCTCGTGTGCCGCGAGGCTGCCGTTTCTGAGCTGGCTGCATGGATACCGGGTAGTTAGCTTGTTCGAGTGTAGGTGTGCGATCTTGTTATGAACCGGTCTTGTTTTTGGAGGTCAATATGTATCAGGCGTTATATCGTAAATATCGACCGCAAACCTTTGATGATGTGGTAGGACAACTGGCGGTTACCCAGACACTGAAGACGCAACTGCACAGTAATAAGCTGAGCCATGCGTATTTGTTTACCGGATCAAGAGGCACGGGTAAGACCAGTGTTGCCAAGATCCTGGCAAAGGCTGTCAACTGCACGGATTCCAAAGACGGCAATCCCTGTAACTGCTGTGATGCCTGCAGAGCCATCGATTCCGGCTCCTGCATGGATGTTCTTGAGATCGATGCGGCCTCCAATAACGGTGTTGACAATGTCCGGGATCTGCGGGATGATGCGGTTTACAGCCCTTCCCAGGTGAAGAAGCGGGTCTACATCATCGATGAGGTCCATATGCTGTCCATCTCCGCCTTCAATGCACTGCTGAAGATCATTGAAGAGCCTCCGGAGCATCTTTTGTTCATTCTGGCGACCACGGAGCTGCATAAAGTGCCTGCCACGATCCTTTCCAGATGTCAGCGTTTTGCCTTCCGCAGGATCAGCCAGGAGGACATTGCCGCACGGCTGCAGTATGTGGCATATCAGGAGGGCATCGATATGGATGCCGCGGCTTCCCGGATCCTGGCACGGCTGGCAGATGGCGGCATGCGTGACGGTCTGAGCTTGCTGGATCAGTGCGCTTCGGCAGTTTCCGGTGAGCTCAATGCCCAGCGGGTGTATGCTTGCCTGGGAATTGCGGGCATTCATGCCTGCGGTGACATGATGCGCAGGATCGCCCAGCACGATACCGGCGGTGCTTTGGCCCTGATGAATCAGCTGTATGCTGAGGGAAAGGATATGGCTGCGCTTTTGGATGAGCTTGCCTGCCTGACCCGGGACTTTATGGTCATGAAAACAGCCCCCGGTGAGGGGATCGGTATGCTCTCCGGTGTGGCTGCGGAGGATGAGGTGTCTGAGCTTGCAGGCTGCTTCTCCAGCGGAGAATTGGTCCGGATGATGAATATCATCCAGCAAACGGTTTCGGGCTTCTCCAGAAGTGCCAGCCGCCGTATGGATGCGGAACTTTGCCTGGTGAATCTTTGCCAGCCGGAGCTGAGTGTGGATATGGATTCCCTCCTTGCCCGGCTGACCAGCCTGGAGGATAAGGTGCGCACCGGGAATTTTCCGCAGCGGCAAGCACCGGTAAGTCCCGTGGAACCTCAGCAGGAAGCAGTGCAGGTCCGGGAAACCCTGCAAGAGCCTGACCCTGTGCAGGAGCAGCCGGAGCAGGAGGCCGACCAGGCCCCGGTGGGCTTTTGGACGGATGTGGCAGCAGCGGTACGCACGGAACTGAATCCTGCCATGAAGGGCTTCTTCGCAACCACACCCAACGCACCGCTGCGGGGTGTTCTGGCGGGAAATAAGCTGACCCTTATGTGCACCAATAAATTTGTCATGGAGATCGTGAACAAGCCGGAGATCCTGTCCCTGGTGGCGCTGAAGGCGTCCTCCATGATCGGCAGGCAGCTTTCGGTGGTTGCGGTGGATCAGTCCAGCGTCAATGTGCGCAGCGCACAGATGGAGCAGCTGATCGACTTCGGCAGAGAACACAGCAATATTATTACGATTAAAGAGCGTTAAAAGGAGAATGTGAAATGGCCAAAGGCGGATTTAGAGGAATGCCCGGTGGTATGAACCAGGCAGCTATGCTGAAGCAGGCGCAGAAGATGCAGCAGGAAATGCTTCGCATGCAGGAGGAAATGGAGAATAAGACCTACAGCGCAGCCACCGGCGGCGGTATGGTCAAGGCTACCGTCAACGGTAAGCATGAGGTTTTGAGCATTGAGATCAATCCCGAGGCAGTGGATCCCGACGATGTGGAAATGCTGCAGGATATGATCATCGGCGCTGTCAACGAGGCAATGCGCGCTGCGGATACGGATTCTGCCAACAATATGTCCCGGCTCACCGGCGGGCTGAACCTGGGAGGACTGTTTTAAGCCATGTACTATTTTCCTGCAGCTTTGCAAGAATTGTCTGATCAGTTTGCGCGGCTGCCCGGTATTGGCGGAAAGTCCGCCCAGCGGCTTGCGTTTTACATGCTGAGCCTGCCTGCGGAAGAGGCAAAGGCCTTTGCCGATGCCATCCTGGACGCCAAGAGCACGGTGCATACCTGCCCGGTGTGCCAGAATCTGACGGACCGGGAGATCTGCCCCATTTGCCAGGATGATATGCGGGACAAAAGCGTCATCTGTGTGGTTGCTGAGCCCAAGGATGTGATCGCCATGGAGCGCTCCGGAGAGTATACGGGAACATATCATGTTCTGCACGGCGTGATCTCACCGCTGAACCATGTCTATCAGGACGATATCCGCATCAAGGAGCTTTTGCACCGGGTCGCCCAGGGCGATGTCCGGGAGGTCATTATGGCCACCAATCCGGATACGGAAGGTGAGGCAACGGCAATGTACATTTCCCGGTTGCTTCGCCCCATGGAGATCAAAGTGACACGGCTGGCCTATGGCATCCCGGTGGGAAGCCAGCTGGAGTATGCAGACGAGGTCACCTTGTCCCGGGCGCTGGAAGGAAGACAAGAAATATAAATTTATCCCCCGGATCCCTGAACGATCCGGGGGATATTTCTTACTCTGCCATGATCAGATAGTGGCTTGCGGGGAAGTGGTCGCCAACATGGAACTTCAGCCACCCGTCTTCGTAGGTGGTTGCCAGCTTGCCCACATAGTAGCCCTCTGCGTTGACACCCCAGAACTTACCTTCGGTGCCGTCTTCAAAGCGGAAGTTGTGGCCATCGACCTTCAGAAAACCGTGCTTTCCGGCAGGGCGCTCATTCTGGAACACAAAGGAAATGTCCACAGGCATCTGATCGTGATAGGCGGGTGTGGGAATATACTTTGACATAATGACCCTCTTTTCATAAGGTCGGGTTTATCCGGATAGGTGTCTGCCTGCTTGCGGTAAGCATAGGGGGGCATACCTGTTTGGCTGATGAAGATCCGGTTGAAGGAGCTTTGGTTTTGAAAGCCGCAGCGCTGGGCAATGGTGCTGATGCTTTCGTTGGTGCTAAGAAGCAGGTTTTGGGCCATGCTGATCCGGTAGGAATTGATCAGAGTGCGCAGGTTGCAGCCGAATAAGGTGCGGATGGAGCGGGAGATGTGAAACCGGCTGTAGCCCAGGGCTTTGGCAATGGAGTCCAGGGTCACCGGCTGGGTGTAGTTTTGCAGGATGTACAGCACCAGCTGCTGCACCAGGGTGCTGTCGGTGCTGCGCTCCACCAGCGGCACCGTGCTTAAAAGCTCTCCCAGGAGGGCGTTGGCATAGCCTGCCAGGGTCTGCTGCAAATACGGTGGGTTTTCCTTGGTGAGTTGGGACATCCGCTCCAGGATCTCCAAAACCGATGGGTTATACTGCCCCTTTCGCAGCACCGGTGTTTCCGGACGGTTGTGCAGGAGCAGATCGTGAAAAGCCTGGTACTTTTCAAAGTCAACGATCATAACGCAGACGGTTGAGCCCTCGGATTCGATGGCATGGAGAGTGTTGGGAAATGCCACATAAAGATCCCCGGGCTGCAGCCGGTAGGGGATGCCGTCGATGGTGACGCTCAGCTGGCAGGAATTTACCGCCAGTACCTCCAGGTGCTTATGAAACCGGGCAGGATATCTGCGCTGGACATGGGTGCTTGCGTAGATGGGATAGATGCGATGCTCGTACTTTGGAAACATAGGATCCCCTTGTTTTTTCTATTCAATGGAAAAGAACAAACTCCCCGTGAAGCGTTGCGTCCAGGGGGAGTGTGCAGGAATGGTTGGGGTTGGGGATCAAAGCTTTCCGTAGGTCTTGTCCAGGAATTTCTGGGTGGTGATGACAGCGCGCTTGTGGGTGCCTTCTCCGATCTTGCCGGCTTCGTCAAAGGCGGTTACCCGGAAGGTAATAATGCTGCCTTCCACGGCAGTGACCTCTGCCTCGGCCCGCACTTCCATGCCCACCGGGGTGGCAGACAGATGGGAAATGGACAGCTCGATGCCCACGGAGGTCTTGTCCTCGGGGATGAATTCTGCGATGGCTTCGCAGGCTGCCCCTTCCATCAGCGCCACCATGCAGGGGGTGGCATACACCAAAAGGCTGCCGGAGCCCACTTCCGCGGCAGTATCCTCCCGCTCCACAAGGGTGCTGACCGAGCCCTTCATTCCGATTGTAATTTCCATAACATATCACTCCTTTGTCAGTTCAATATAGCCGAAAAGCGCTGCGGTGTCAATAAAAAGGATTGCTATTTTTTGCGGATAGCTTTATAATAAATGCAATCTTATCAATAAGAGGGATGTACAATGGCAAAGAATAATTTGAATCTGACCATGCTGTGCGATTTTTATGAGCTTACCATGGGCAACGGCTACTTTGAAACAGGTTACAAGGACCGGATCTGCTATTTTGATGTTTTCTTCCGTCAATGCCCCGACGGGGGCGGCTTTGCCATTGCTGCGGGGCTGGAGCAGATCGTGGAGTATATCCGGGATCTGCACTTTGATGCCGAGGATATTGCCTATCTGCGGGGCAGAAACCTGTTTTCTGAGGCATTTCTCAAGTATCTGGAGACCTTCCGGTTTTCCGGGGATATCTGGGCAGTGCCGGAGGGAACGCCCATTTTCCCCAAGGAGCCCATTATGACCATCCGCGCTCCGGCCATTGAAGCCCAGCTGATTGAGACCTTTGTGCTGCTGTCCATCAACCACCAGAGCCTCATTGCCACCAAGGCCAACCGCATCGTCCGGGCGGCTGCCGGAAGAACGGTGCTGGAATTCGGCTCCCGCAGAGCCCAGGGCGCAGACGCTGCCATTCTTGGCGCAAGAGCGGCTTATATTGGCGGTTGCCACGGCACTGCCTGCACCATTTCGGACCAGATGTTCGGTGTGTATGCCGGCGGGACCATGGCCCATGCCTGGGTGCAGATGTTCGACAGTGAGTATGAGGCCTTCAAAGCGTACTGCCAGCTGTATCCCAACAACGCAACGCTGCTGGTGGATACCTACAATACCCTCAAATCCGGTGTGCCCAATGCCATCCGGGTGTTTAATGAGGTCCTGAAGCCCAAGGGAATCACCAAATGCGGCATCCGCCTGGACTCCGGTGACATTGCCTATTTATCCCGGGAGGCACGAAAGATGCTGGATGAAGCGGGCTGGACCCAGTGTCAGATCTCTGCGTCCAACTCCCTGGACGAATACATTATCCAGGGTCTGCTTCGCCAGGGTGCGCAGGTGGATATGTTTGGTGTAGGTGAGCGGCTGATCACGGCAAAAAGTGAGCCGGTGTTTGGGGGCGTGTATAAGCTGGCAGCGGTGGAAAACCAGGACGGCAGCATTACCCCAAAGATCAAGATCTCTGAGAACACAGGCAAGATCACCAACCCCCATTTCAAAAAGCTTTACCGCTTCTACGGAAACGACACCGGTAAGGCCATTGCGGACTACCTGTGCGTCCATGATGAGACGGTGGATGACACCGGAGAGCTGGAGATCTTTGATCCGGAAGCAACCTGGAAAACCAAGCGGGTTTACAATTTTACCGCCAGGGAGCTGATGGTCCCCATCTTTAAAAACGGGGAGCTGGTGTATCAGTGCCCGGATCTGCAGCAGGTGCGGCAGTATTGCATGGAGCAGGTGGATACCCTGTGGGATGAGGTGAAGCGCTTTGACAATCCCCACACCTACTATGTGGACCTGTCCCAGAAGCTGTGGGATATCAAGTACGGACTTCTGAAGGAAAAGGGCTCAAGATGAGAAATCAAAATCCCCGCAATATTGCCCTTGGCGGCATTTTGGCGGCAGCCTGTATGGTGATCATGCTTCTTGGGGGGCTGATCCCCATTGCTACCTATGTTTGCCCGGTGCTGTGCACATTGGTTTGCGCTGTGGTCCTGCGGCAGTGCGGCAGAGGGATCACCTGGGCCTGGTACGGCTGCGTTGCGGTGCTCTCGGCCCTGATGGCACCGGACAAGGAGGCGGCAGCGGTGTTCGCCTTTTTGGGATATTACCCGCTGATTAAGGGCGTTTTCGACAGGCTTAAGGCAGGCTGGATATTAAAGGCTGTGTTTTTTAATTGCGCGACTGCGGTGCTGTATTTTGCACTGATCTTCCTGCTGGGGATGGAACAGCTGGCATCGGAGTATATGGAGTTTGGGCTTGTGGGCCTTATGCTGATCCTTGTGCTGGGGAATGCGACCTTTTTCCTCCTGGACCGACTTCTTGGCAGAATTGCCGGAAAGGCTTGAGAAATGGAAAAACAATGGCTGCTTTATATGCTGGAGTGTAAGGACGGCTCCCTGTATACCGGGATCACCGATGACCTGCAAAGGCGGCTGGCTGCCCACCGGGCGGGAAAGGGCGCAAAATACACCAAAGGCCGGGGACCGCTGATCCTGCGGTATGTGGAGCGCTGTGAAAGCAAGTCCCATGCCCTGCGAAGGGAATACGCGGTGAAGCGCTTGAAAAGAGCAGAAAAGATTTTGCTGTGGGAAGAAGATCCTGCAGATGAGGTGTCATAAATGAAATACTTTTTACATACTGTGGAAACCATTGAAGAGGGGCTGGGATTTTCCCATTATGATGGGCTGCATTTGAGCTGGCTTGCCCTGTTTGCGATCCTGACGGTGCTCAACTGCATCTGGTATCGCAAAATGTCAGATTCCGGTAAGGCCCGGTGGAAAAAAGGTATGGCCCTTCTGATCATCAGCAATGAGCTGTTCAAGATGGCCATGCTTGCCATTGGCGGAAGGTACAGCTTTGGCTATTTGCCCTTGCATCTTTGCAGCATCAATATTTTTATCATTGCCATCCATGCCTGGAAGCCCTCGAAGCTGTTAAGCGGCTTTTTGTACACCGTCTGCATTCCCGGTGCCATTGCAGCGCTGCTGTTTCCCACCTGGACATCCCTGCCGATCTTCAATTTTATGCACATGCACAGCTTTACGGTGCACATCGAGCTTGCCATGTATCCCATCGTTTTGGCGGCGGCAGGGGAGTTAAACCCCAGCGTCAAGCAGCTGCATAAATACCTGTTGCTGCTGGTTATAATGGCGATCCCCATTTACGGCATCAACCTGCTGCTGGATACCAACTTTATGTTCCTGATGTCTGCAGACCCCGGCAATCCCCTTTATATGTTCCAGGAGCTGTGGGGCAACCATCTGTATGGCTTCCCGGTGCTCATTGCCGCGGTCCTCATCGTGATGTATGTGCCGCTGGTGATCTTCCGCCGGCTGCGTAAGAAGGCGCTGTAACCGAAAGCACCTTGAAAAAGCGGAACAGTTTGCCGAAAAGTGTCTGGGTTTTCAATGGACTTTTGGGCGGCTAAGTGCAATAATAAGCGTATCAAACAATATCCATTGCCGCGCAGCAATGGATATTAGTTTCAAAGGAGTGTTTTTAATGGGCACAAACCGTATGAAGCTGACATTCTTTGATGATTACTGGGTGGATTTTCGTCCCGGCACGGTCAGACGCTGGTTTCGGCCGGAGTATCAGTCCAAGGCTGTTTCCTCCATGGGCTATTCTTCCCTGATCTACGATCCGGAGCTGGGGAAGTACCGGCTGTTTTACGAGGGGGCATACGATCCCACGGATGAACGCTTCCGCTGCCTGAAGCTGATGGAAAGCGAGGACATGGTCCACTTTACGCCGGTTGTCAACGAGGAAGGCTCAGATGTGATCTTCCATGGAGGCGGCGGTCTGCACGGTGCCACGGTGCTGTACGATCCTGCAGATCCCGATCCTACCCGACGCTATAAATTCTGCGGAATGACCGGATATGTGGCAGGCAAAAAAGATAACACGGTCAATATTGCCTTCTCCCGTGACGGTATCCATTGGGAGAATCACCCGGAGCTGGTGGCAAATCAGCACAAAAGCGACACGCTGAATAAGCTTTACTACAATCCCTGCACCGGTATGTATCATCTGATCCACCGGGCGGCATATGTGGACCGTCGGATCATGATCCGGACCTCCCGGGATCTGAAGAACTGGAGCGAGCCCAAAGTCATTCTTCACCCCGGCGGCATATACAATGACAATCAGCGGCAGATGCAGCACTATGCCATGTCAGCCGGGTGGTTTGACGGGATCTTCTACGGTCTGCTTTGGCGTTTTTCCACGGACCTGCACCATCTGGATTATACGAAAATGTTTGGTGTCATGGATGCTGAGCTGACCTACAGCTATGACGGGCAGGAATTTCTCTATGCCTCCGGGGATGTGCTGATGGAAAGACCAATGGCGCCTGCACCGGGCTGGGCAGGCATTGCTCCGGAGGATATGTGCGAAAGCGCAGACGGTCAGAATTACTATATTCTTGTTGGTGCCTATTCCTTCGTCCACGGCACCCTGGAGAGTAACCAATACTATCGGCAGAAGCTCAAGGACAGGGGCTTGTCCAATGCGATGCTGATTTACAAGATCCGAAAAGACGGCTTCTGCGGCCTTGAGAGTGTAGGGCCGGGAGGCCTGGTCATTACCAAGGGCATGGAGCTTTTGAAGGAGGATCTGAGCTTTAATGTTCGGGCCGAATGCGGCAGCGTCCGGTTTGGCATTATGAATAAGAAGGGTCAGTATTTGGAGGGCTTCAGCCTCGACGATTGCATTCCCTTTGAATTTGATCAGGGTGTGGATGTCCGCCCCCGGTGGAAGGAGAAGACCCTTTCCCAGGCGCTGAACCAACAGGTGCGCATTGTCGTTGAGCTCAACAGTGCGACCCTTCACGCTATGAGCGCCACCGCCCGTCCCTATATTAATATGCGGCAAACAAGCTTTTCCAACCCCCAGGGTATTTTTGAGGAATAAAAGGATCCCCTCTGTCTGTTCAGAAGACAGAGGGGATATTCTCTATTCAGAAAGGCTTGCTTCTTATAATTCTATAAGACCTGCGTCCATCATCTTCTGCAGGCTCATTAAGATTCCAAGCTTTGCGTGATGCCATGTCAGACCACCCTGGAAATAAACGGCATAGGGGGGACGGATGGGACCGTCTGCGGACAGCTCGATGGAAGAGCCCTGAACAAAGGCACCGGCAGCCATGATCACCTTGTCGTTGTAGCCGGGCATTTCCCAGGGAAGGGGGGTGGCGAAGGAATCCACCGGCGCAGCTGCCTGGATGCCCTTACAGAAGGCGATCATGCCTTCCTCACTCTTTAATTCCACAGCCTGGATGATATCGTGACGGCTTTCGGTGGCATTGGGAACGCAGCGGAAGCCCAAAGGCTCATAGAGATTTGCCGCAAAGATCGCGCCCTTTTCAGCACCTGCCACCACGGTAGGGGCAAGGAAGAAGCCCTGGTACAAGGAGGGCATCAAACCCAGATTCGCACCTACCTCCTGGCCCAGGCCGGGGGCGGAAAGCCGGAAGGCGCAGCGGCTGACGCAGCTTTCAGTACCGCAGATATAGCCGCCGATGGGGGCAAGACCGCCGCCGGGGTTCTTGATGAGCGAACCCACGACCATATCCGCACCCACATCGGAAGGTTCAATGGTCTCTACGAACTCACCGTAGCAGTTATCCACCATGCAGATCAGATCCGGCTTGATGTGCTTTACAAAGGCAATGAGCTCCCCGATCTGCTTGACGGAGAAGGTGGGGCGGGTGGCATAGCCCTTGGAGCGCTGGATGGTCACAAGCTTGGTCTTTTCATTGATGGCAGCGCGGATGCCATCGTAGTCAAAGGTGCCGTCTGCCAGCAGGTCCACCTGCCGGTAGCTGACTCCGTATTCCTTCAAAGAGCAGGGGCTTTCCCGGATGCCGATGACCTCCTGCAGGGTGTCATAGGGCATACCCACAGGGGACAGAAGCTCGTCTCCGGGCAACAGGTTTGCCGAAAGGGCAACGGTCAGCGCGTGGGTGCCGCAGGTGATCTGGGGTCTGACCAGCGCCGCTTCCGTGTGAAAGACATCGGCATAGACCCGCTCCAGATTGTCTCTGCCCACATCGTCATAGCCATAGCCGGTGGTGGCAGCAAAGCAGGCAGCGGAAACGCGGTTCTTCTGCATGGCGGAAAGGACCTTTGCCTGGTTGTATTCTGCGATCTGATCGATCTGTGCAAACCGGCTGCTGAGCTTGGCAATGGCCTGCTCGCCGTATTGATAAACAGCAGGGGAGATCCCCATTTCGCTGTAAAGCTGCAACAAATGTTCCATTCTCTGTTCCTCTTTTCCCACGGCTTGAAATGGTGTGCTTGCCATATGCCGCTGAATTTCTGTTTTCATACATTTCGCAACGCTAAGTATATAAAAATCCGCTTCGGTTGTCAACACCGAAGCGGAAAAGCCTAGTCGCGTCTGCGGCGGTTGCCGAAGAGCAGGACCAAACGCAGAAGCTGGGCAAGGGACACAGCGGTTGCAGCCACATAGGTCATGGCGGCAGCGCGCAGTGTCTTCCGGGCACCGCTCTGCTCCTCCTGGGTCAGCATATCCGATTGCCGGATGGCTTCCATGGCACGGTTGCTGGCGTTGAACTCCACCGGAAGTGTTACCAGCTGGAAGATCACAGACAGGCTGTAGCAAAGAATGCCGATATAGACAAAAACAAAGGAAACGCTTTCAAATGCCGTCAGAACGATTCCCAGCAGGATCAGGGGCATGGCAAGCTTGGAGCCGATGTTGGTGATGGGAATGATGGCTGCGCGGAATTTGATGGGAAGATAGTTCTGTGCGTACTGCACGGCATGGCCCGCCTCGTGACAGGCAACGCCGATGGCTGCCGGGGAAGCAGAGTCATACACAGAGTCAGAAAGGCGGATCACATTGCTTTTGGGGTCGTAGTGGTCCGTCAAATCTCCGCTGACCCGGGTAATGGCCACATTGGTGATGCCGTTGGCCTGCAGTACCCGCTGGGCTGCCTGGGCACCGGTGATCCGGCGCAGTGTGGTCTGGCCGCTGTAGCGGTGAAAGGTGCTCTTTACCGATGCGCTTGCCCACAGGGAAAGGAGCATACAGGGAAGCACCAAAAGTAAATACGTCCAGTCAAAACCGTAATAGTAAGTTCCGTAGTAAGGCATGAAGGTCCTCCTTGGTCAAATGATCGTTGGCTCCATTGCTTCGTGGAGAGTGTCGGTGATGGCGCCCCGGAAGATGGGGTATGCCTGGCTGTGGAGTGTCTGCAGAGCGCCGGCGGAGTAGTTCACCGGGATGTTGCCCGACATGAACAGGTCCTGGTCAAAAATAAACTTCACTTCCGGGTCGGCAACCCCGTTGCGCTTGACTACCCCCGGACCTGCGTGAATCTTGGCATGGCAGCCGCCGGAGATGACGATCTGGGTGTCCACAGCCGCGTGCTTCACTGCGGTCTCGGATACCGATTCATCACTTAATATGCCAAGATATTGGGGATTCATCAGCTGCCGGAAGGGTTCGTCGGAAAGGCCCAGCTCTTTTCTGGAAATAATGTTGATATACCGCAGGCCGATCCGCTGAAAATAGGCAGGCTGATAGAGCTTGATAAACTGGGACAGCGGACCGTCCAGCATCTTGGCAAAGCCCTCCCAGCCGGGATAGCGGCTGCAGGCAAGGGAGATGAATTTGCTGGTCAGATTCACCCGCCAGATCCCGTCTGCCGTGGAAAACTGATAGTTCACCGTGGGCGCAGGCTCATTGAGCTTCAAGCTCCCCGGAACGCCCACCAGCTGGGGAGCGCCTGCCTCCATGGTGGTGCTGTAATTGGGAAAGATACCCCGGATGGATTCCTGGAAATCTGCAGGCACTTTCGTATTGATGGTTAGAATATCCGGAAATCGCAGCTGACAGATCACATCCACCAGGGGATGCCTTTGATAGCTGCAGCGCTGTTCGTCTGAAAACATAAACCCACCTCGGTTTGCTTTTTTCTATATTATAGAATGTGATGGGCAAAAAGGCAATATGCGGAAAATACAAAACTTTACAACTTTATGCAACCGGTGTATAATATAAAAAGAATTCAAACGGAGGTTTCTTATGGATTTTTTGTATCTTCTGGAGTCGATCCGAACCCCGGTCCTCGATGAGATCATGCTGCTTCTGACCCAATTTGGCGAAGAAACGGCATTTTTGGTCCTGGCGCTGGTGCTGTTTTGGTGTGTGGATAAGCGTGTTGGCTATTACACCCTGGCTGTGGGCTTTGTCGGGACCCTTGCCAACCAGTTTATGAAGCTTTGGTTTCGTATCCCCCGCCCCTGGGTCATAGACCCGGAGTTTACCATCCTGGAGCAGGCCAGAGATGCGGCCTCCGGCTACAGCTTTCCCAGCGGACATACCCAAAGCGCAGTGGGTACCTTCGGTGCTTTGGCATATGTGACGAAGAAGAATTCTGTGCGCATCCCGGCAATTTTGATTGCACTGATCGTGCCCTTTTCCAGAATGTACATCGGTGTGCATACTCCGCTGGATGTTGTAGTGGCAGCACTTCTGGCGGTGGCGTTGATCCTTGTGCTGAAGCCGGTGGCCTTTTCCCCCCGGAAATGGGCGCTGCCTGCGCTGCTGGGGGCAATGAGCGTAATGGCGGTGGGATTTCTTTGCTTTGTGGAGTTTTTCCCCTTCCCGGCAGACATCGACCCGCACAACCTGACATCCGGCATCAAGAATGCCTATACGCTCCTGGGGGCGCTGACAGGTCTCATTGCAGTGTATATTGTGGATGAAAAGTGGCAAAAATTCTCTACGAAGGCTGTTTGGTGGGCCCAGATCCTGAAGGTCCTGGGAGGACTTTTGCTGGTTTTGGCGGTCAAGAGCGGGATGAAAGTACCCCTCAATGCCTTGTTCGGGGAGTCTGTGGGCCGGGCAGCCAGATACTTTCTCATCGTGATCGCTGCCGGTATTGTATGGCCGGCAACCTTCCGGTGGTTCTCCAAAATCGGAAACAAGGAGTAATTGGCTTGCTTTTTATCTTCATTGGGGCGGTGCTTTTGATCGCTGTCAGCGGAAGCTATGTTTTCTACGCAGCCTGTGTGCGCCGCAGGGAGATCTCCTGGCTCATTCAGGACGAGGTGATGAAGACCCCCTACAAAAAATACTATGACCATATCGTGAAGGCAAAGCAGTGGATCGATGCCCATCATGCAAAGGATGTGACTGTGAAAAGCCACGACGGTCTTTTGCTTCACGGGCTTTGGGTCCCTGCGGAAAATCCCAGGGGGACGGTGCTGCTGTGCCATGGGTATCGCAGCTCTCCGCTGGTGGATTTCGGGTATGCCCTGGAGATCTTCCATGGCCTTGGGATGAACCTTCTGATCCCGGATCAGCGCAGCCACGGCAAGAGCCAGGGCAGGTTCATTACCTTCGGTGTGAAGGAAAGCCGGGATATGCAGCAGTGGATCGGGCTTCATAACCGGGAGCTTGGGTCGTGTCCCATGTTTCTTTACGGCCTTTCCATGGGGGCATCCACGGTGCTTTACCTGGCAGACGCTGCTTTGCCGGATAATGTGAAGGGGATCATTGCAGATTGCGGCTTCAGCTCTCCAAAGGCCATTGTGTCCTCGGTTTTCAAGCGGGTGACCCATCTGCCGGCAGTGCCTTCCATTTGGGTCACGGACCTGCTTGCCCGGCTCTTTGCCGGATTTTCCCTGACGGAAAAGGATACCCTGCGCTCTCTGCCAAACAGCCGGGTGGGGGTGCTTTTGATCCACGGCACCCAGGACCGGTTTGTGCCCTGCCGGATGACCCGGGATGCCTACAGCTGCTGCGCAGAGCCCAAGGCGCTTTTGCTGGTGGAGGGAGCGTCTCACGGGGTCAGCTTTTTGGTCCAGCCCCGGGCTTACACGGAAAAGGTAGTGTCCTTTATGGAGGACCGGCTATAAACAAAAAGGAGAAAGACTATGAATGAATTAAAGATCCAGCTGCTTCGCCAGGGGGCGCAGATCCCCCATTACGGCTCGGAGGGCGCTGCAGGTGCGGACCTGCATGCCTGCTCAGATGCGGAAATTCAGATCCAGCCGGGGCAGACCGCTTTTGTGCCCACGGGCATCGCCATGGAGATCCCCCGGGGGTATGCAGGCCTTATTTATGCCCGCAGCGGCCTTGCCTGTAAGTCCGGTCTTGCCCCTGCCAACAAGGTGGGGGTCATTGACAGCGACTACCGGGGGGAGGTGCTGGTGGCGCTGCACAACCACAGCGATCAGATGCGGACCGTAGCTCCTGGAGAGCGGATCGCCCAGCTGGTGATCACCCCGGTGCTGACCCCTTCCTTTGCGGTGGTGGATACCCTGGAGGATACCCAGCGCTCTGCAGGTGGCTTCGGCTCTACCGGAAAGTGATATTGTGGGATAAAACAAAAAACGGCCTCTTTCGCCGGGAATATCTTGACAGTTTTCCTTCTATACTTTTTTCGGGAAATCCAATATAATAAAATTGTCGTATTTTGTGAAGATTGGAGTTAAGAGATACATATGAGTGTTTTAAGTGCAATCGTGCAGATGCTGGGCGGCCTTGCCATGTTCCTATACGGCATTGAGGTCATGGGTGACGGCTTGAAAAACAGCTCCGGCGCTGCGTTGAAGCGTGTATTGGAAAAGGTCACCGGTAATCTTTTCGTGGGCGTGCTGACAGGCTCCTTGGTCACCGCTGTGATCCAAAGCTCCACGGCTACCATCGTGCTGTCCGTTGCGCTGATCGGTGCAGGTGTTCTGACTCTGAAGCAGGCGGTCTCCATTGTGATGGGCGCCAACATCGGTACGACTGTCACTGCCTGGATCACCAATCTTGCCTTTATGGAATCCGGGGACAACTGGCTGCTGTGGCTGTTTGATACGGATACCCTGGCACCCATTGCCCTGGTGATCGGTATTGTCCTGATTATGTTTATCAAGACCAGCAAGGTCAAGACCGTGGGTGATATTTGCATCGGCTTCGGTATTTTGTTTGTGGGCCTGATGAATATGACCGGTGCGGTGAAGGGCTTTGCGGACAATCCTGTCTTTATGGAGTTCCTTGCCAGCTTCTCCGAGATCCCGGTGCTGGGTATTTTGGCAGGTCTGGTGCTGACGGTGATCGTCCAGAGCTCCTCTGCCACCGTGGCAATGCTCCAGTCGCTGTCTGCCACCGGTGCTTTGAATTTTGCAGGTGTCTATCCCATTATCATGGGCATCAATATCGGTACCTGCATCGTTACGGCATTTTATTGCTTCGTGGGCGCTTCTGTCAATGACTCCAAGCGTACCGGTGTTGTGCATGTTGCCTTTAATACCATCGGCACGGTGATCTTCATGATCGTCATGAGCATTATGCAGCATTTTGCGGTGTTTGGCCCGGAGTTCTGGACCATGACCGTGGACAGCACGGTGATCGCCATCTTCCAGACCCTGTTTAATGTGGTCACTACCGTCCTGCTGCTGCCCTTTACAAATCAGCTGGTGAAGCTTTCCACCATGATCGTGAAGAAGCAGAAGCATGACCAGATCCGGCATCCCGAGCTGCTGACCCTGGACGAAAAGCTTTACATCTCTCCTGCGGTGGCAGTGAACGAGGCTACCAAGGCGGTGGCTGCCATGGGCGCAGTGGCAAAGGACAATTTGGCCCGGGGCTGCCAGCAGCTGCTGAACTATGATCCCTCTGTCCATGAGATCATCGACTCGGACGAAAACGCCCTGGATACCTTTGCCGATACTGCGGACCGCTTCCTCATTGGCCTTTCCAAGGTGGTGGAGACGGAAGCAGAGGACCGTCAGGTGGATATGCTGATGCAGACCGTCCCCAACTTCGAGCGTGTGGGTGACTATGCCACCAATATGGTGGAGCTGGCACAGCGGCTGAAGAACGAAAATACAGAGTTCTCTGAGGCAGCCCAGCAGGAGCTGAAGCTGATCATCGATGCGGTCAACGAGATCCTTACCATCACCGTGGATGCCTTCCTTGACGATGATATCGAGGCTGCCAAGCAGATCGAGCCTTTGGAGGAAGTCATCGACGATATGGTCATGATCCTCCGGGATCGGCACACCAAGCGCCTGAAGTCCGGAGACTGCTCCGTGTCCAGCGGCCTGGTGTTCATGGATACCCTGACCTATCTGGAGCGTGCTTCTGACCAGTGCTCTTCCATTGCGGTAATGATGGTGGCCCGCTACAACGAAGCCATTTTGCAGAACCACTACGACTATCTGCGGGAGATCCATGCCGGTAACGACGCGGCATACCTTGCGGAGATGGACAAGAGAAGAAAGCAGTACATCGAGCCTCTGCAGCTCATTAAGTTCAATTAAACGGATCGATCCCCGGAATGCCTTCATTCCGGGGATCGTTGTATCTGTATGCTTAATAGAACAGAAGATCGGAGTAGGTGGGGTAGGGCCAATAGCTTTTGGCGGTGAGCTTTTCCAGCAGGTCTGCATGCTTTCTGGCGGCAACCATCCCGGGAACGATCACATCGCAGTAATACTGGGCAGCGGCGCAGCTGTCGGATGTGGGGACTTTCTTCAGATCGGCATACAGCGCTTCCGTTTGCTTATAAAGCTTATCGCAGCACTCTGAGAGCCGCTGGCACAGGGAAGCCTCTGTGAAGCCGATGTCGCAGCCGGCAAAGGCCTGACGCTTGTTGTTGACGCTGCCGGCAAGGTCGGCCGAATAACGCAGGGCGGCGGGGAGGATCTGATGCATCACCATATCCACCATGGTTCTGGCTTCAATGTTGATCAGCTTGTTGTAGGACTCAAGGTGGATCTCGTACCGGGCCCGGAACTCCGATTCGCTGAAGATGTTGTGCCGGGTCACCAGGTCGATGTTCTTCCGGCTGACATAGGCAGGCAGTGCCTTGGCGGTGGAGGTCAGATTGCTCAGACCACGGCGCTGGGCCTCCTGCTTCCACTCCTCGGAGTAGCCGTTGCCGTTAAAGATGATCCTTTGATGCTGGGTCAGGGTGTCGCAGACCAGCTTCTGCAGAGCGGCATCGAAATCCTCCGCCTGCTCCAGAATGTCTGCAAATTTCCCCAGCTCCTCTGCCATGATGGTGTTCAGGGCAATGTTGGGACCTGCAATGGACTGGGAAGAGCCCAGCATACGGAACTCGAATTTATTACCGGTGAAGGCCACAGGGGAGGTGCGGTTTCTGTCGGTGGTGTCCTTGGGGATGGCAGGGAGGATGTCAACACCGATGCGCATGATGCTCTTTTCCGGGTCGGTGTAGTTGGTGCCGTTGATGATGGAGTTTACCACGGCGGTGAGCTCATCACCAAGGAAAATGGAGATGATGGCAGGCGGGGCTTCGTGGGCGCCCAGGCGGTGGTCGTTGCCGGCATAGGCAACAGTGCAGCGCAGGAAGTCCTGGTATTCGTCGATGCCCTTGATAAAGGCAGCCAGGAATACAAGGAACTGGGCATTCTGCCGGGGGGTATCCCCGGGCTTAAAGAGATTCCTGCCGGTGTCGGTGCTTAAGGACCAGTTGTTGTGCTTACCGGAGCCGTTGACACCCGCGAAGGGCTTTTCGTGGAGCAGACACACCAGGTCGTGCTTGGCAGCGCACTTTTTCATTACCATCATCACCAGCTGGTTTGCGTCGCAGGCGCTGCTGGCGTCGGTGAAGATGGGGGCAAGCTCATGCTGACAGGGAGCGCCCTCGTTGTGCTTGGTCTTGGACAGGACACCCAGCCGCCAAAGCTGCTCGTCCAGGTCCTTCATGAAGTTGGAGACCCGGGTGCGGATGGTGCCGAAGTAGTGATCGTCCAGCTCCTGGCCCTTGGGGGGCGCAGCGCCGAAGAGGGTACGGCCCGTCAGCCGCAGGTCCTCCCGCTGGGAGTAGATGGCCTTGGGGATCAGGAAGTATTCCTGCTCCGCGCCGACGCAGACCTGGACCTTCTTGGTCTCGCTGTCACCAAAGAGCCGCAGGATGCGAACGGCCTCCCGGGAAACCTCGTCGATGGAGCGAAGCAGGGGGGTCTTCTTGTCCAGGGATTCTCCGGTATAGGAGAAGAAGCAGGTGGGGATGTACAGGCTTCCGTCCTTGACAAAGGCAAAGGCAGCAGGATCCCATGCGGTATAGCCCCGGGCTTCGAAGGTTGCCCGCAGGCCACCGGAGGGGAAGGAGGAGGCATCAGGCTCGCCCCGGACCAGCTCCTTGCCGGAAAACTCCATGATCACCTTGCCGTCACCGGTGGGGCTGATGAAGGAGTCGTGCTTCTCCGCGGTGATGCCGGTCATGGGCTGGAACCAGTGGGTGTAATGGGTAGCGCCTTTTTCAATGGCCCAGAGCTTCATGGCCTCCGCGATCTCGTTGGCAACATCCAAAGGCAGGGCAATGCTGTTTTGGATGCAATGCTTCCACGCCTCATAAATACTGGGGCTCAGACGCTGCTGCATGGTGGATTCATTAAAGACATCGCTGCCGAAAATTTCAGGTACGCTCATTATCTGGCTCAAACCGATCAATCCTTTCCTGGCATGTAAAAATCCGTTTTGTTAAATTCTATGCGAAAATCCGGAAAAATGCAAGGTGTGATTCTCCATAATTATTCTCTTCCCCAGGGAATTTCCTTGTGGATAGCAACGAAAACCTGCAGGAAAAAACTGTTGTATTTTTCCGCGGATGGATATATAATGGTTTTGTTAATAAAGAAGGGAGACGCTAATCATGACTTATACATCCATGAACCCTGAACAGCTGCAGGCTGAGTACCAGCTTGTTTTGGACAAATTCTCAAAATGCAAGAGCATGAATCTGAAGCTGAACATGGCAAGAGGCAAGCCCTCCAAGCTGCAGCTGGATATCGCCAACGACATTCTCAAGACGGTCACCACCGCTGAGGATTGCATCGTGGACGGCTTGGACACCAGAAACTACGGTGAGCTGTCCGGCATCCCCTGTGCAAAGGCTTACTGGGCAGATATGCTGGGCTGCAAGGCTTCTCAGATCTTTGTAGGCGGCACCTCCAGCCTGAACTTTATGTTTGACATCATTTCCCGGGCCTTCAGCCACGGCCTTTTGCACAGCGAAAGACCCTGGTGCAAGGAGGAAGTGGTGAAGTTCCTGTGCCCCAGCCCCGGCTATGACCGGCACTTTAAGATCACGGAATTCTTCGGCGCTGAGCTGATCACCGTTCCCATGACTGCCACCGGCCCGGATATGGACATGGTGGAGCAGCTGGTGAAGGACCCCCAGGTCAAGGGTATCTGGTGTGTGCCTAAGTACTCCAACCCCGACGGCATCATCTACTCCCAGGAGACCATCCGCCGGTTTGCACAGCTGAAGCCCGCCGCACCGGACTTTGCCATCATGTGGGACAACGCTTACTGCGTCCATGAATTTACAGGGGAGTACATTCCCTTCCCGGACATTCTTTCTCTGTGTGAGGCTGAGGGCAATGCCGATATGGTTTATGAGTTCGCCTCCACCTCCAAGATCACCATTGCCGGCGGCGGTATTTCCTGCATGGCGGCATCCGAGGCCAACATCGCCTACATCAGCAAGCTGTTCACCGCCCAGATGATCTCCCAGGATAAGGTCAACCAGGTGCGCCATGTCCGCTTCCTGAAGGATAAGGCCCACACCCTGCAGATCATGAAGCAGCATGCTGCCCTCCTCGGTCCTAAGTTTGAGGTGGTTCTGAAGTACCTGGATGAGCAGATCAAGCCCCTGGGCTTTGCCAACTGGAATGAGCCGCTTGGCGGCTACTTTGTCAGCTTCAATGCCATGCCCGGCACTGCGAAGCGGGCGCTGGAGCTGTGCAAGGAGGCCGGTGTTGAGATGACACCTGCCGGCGCTACCTATCCCTATGGCAAGGACCCCCAGGACAGCAACATCCGCATTGCCCCCAGCCTGCCTCCCATTGCGGAGCTGGAGCAGGCAATGGATGTGTTCTGCACCTGCATTAAGCTGGCTGCTTTGGAAAAACTGTTAAATATCTGATTCTTTGAAACAGCGGCAGAGCTAAGTTCTGCCGCTGTTTGAACCGAAGGGAAGGAACGGCCTATGGCAAAGAAGCTTGCCGCACTGCTTGTAAAGCACAAACAGCTCCTGCTTTACCTTGTTTTCGGAGCTTTGACCACCGGTGTGAATTTTGCGGTTTATTATCCGCTTTATAATTATTTCAGCCTCAGTGCCGCGCTGAGCAATGCCATTGCCTGGTGCGCAGCGGTGGCATTTGCGTATCTGACCAACAAGCCCCTGGTGTTTCAAAGCCCGGATTGGTCCTTGAAAGCAGTGCTGCGGGAGGCAGGGCTGTTTGTAGCCTGCCGGCTGGCTTCCGGGGCGCTGGAAACGGGGCTTCTGTTTTTGCTGGTGGATACGCTGTACCTCAGCGGCAATCTGTGGAAGGTGATCGTTTCTGTCCTGGTGGTGATTATGAACTATGTCAGCAGCAAGGTTTTTGTGTTTGCCAAAAAGAAGGAATAAAATCTCCCCCTGCCACCTTAAAAATGGCAGGGGGATGGCTTTACTTGTTTTGACCGAACACGGTGGAAGGGTCGGAGAACTCCCGGATCCGCTGGTCATAGGCGGACATGGCGGCCTCCAGGAAGGCAGGCTCCCGGTCGCTGCCCAAAAGCCTCAGAAGATATTTGCAAAAGGGCGGATTCAAAGGCAGGATCGGGCCTAACAGCTGGGTGCAGAACAGATTGTTTTTCCGCAGGCCTTCCAGCTTGCTCTTGCGGTTCAGACCGTCACCGCGGATGCACTTGAGGAAGTGGTTTTCCGTGTTGTCACCGTAGAGGAAGCTGAACTGGGAGCGGAAGCCCACCACCTGAATGTCTTCAAACTGTCCCAGGACCTTGCCGTTGTAGCGATCAAACAGATCGGTTTTGACCTCTGCATCGAAGATGCCCAGGCCTTCCGCGGTCTGCTTTTCGGTGATATAGTCGATGTGACGGCAGAAGATCTCGCCTGCGTTGCCGGTGGCAAGGATCACCGTTCCTTTGTCCACAAGGGCCTGGATCCGGGCGGTGAGGGGGCGCAGGGTCTCAATGACCCGACGCTGGGTATTTTCGCTCATGGCGCCGATATAGATCATGTCCGGATCGGCATCTGCAAAATAAGGCTTCTGGGTCAGGGGGGTGAATACAAACTGCGCCTCCGGGAGGGTGGCCTGGAGATAGGTGGCATTCTGTGCGTCACCGTAAAGGCCGCATACCTCGGGATACAGGATCTCAATTACCATGCTCTGTGCCCTCCGTTCCCATTTGGATCAAATTCTTTTTCACGGTGTTCGCCTCGCTGAGAAGGTACGGATCGTAAAGGACGAAGATATCCTTGCACATATCCGTGTTTACAAGGGCAGGACCGCCGGTGAAGCTTTCGGAAAGCGCGATCTTTTCAGCGGGGATCCCGGCGATCAGCGCCCGAAGATACTGGTCCTTACACCGGGGACCGGCAAAGATCACCTGATGGATGGAAGGATCTGTCAAATAGCTGTAGTCACAATCGTAGAGCCAGCAGGTGCTTTCGGAGTTGTTGGTGTTGTCACCCTTGTCGTCGATCATTACGATGACGCTCTTGGCCTGTCCGGGACACTGGGCAACATAGCTGAAGCATCTTGCGCAGGCAATGGGGTTCTGGCCCTTGGCAAGCTGCATGGTGATGTTCAGGCTGCCGGATCGAAGGGAATCAAACCGGGTCTTGACGATCTTGGATTGGGCAAAGCCCTTGGAGATCTGCTCCCGGGTCAGCCCCAGCTGGGTCAGCAGGGCAATGGCACCGCAGAAATTATAAATGTTGACAATGTTGTCGTTGATGAGATTGTAGGTAGCAGTGCCGGAAGCATCGGTGACCTGGAAGGTACTGCTTTCCCGGTCGATCTCAGTGACCCGGAAATCGGGCTGGGCGGATGCAAAGTCGCAGCCGGTGCAGTGCATTCTGCCGATGTGGTTATAGCGCAGATAGGTTGCCTCCAGCTTGCTGCCGCACTTGGGGCAGTAGACGATATCCTGGACAAACTGCCGGGGGGTGGTCTCAGGGATCTGGCAATCCAGACCGAAATAGATGCGCTTTTGATTCCTGGGTCCTAAGCCGGAGCAGATGGCATCGTCAGCATTGAGGATCAGGGTGGTGGACTCCGGCAGGGCTTCGTTGATGATATAGCTGATGAAGTCGGTGTGGGCATTGCGCTTCAAAGAGTCGCGCATAATGTTGTTGCACACCAGGTAATCCGGCTTCAGATAGGGGTAGATCCGCAGAGAGCTGCGCTCATCCACCTCCAGAACAGCAATGTCATTTTTGTGCTTGCCGGAAAGGGTGGACTCCTGCAGCATGATGGTGGCAATGCCTGCCTGAACATTGGAGCCCAGGCCGTTGTTGGTGACCCGATAGCCGTTTTCCTTGAGGATGGAAGTGATCAGATTGCTCACGGTGGTCTTACCGTTGGTGCCGGTGACGGCAATGACGGTCTTGGGCGGCTTCAGCTTGCCGATGAAATCCTTGTCGATCTTCAGGGCGATCATGCCGGGAAGATAGGAAGCGTTGCGCCCCAGCAGCTTCAATGAAAAATTGGCCAGTTTGGCAACAAACATGGCAATATAAAATTTTACCTTGCGCATAGTAGCTCATCCTGTCGTTAAAATAATGGTTTGTGATCCTGAATAATATACCATAGCCTGGCTGCAAAATCAAGAAAAGATAACATTTCCCGGATACCAGCCGGATAAACAGGGGATTTTCACAAAAAGTGGTTGACAAAAAATGAATGGAAGGTTATAATAATCGACGCATGCGAGAGTGTTGGAATGGTAGACAAGCACGTTTGAGGTGCGTGTGGTTTCGCCGTGTGGGTTCGAGTCCCATCTCTCGCACCACGAAAAAAGTCTCTTTTGTCTACTGACAAATGAGACTTTTTTCAATGATATCCGTTCCCTGCGGTCACAGATGATATAGCTGACGCTATGATATCTGCTTCGCAGATGATATACGCTTCGCGTATGAAGGGAACGGATATTATATCATGCTTGCGTAGCAAGTATATCATACGGCATAGCCGTATATCATATCGCATCAGCGATATATCATTGAGAAACACACGGTTTTATGATATAATACCAATGAAAAAAGGTGTATTTGTGTCCGAAAACAAATTACTTGACTTATCTTTTGAATTTGCTGTTGCTATCGTAAATCTTGTTGACGGTGTAATTGCGCCGAAAAGTTCTTATATGACCGATCAGCTTGCAAGAGCCGGTACTTCCGTTGGGGCAAATATTCACGAAGCACAATA
>JAZSER010000079.1:0-6261 GCA_045531815.1 Faecousia sp. | reverse complement strand
ATTCCCCACTGCTGCCTCCCGTAGGAGTCTGGGCCGTATCTCAGTCCCAATGTGGCCGTTCATCCTCTCAGACCGGCTACTGATCGTCGCCTTGGTGGGCCGTTACCCCTCCAACTAGCTAATCAGACGCGAGGCCATCTTTCAGCACATAAAGCTTTGATGTCAAAATCATGCGGTTCCGACATGTTATGCGGTATTAGCAGTCGTTTCCAACTGTTGTCCCCCACTGAAAGGCAGGTTCCTCACGCGTTACTCACCCGTTCGCCACTAAGTTACAAAAGCAAGCTCTCGTAACCCCGTTCGACTTGCATGTGTTAGGCACGCCGCCAGCGTTCGTCCTGAGCCAGGATCAAACTCTCAAAAAATTGTATCTAAAGCACCGTAGTGCTTCAAATCAAGTTTCCAAGTAATCTGTCTAGCAAATTTACTCAAGAATTTTCGTTGGCTGTTAATTCGATTTCTCGAAATCTTAAACAATCCATTATAATTGTCCAAGGTGTTTTTGTTCGTCTTTGCGTTATTCAATTTACAAGGTACAGAACTGCGTCCTCCGGGCGGTTGCCGTTCATCGGACAGCTTGCATATGATATCACTTTAGTCTTGATTTGTCAATAGGTTTTTTGAAATTTTTTATCTTTTTTTCACTATTTCCAAAACGCGCATATACACTGGGCAAATCCCGCTTTTTCTGTGCATTTTTACCAATCTCTTCCAGCTGAAACGTTCCCTGAGATGTCCATCAGGGCATCCGCCGCGTCCATAACGCTTTCCTCCTGTTTTGCCAGGTCTCCCAGGCTCACCATACCGCAAAGCTTTCCGTTTTCCACCACTGGCAGCCTTCGCACCTGCAGCCGCCCCATCATATGCGCAGCCACTCCCGTGTCCATATCCGCAGACACCGTGTTTACCTTGCCGGTCATGATCTGCCGAACTGTTGTTTTCCCCATTGGCTTGCCGGTTGCCATGCACCGTGTCACCAGGTCTCTGTCCGTCACCACACCGCAAAGGCCGCCGCGGCTGTCACACACAGGAAGCATCCCTATATTATAATGTGTAAGCATCCGCGCCGCTGCCTCAGCCGTTTCCTCCGGGCCAATCCCCACCACATCCGATGTCATGATCTCGCGCACTTTCATACGCTCACCTCCTCAGCGGTGATTGTTGCCTTTTACAGCCAAAAATATACATAGTATTTTTTTGTAAATTGCTGTAAGATACTATACAGGAAACGGTAGTATATAATTAAGGAGGTGATCCTATGGAGGACAAGCAGATCCTGCAGCTCTTATGGCAGCGTTCTGAGCAGGCGATCAGCGCACTTGCAAAGGGTTACGGCAAGCGTCTGCTGGCTACCGCTCTCAACATACTGGGCCATCCCCAGGACGCAGAGGAAGCTGTCAACGATACATACCTCGCACTTTGGAATGCGATCCCACCGGCAAAACCTGACCCGCTGTGTGCCTATGTTTACCGAGTGGGTAAGAACACCGCACTGAAGCATCTGCGGCTGCGCTCCGCACAGAAGCGAAACAGCACCTTTGACCTGTGCATGGACGAGCTGGCAGACATCCTTCCCGCCCCCTCCATAGAAGATACTCTGGATGCGCGGGCCTTAGGCAAATGCATCGATGGCTTTTTAAGCACATTGGATCAGAATAACCGCATTCTGTTTGTTCGCAGGTACTGGTTCGGTGACAGTATCACGGATATTGCCCAGGCGCTGGGCGTCTCACAAAATGTATTGAGCGTCCGACTCCTGCGAATCCGCGGCAAGCTGAAAACACATTTATATAAGGAGGGCTTTTGGCATGAAGCATGAAATCCTTTCAGAAGCATTGAACGAGCTCCGGGACGACTATATCAAAGAGGCATCTGCTCCGGCAAAAAAACGGTCTTTCCCGTGGATCGCAGCCATTGCCGCTGTATTGGCCCTGGCGATCCTGCTGGGTGCACTGTTGCCGCCGGCTGCTCCCACTGCTTCAGACCCCCATTTGCAGGAACCGCCTCACAGCGATCCAGCCCCCACACAGCAGACCGCTCCCACAGAGCTCTCTACGCGTCATCTGCAATATCTGGCCGCCGCCCCCAGCTATCCCAAGCTGTCCGCCTATCCCGTGGTCTACAGCGAAGCTGCCCACGACGCATGGCATACCGATCAGCGACAGCTGCATAGTCAGCCGGAGGGCTACGCAGACAACCTGCAGGCCTATTTCGGTTCACTTCTGGCCGGTCTGCTCTGCCAGGACACGCAAAGGAACATCGCCTGCTCCCCTGTGAATATCTACATGGCCCTTGCTATGCTGGCCGAGACCACCGCAGGAGAAAGCCGCCAGCAGCTTCTGCAGCTTCTGCAGGCAAAAGACATCGAGTCGCTGCGCCTGCAGGCAAATCAGGTTTGGCAAGGACATTACAATAACGACGGGCTGACCACCTCGATTCTCGCAAACTCCCTTTGGCTGGAGGATACCTACCCCATCAACGAGGAAACTGCCCAGCTTCTTGCCAAGGAATACTACGCCTCTGTTTTCCGTACAGATCTGGGCAGCGCCGAATCCACCGCTGCCCTGCAGGATTGGCTGAACGAGCAAACAGGCGGTCTGCTGCGCCAGCAGGCTGCCGATCTGTCCCTGGATCCCACCTGTGTGATGGCTTTGGCTTCCACCGTGTTCTATCAGGTCCAGTGGCTCGATGCCTTTCAGCAGGAGAACAACACGGAAGCCGTGTTTCACAGCCCCTCCGGGGACGCTGATACCACCTATATGAACACTACACTATCCTACGGTCCTTACTTCTGGGCAGACCATTTCAGTGCCGTTTACCTCCCCCTGGAGGACGGCGGCAGGATGTGGTTTTTCCTTCCCGACGAAGGATTCACCCCCGATCAGATCGTAGACGATGTAACCGGCTTCCTGCTGGAAGAGCCTGCCACATATGCCAGCAGTTACGAAAATCAAAAAAGCATGATCGTAAATCTGTCTGTTCCCAAATTTGACATTGCGTCGGATATGGAGCTGTCTGATTATATCAAGGCCCTGGGTGTCACAGATATTTTCGACCCGAACAAAGCCGATTTTTCCCCCATCATTCCCGGAAAGGATGGCGGGTGTATCTCACAGGTCCAGCATGCCGCCCGGGTCTCCATCGACGAAAAGGGTGTGAGTGCTGCCGCATTTACTGTGATCCTGCGCTGCGGTTCTGCCATGCCTCCGGAAGAGGAGATCGACTTCGTTCTGGACCGGCCGTTCCTGTTCTATATCGAAAGCGACGACTCCCTTCCCATGTTCACCGGTATCGTAAACCAGCCATGAGGTAGCTATGAAAAAGAGAATTCTGAAAATTACCGTCTTTTCCTGCAGCGCGCTGATCCTGCTGGGCTGCCTGGCAGTCCTGGGGATCAACTTGTGGGTCTGCCGCACAGCCGATCAGATCCTGTCCCCCCAGGAAGCTGCCCAGTGGCAGGGCGAATGCATCCTGGTCCTGGGCTGTCAGGTAAAGTCCGACGGAACACCCAGCCATATGCTGGAGGACCGGCTGCGCCGGGGTGTGGTGCTCTACGAGTCCGGAGCTGCTCCCAAGCTGCTCATGAGCGGTGACCACGGTCGGGAAGGCTACAACGAAGTGGGCACCATGAAGCAGTATGCCATAGACAGCGGAATTGCCTCAGAAAACATCTTTATGGACCACGCGGGTTTTTCCACCTACGAAAGCCTTTACCGGGCAAAGTACATTTTCAAAGCCGAGCGGATCATCATTGTCACCCAAAAATATCATCTGTACCGCGCGCTGCACATTGCAGATGCCTTACAGATCGAGGCGGTGGGTGTGGCCGCAGACTACCGCAGTTACTACGGGCAGTTTCAGCGGGATGCAAGAGAAGTGCTCGCCCGGGTGAAGGACCTGTTTACCGGACTTTTCCAGCCCGCGCCTACATATCTGGGCGAGACCCTCCCCATTACCGGCAGCGGAGATCTGACCAACGATTCTTAAACAAAAAACAGACCAAGTATCCATACGGATCCTTGGTCTGTTTTGTTTTACTGAACCTCTTCCAGAAGCTGGACGAGCCTGTCGACCAGCAATTCCGCCGTACCTTGGGCATAGAAGCCGGTATCCGACTCATAACACCGGTTTGCAAATGCCCGGTCACTGGGAATATAGCCGGAATTTCCGGTAAGCACCATGGTAAACTCATAGGGAGAGCGGGCTTTGACCTGGATGCCGGACTCTGAGAACATCTCATATGTACCGGTGGTAAAGCCTATACCGCCTACCCGGAAAGCATTGACCTCCAGGGTCTTGGTCGGCCCCATTTTTGCTCTGGTACGAATGGCTCTTGACTGATAAACAGAAGAGAAGCCATACTTTCTGCCTGCTTCATCTCCGGTAGGTCTGTCCGTTGCCTTCCACAAAGCAAAAATCTCGTCAGCCTGGGGCAGCATATGGTCCCAGGAATGATCGATGGGTGCCTCTACATAGGCCCGGGCGGTAGCAATTCCCGTTCCCTCCACCTCGACCAGTTCATCCATCAAACCCAGCGCCAATGTGCCCATGTGCACTCCATAGCGTCGGTAATTCATATTGTGCTTATACTCGGGCAGGCGGCTGTCAATATTCATATTGCCGTCTGCGCCGGTAAAGTAAGCCACCTCCATGCCGGAACCGGCAGCCACAGTATCTCTTAACGGACCGACATAACTGGGAGAGATCCGAAACTTACCGATCTCGCCGCCGCGATCAGGATGTCCCTGCCAGTTGATCATCAGAATATCCCGCTTCTCCTCACGGGCAAATTTTACCAACACCATCTGGCTGTCCGGTGTGCCTGCATTATCAATCGCCGGACTCCCCCGGCGGCGCCAATCAGATCCGGCCACTTCACCGTTTGCCAGCAAAACATGCCGGGTAGAATTCATATTGTGGAAATGCTTTTTAGCAGCCATGGTGGTAGCAGGTGCCAGATCCGCAAGCGCGATACGAGCAGCCTCCACCGCATACGCCTTCATCTCGTTTTGATACCGTTCTGCCAAAGGATGCCCGTACATAGCAGGACAGCTATGGGAATGGGTTGCGGAGAAGAAGATCTTCTCGCTGGGAATGCCCAATGCTTCTGTGATCGGCTCTCTCAGCAGATCCGCAGTTTCTCCTGCGCACGCAATATTGTCAATGGTATAGAGCAGAATGGTCTCCTCCCCTTCTGCCAGCGCAATACAGGTAATATAGATCCGATCCTCAACCGCCTCTGAGATACGGCTCTCTTGATTGGAGTAACCAGCCATTCCAATGGGATAATCGGGGGTAATGTCCACCTTTGCAAATCCAGCGTGTAAGCTTTCGTACATCATTCTCTCCTCCATATTATGCCTGCCGGTAGGTCTTCAGGAAATCCTCCAGCTTATTCATTGCCTCAGCCAAATCCTCGATCCGGGGCAGGTAAACCAGGCGGAAGTGATCCGGCTGTTTCCAGTTAAAGCCGCTGCCTGGTACAAACAGCACCCGCTTCTCCCGCAGGAAGTCCAGCGCAAATTGCTGGTCATCTGTAATATTAAACTTCTTGACATCCACCCTGGGGAAAATGTAGAACGCAGCCTTCGGCTTTACCGCGCTCAGGCCCGGGATGGCATTGACCGCCTTGTAAATAAACTCCCGCTGCTCATAAACGCGGCCACCGGGAACAATGTACTCGTTGACGCTCTGGTAGCCGCCCAGGGCGGTCTGAATAATAGACTGTCCGGGAACATTGGAGCAAAGGCGCATATTGGAAAGCATATTGATGCCCGCCATGTAGTCCTTGGCGATCTCCTTATTGCCGGAGAGAATCATCCAGCCCACCCGGAAGCCGCACACCATGTGGGATTTGCTCAGGCCGCTGAAGGTGACGCAGAATAGATCCGGCGCCAGGGAGGCGGTGGAAATGTGCTGCTCTCCGTCCATGACCAGGCGGTCATAGATCTCATCGGAGAAAATGATCAGCTCGTGACGCCGAGCCACATCTACCAGCTGTTCAAGCAGCTCCCTGGGATACAGGGCGCCGGTGGGGTTATTGGGGTTAATGACCACGATAGCCTTGGTTTTGGATGTGATCTTGCTTTCGATATCCGCAATGTCCGGGTACCAGTCAGAGGCCTCGTCGCAGATGTAATGCACGGCGGTGCCGCCTGCCAGGTTGGTGCAGGCCGTCCACAAAGGATAATCCGGGCTGGGGATCAGCACCTCGTCCCCGTTATTGAGCAGGGCGTTCAGGGACAGCTGGATCAGCTCGCT
>JAZSER010000024.1:0-6637 GCA_045531815.1 Faecousia sp. | reverse complement strand
TTGGATTCCTTGCAGTCACCCACAACCGGGTGGTCGCCGGTCAGAGCCAGCATAGTGTCGATGCCAAAGCTGGCAGCGGAGAGAATATCGCCCATAATGGCCATCCGGTTACGGTCACGGCCAGTGATCTGAATGATGGGGTCAATGCCTGCCTGCTTCAGCTTGATGCACAGGCCCAGGCCGGATGCCTTCAGGCTGGCAGACTGCATATCGGTAACGTTGACGGCGTGAACCTTGCCGGCCAGAAGCTCAGCGGCTTCCATTTGCTCGGAAAAGTTGTAGCCCTTAGGGGGTGCCATCTCGGCGGTAACGCCGAATTTGCCGGATTCCAGCGCATCTTTCAAAACACTCATTATTTCTTCCCCCTTAATGTGATGGTTCTGGGATATGCCACGGTGTCATAAGCCTTGTCATCACGGGTCTGCATCAGCTTCTCCAGCTGATTGGTTGCCTGCAGACGCTCATAGATCTTGATCCATGCGCAGTCATTTTCCGGATTGACCTCGCACTTGCCGTTCTTCTGGCCGCCGCAAGGACCGTTGACCAGGCTCTTGGCACACTGGGTAATGGGGCAGATCGCACCGGTCTGACCCAGGACGCACTGACCGCAGAAGCGGCAGGCCTCTTCCCAAACACCAAAGCGGACAGCTTCGCCCAGATACATGGTGTCGTTGGAGGGGTAAGTAGGAATGGTGCCGGCATTCTTGGCAACACACTGAACACCGTCACCGCAGCTCATGCAGATAACGCAATCGGGGTTTGCAGCCACCACGGGCTTCATCTTGGACTTGACGCCCAGATTCATGCAGCAGTAATCTGCAACGGTAGTGGCAACGACCTTCTTGCCGGCCTGCTCCAAAATAGCGGTCAGCTCAGCGATTTGTGCTTCACCGCCGGTCTGACAGGCAGTTGCGCAGCTGCCGCAGCCAACCAGGGCTACGGTTTTTGCATCGCCCACCATTGCCATGACTTCTTCAATGGGTTTTTTCTGCGTAATGATCATGTAGGAACGCTCCTTTACAGAATATTTCTTCACCTGACATCATAGCGCATCCCGGGGAAAAAATCAACAGGCAAATGGGATGAAATGTAAGAAAATGTTATAAAATTATTGCAAATGTTAAAATCTATGTTAAAAACTTCGAAAGTCCCCAGGGGAAATAACAAAAATTGACAGGGAGCAGTGATGGCAACACGCACACTGCGGACGAATTTACCGCGGCAAGGGCGTATTACCGATCCTGCGTTTAAAGGGCAATGCCACGATGACACCGCCGCACATCAGGGCAAACCAAACCAGGATCAGTCCGCTCCAGCCGATGCTGCCCACCGCCTTGGCAAACAGCGTGGAGGTTGCCGAGGCAGCCATGTAGCTGCAGAAATCCAAAAAGCCGGTGGCGGAGGAGACCATGCCCGTATCGTAAAGACTGGGGCAGTAGCGGCTCCAAAGCATGCTGGAGGCGCAGTTGTTGGCCAAAATACCCAGCACCATGCACACCACATTTGCTCCGGGGTTTTTCACGAAGAATGCGCAAAGGAAGGAGGCAGCGGACAAAATAAAGGACAAAAGAATGGTCAGATCCATATTGTGGTGCAGCTGCTCGTATGCGAAGATGGCGATAAAGGCGCTGAGGGAAATAAACAGGGAAGCCACTGTGAAGATGCCCGCAGCGGTCTCCGGGGTGTAACCCAAATGCTGGGAGATGTAAGTGGGCAGCCAGAACACCACGGTGGTCCGGACGATACCGGTCAGCGCGGCAATGAAGATAAACTTCACGATTTGCCGCTTCAGCAGCACCCGGATGCCGCCTCCGGTGCCTTTGGGCTTTTGATACTGTCCGTACTTGACGATCCCTTTGCGCTCCATCAGCAGGAACACAAGGAAGGTGATCACACCCATGCCCACCATAATGCCGCCGGTGGCATCAAACACAGCCACCCAGGGCAGCGCCGCAGCCAGCATACCGGCCACAGGCGAGCCTAAGAAGGAGGAGAGGGTGTAGCACACGCTGCAGCGGGTGGCATACAGCGGCTCGATATTCTCCGAGACCACCTTGGTCATGGGACCGTAGATCATGGCAAGGCAGAAGCCGGTGCTGCTGTAAGCAATGTAGGCATACAGCGGATGCCCCGACAGCCGGGGCAACAGCAGCATGCCTACGCTGCCCAAAATCAAACCGAAGGAGATCATGTATTTGGCCTTGACCTTGTCACCGATGGCGCCGTTGATCAGCTGACCGATGGCATACACGATGAAGTATACAGACGACAGTGTGCCGATCTGCTCTGTGGAAAAGGCGCCTGCTTCTGTGATCTGGGGCGTGCAGGCGCTCAGGGCGTTTTTGCCCACATACACCGCAAGATATGCCAGGGAGCAAAGCCCGCCCAGCAGGAAAGCCTTTTTGGCGGAGGAACTGAGTTTCATTGATCTTCTTCCTCCTGTCCGGTGATGACGGTAAAGCCCTTTTCCTTATAAAGCTGCTGCAGCCGGGCAGGAAGCTCCGGGTCTGTGATGTATATATGATCCGGCTGCATATCCGCAACCTTATACAGGGCTGTCCGCTGGAATTTACTGCTGTCTGCCAGAATAAAGGCCTGATCGCAGCAGCTGAGGAGCTTTTGCTGCATGGGGTACAGGGTCTCTTCATAGCCGCAGATGCCGTGCTCCAAAGAGACGGCAGAGGGAAAAACAAAGGCCTTCTGTACATGCAGGCAGCTGAGCATATCCAGCGTCAGCTGACCGTAAAAGGCATTTTCCTTGGGGACAAACTGCCCGCCCAGCAGGATCAGCCGAAAGTCCGGCTGGCTGCGCAGGATCTCAAAGATCTCCAAAGAGTAGGTCACAACGGTGAGCTGCCGGAAACGCTTCGTCAGCTCATGGGCCAGGTGGATGGGAGTAGAGCCGCATCCGATAGCGATATAGTCCCCCTCGCTGATCATTGCTGCCGCGGTACGGGCAAGGGCGCTTTTTTGCGCACTTTGCTCCTGGGTCCGGTGAGCCAGGGGGTGATAGGGCATCATTTCCGTGGTGCTGACAGCACCGCCGTGTACCCGGGTCAGAAGCCCCTCCTTCTCCATTGCCAGCAGATCCCTGCGCACGGTTTCCAGGGAGATCCCGAATTGCCGGGTCAGATCGGAAACAGTGACCGTACCTTCCTGCCGCACTTTTTTGGCAATTTGTGTTTGTCGTTCTTTTGCAAGCATATCCACATACCTCCACATTTCTCCACATAATAACACATATATCCATGGGTGTCAATCCCTGCGGACTTCTATGATTATAGAGTTGCAATTTTTGTAAACAGGCCATATAATCGACCTGTAAAAAAGAAAATGCGGAGGTTTTTGCAATGAAAAAGAGTATTTTTAGACTTTTAGCCCTTGCTTTGACACCGGCCCTGCTGTTGGGGACCTGCGCCGGCTGCGGCAACAGCCAGACGCCGGAGACATCCGAAGTGGCAGAGCAGCCCACAGTTTCTCAGGCGGCCATCGATGCTCTGGACGGCAAGAAGATCATCTTTTTGGGCAACTCCTTTACCTTCCATGGATATGCCATCAAGCAGATCAAGGAAAACATTTTGCCCCAGGACCAGCGGGTAGGGGATGAAGGCTTCTTCTATCAGCTGTGCAAGCGGGCAGGGGCAGAGGTATCCATTACCAACTGGTGCTTTGGCGGTCACGATCTGACGGACTACCTGGGCGGACCTTGCGGGCAGAAGAAGGATTGCCAGGGACAGGATCACGCTTCCTTCCTGACGGACCGGAATTTTGACTATGTGGCACTGCAGCTGTCAGTGGAGAAGAAATACGAAGGAGACCTGGCTGCCCACCTGCAGCCGGTAATGGATATGTTCCGGGAGGCAAATCCCAATGTAAAGTTCCTGGTGCTGATCCCCCACATGGCCTATGATACCCCCTATGCCTGGGCGCAGGATGTGGAGAGTCTGAAGGGAACAGGTGTGATCATCTGCAACTGGGGCAAGATGCTGGATGACATCGTGAAGGGTGTGACCCAGGTGCCCGGTGCCAAGCAGAACTATGCCCGCCCCACCTTCGTGATCAGCCAGGATGAAAAGGACGGCTATCATCAGAATCTGCTGGCAGGCTATCTGACAGCGGCAATGCTCTACAGCGCCATTACCGGCGAGAGCGCCCAAGGACTGCCTTACGATTTCTGCGACGATACCTCTGTACATCCCCAGTTTGATCTGGAGAATTTCAAATCCCGCAAGTATGTCTTCGAGCCGTATACCAACTTTGTGGAGGTTTTCCGCTCCCCCGAGGATATGGCAGGCCTGCAGCAGCTGGTAGACCAGTACCTGACCCAGTACAATCCCTAAACCAAAAAGCACCGCATCGCGGTGCTTTTTTCTTATGGGAAATTCCCAATAAAACGCACCGCCCATGTAGGGGAGGGTCTCTGCGCCCTCCCGCAAACCGCACCGATTATATCCAGCCGAGTGCGTTCATGTGGCTGGGTAACGGGAAGGGTATCGCATAAAAAGCACTGCCGGAGGGATGCTCCGGCAGTGCTTTTTATGAAGAGCTCTGTTGTGAGGGCAAGTGCTTTTGGCGGAGGGCGTTTTTGTTTTCAGAAGTCAGGTTGGCTGTGTAGATCAGGTGTTCCTTTTCTGCACTGGTGTACTTTCCGGTCTGCAGCTTTTCGTCCAGCTCCTTCAGCCGTTGCCGCTCCTCCCATTCTGCCATAGGCAACCCGGATTCATGCTTGCGGTTTCCAAGGACTTTTTCCTCGAACCGATCCATGATCCAACGATAGCAAAGCAGATGGAAACACTCAACAGATACGCCACCGATTATGGCACCCCAAAAACCGAAAAGCATACCTCCGAGTTCACAAATCAGGTATGGGTTGACAATCAGCATAAACCAAAAAAGCCATCTCTTCCACTCCAAAATACCGCCTCCCTACAACATACAGTATACAGCATAAGACAATAGGGTGTCAATGTAAAGCTAATTTGGAACCTCAAGTATCATATGGTAAAATGTCGTATTAAAAGCCTCTTCATGTGAAGCACCTGCATCTATTAGCTTTTGTGCGCGCTGTGTGAATTCTGTGTGCCTATTTAGTAAAAATCTAACCCCTGTTGCTTTTAAATAAGCGAATGCCTCATTAGCAAGTTCCTCGTTAAATTGTTCTCGCAAATTTGAAGGGGTTATATTGCTATCAACGGGTTTATTTCCACCGAATGTTATATCACTTATGAAATTACTGCCTAAATTTCCTATGCCTAGGCTCATGGCTTGATCCCTGGTCGCACCGTTTGTAGTTGCGTCCCGGACGGTGCTGCCTAAATCACCAACATAATGAAAGGCGGGGATCCCTGTAGCACCAGCTGCTGCGTACTGGACAAGCTCATCCGCTGCGCCGTTGACACCGTCATATAAATCACCGAGTCCTCCCAGGTTATCTGACACGGTATCCCGCAAAGAATCGGCATAGACAGATCCCCACGCCCTACACACGCATACGGGAAACTTCCGGTGTGTTCGTACCCGGTGCTTACGGTGGCCGGGTAACGGGAGGGGATGTTCGATGGCGCACCTATGTAGGGGAGGGTCTCTGCGCCCTCCCGCAAACCGCACCGATTATATCCAGCCGGGTGCGTTCATGTGGCTGGGTAACGGGAGGGGTATCGCATAAAAAGCACTGCCGGAGGGATGCTCCGGCAGTGCTTTTTATAGAGGGTTCTTTTGTGAAGGCAAATGCTTTTGGCGGAGGGTGTTTTTGTTTTCAGAAGTCAGGTTGGCTGTGTAGATCAGGTGTTCCTTTTCTGCACTGGTATACTTTCCGGTCTGCAGCTTTTCGTCCAGTTCCTTCAGCCGTTGCCGCTCCTCCCATTCTGCCATAGGCAACCCAGATTCATGTTCCTTTTTTGTTTTGCGGCGAATAAGCCTGTCGATATTGTCAAAAATGCCATGTTCAAAGAGAAGCCATACAACTACATATACAGCAGATGTAGTAAATCCTGCGGCAATATTGCCGATAAAGGTTCTTACATAATTTCCCAGTATGCCAGGCAGTGCCAGTATAATAAACCAAATTACCCAATTGACCCATTTTTTCATAGATGATCCCCCACCGCATGTATGAAACAATTATATGGCATTCTACTGGCAGAAGTCAATAGCCTAGGGAATGCCTGTTTCGGTATGTAGCGTATTCAGAATCGTATGATAATAGGCCGCTTTCCTGGCAGCATCTTCGTCCATACCTGCCTGCATCAGTTTCGCAACATATTCGCTATAATCTTCGTCTAGATCCAGAATTCGATTTTTTGTGTAGTCTGCGCCAAAGGCAACTCCCTGCTCTATTAGTGCGTCCCGTCCTTGCTTTCTAAGATTTTCCCACGAAATCCAATTTTTGGGTGTCATGCTGTCAGCAAAAGTAAAATTACTTATGGCATTGCGGGCTGTATTTCCAATTCCCAGACTCATGGCTTGGTCCCTGGTCGCACCGTTTGTAGTTGCGTCCCGGACGGTGCTGCCTAAATCACCAACATAATGAAAGGCGGGGATCCCTGTAGCACCAGCTGCTGCGTACTGGACAAGCTCATCCGCTGCGCCGTTGACGCCGTCATATAAATCACCGAGTCCTCCCAGATTATCTGACACG
>JAZSER010000035.1:0-10493 GCA_045531815.1 Faecousia sp. | reverse complement strand
GGCAAAAATCTTTGATTTTTGACGGATGTGGAATGCGGGAGAGAACTGAAAAGCCTATAACGACGATAGAACTTTCGGTTTCTGCCCGCGATCCACACCCGCCCTTCGGGCACAATCCATATCGGTATGCTTGCCACCGGCAAGCATGGTGATATCAGATTCGCTGCGCGGCGCGCCACCCTCTAGGCGAGGGGGGCATTGCGTAATACCTTTAACCAACGAACCGATAAATCGGAATTTGTAGCGGGCGTATACATTATAAATATATAGAATTGCTGTTGATTTTTGGGAATCAATGGAGTATTATAATGGCAGCAGTAAGATTTACTACCGAGAAAAGGAGATGTCATACATGATCATTACTCAGAAAAAACCCATTGAAGAAGTCATGGCGATGGTTGGCGATGCCAAGACGGTTGCAATCGTCGGCTGCGGCAGCTGCGCTACCGCCTGCCAGACCGGTGGCGAGCCCCAGATCAAGGAGCTGACCGCTGTTCTGGAGCAGGCCGGCAAGAAAGTGGTTGCTACTACCATCTGCGACTACTGCTGCATGAACCTGGGCGTTAAGGCAAAGATGAAGCCCATCGTTGCCGCTAACCCCGACTGCGTCATCTGCATGAGCTGCGGTGACGGTGTTCAGTGTGTTGCCAAGAACGCAGGCACTGCCCCTGTCTACCCCTCCAATGACACCATGTACTTAGGCGAAGCCGTTCGCTTCGGCGTATGGGAAGAGGCCTGCCGCTTCTGCGGTCAGTGTGTGCTGGGCTCCACCGGTGCCATCTGCCCCATCACCCAGTGCGCCAAGAGCCTGGTCAACGGCCCCTGCGGCGGTCAGAAAAACGGCAAATGTGAGGTCAACCCTGAAAACGACTGCGCATGGATCAAGATCTACGAGCGTTTGCAGGCAACAGGCCAGCTGGATAAGCTGACCCAGGGACGTCCCGACAAGGGCTACGAGAAGGTCGCTTATCCCAGAACTATCAGCTTGAGGGGGAAGAAGTAATGAGCAATCTGAAAGAAGCACTGGAAGCCGGCAAGTTCGGCATTACCGCTGAAATGGCACCTCCCAAGGGCTATGATTTTACAGAGCAAATGGAAGCTGCCGAGATCCTGCGGGGCAAGGTCCACGCTGTGAACGTTACGGATATGCAGAGTGCCTGCCTGAAGGCCACCGGCCTGGGCCTGTGCATCAAGCTGAAGCAGGCCGGGATCGATCCCATCCTGCAGATGACCGGCCGTGACCGTAACCGTATGGCCATCATGGGCGACATTCTGGCCGCTGCCGGCTTCGGTATCGACACCATGCTGGCACTAACCGGTGACCACCCTGTGGTCGGTGACTGCAAGGACACCAAGCCCGTTTATGACCTGGATTCCGTGGGCATTCTGAAAATGCTCTCCAAGATGGAAGAAACCGGCTGCGACTGCGGCGGTAACGAGATCGTGGGCGGCGCTCCCAAGTTCTACAAGGGCGCCTCCGTCACACCTCTGTACGACCCCATCTTCCTGCAGGTCAACAAGCTGCGCCAAAAGGTGGAAGCAGGTGCTATGTACATTCAGACCCAGGGCATTTTCGACCTGGATGTGCTGAAGCGTTTCCTGGAAATGGTGGACAAGGCCGGCATCAAGACCCACATCATGGCCGGTATCATCCCCCTGAAGGGCGCAGGCGGTGCCAAGTACATGAACGAAAATGTGCCCGGTATTGCCGTTCCTCAGGAAATGATCGACAAGCTGGCTGCTGCCGCTGCCGAGGGCAAGGAAAAGGGCATCAAGGGCCTGCCTGCTAAGCTGGGTATGGAAATGGCTGCCGAAATGATCGCCAAGATCAAGGACGAGAAGCTGTGCGACGGTGTCCATGTGATGGCCATCGGTGCAGAAAAGTCCGTTCCCACCATTTTGGAAATGGCTGGTCTGAGCGTATAATCCAAACAGAACCAAGGGGCTGTCTCATTTTGAGGCAGCCCCTTTTGTTCCGCGGCACAGGTCGATAATTGCTTTGCCCAGCTGCTCCACCGCCAGCAGGGCTTCCTGCCGGGTATTGCCTGCAGACCCCACCTCCACGATCAGCGCCCCGGGAGAAAGGTCCTGATTGAACCGCTGGGAGCGAAAGCTGATGGCACGGCAGATCCCCGGTGTGTTTTTCTCCAGCTGGGCATGCAGCTTTACCGCCAGGGCCATATTTTCAGACCAATCCGGATGCTCCAGCCCGCCGGCATCCGACCCCACCACCATCATCAGCTGGGCGCTGGTGCTGCCCCCCAATTGGGTCGTCAGATGCAGCTGCTGCCCGGCGGCATCGGCAACAGAATCCCGGTGCAGGTCCAGCACAAGGCAGATGGTAGGATATTGCTGCAAATACGCCCGAACCGATTCCCGGGAATTGGCATAGGCGTTGCTGTAGGACGGCACATCATGGATATTCCTGTCATGGACCACCCCGATCCCCGCTGCCTCCAGCACCTGCACCAGCCGGTCTCCCACGGAGATCATATTGTGGGCAAGGTCCACCGTCCGGTAGCTGGAGGATTCCGTGTAACTGCCGTCGGGCTGATAGCTTTCCGACCCGTGGGAGTGGACGATGAGCACCGATGGTCCTTTTTGGGTCAGATCCCACTGAAGGGGCTTTTCCAGCCATGCCGGCAGATCTGTTTGATACCCACAGACGCTGTTCACCTCCACCAATGCCGCATCCTCCGGGGCAAAGGCAGGAAGATCCTCCGGCGGCACAGGGTTTAACACCTGCACCGGTTCTGTCGGTTCTGTCTGTAGGGGCAGGGACGCTTCTGTGGGCAGCGTATTTTGCAGGTTCTCCCCCCGCACCACCCGCCCGGTGCTGCAAAACAACATGGCAGACAGAAACTCCTGGGAAGAAAGCAGGGAGATCACCGCATCCGGAAGTCCTGTGCCCGCAATCCGCAAAAGCACAGCAAACGCAAGGATCACCGCACCTAAACGGATGGTTTTTTCATGTGGATTCATACAGTATCCCCTCCGGAAGTATCAAAAAATGCGGTGCCGAAGCACCGCATTTTTATTTCTCCGTCGGTTTCTTCTGCCACCTTGGACGCGTCTGCAGCGTTTGCCGCAGCTGCTTGAAAAAAGCCTGCAGCAGCGCCCGGCATTCTGCCTCCCGGACACCTGTGGTCACCGCAGGATGATGGTTAAACTCCATGGCAAACAGGTCGCATACCGATCCGCAGGCACCGCATTTGCTGTCCGCAGCACCGTAGACTACCCGGGGGATCCGGGCATTGATAATGGCGCCGGCACACATGGGGCAGGGCTCCAATGTGACATAGAGGGTACACTCCCACAGCCGCCAGCCTCCCAGGGTCCGGCAAGCCTCGTCAATGGCCTCGATCTCTGCGTGACCCAGAGCGGTTTTTCCGGTCTCCCGACGGTTTCTGCCCCGTCCCACGATCCGGTCTCCCAGGACCACCACGCATCCCACCGGCACCTCGCCCTCTGCAAAGGCCTCCTGTGCCAGCTTCAGCGCCTCCTCCATAAATACGGCATCCTCCACGGTCTGCACCCCCCTTTTTCTCTATCATAACGGAAACGGGTGCGCCCCGTCAAGCAATTTTCGCATCCTGTTCACTTCCCATATACCATATCATGCCGATTTCAAAAAGTGTAGGGAATTCTGGTGCGGCTACCTTGCAATGAAAATTATTTAATGTTATAATTTTTAATATATTGTCTTTTTCAGGAGAAGGTTATGAAAACACTGCTGCATATCTGCTGCGCCCCCTGTGCCAACCAGTGCATTGAGGTGCTGCGAACCGACAAATTTGAGGTCACAGGCTTTTGGTACAATCCCAACATCCACCCCTTTACCGAATACCGGGCACGGCGCAACTGCCTGCGGGAGTATGCGCCCACCATCGAGCTTCCGCTGCTGGAGAAGAACGATTATGCCCTGCGCCCCTTCGTACGGACCGTTGCAGAGGACATTGGCAACCGCTGCGGAAAATGCTATGAGATGCGGCTGTTTGAAACCGCCCGGCAGGCAGCAGAGGGTGGCTTTGACAGCTTCACCTCCAGCCTGTTCATCAGCCCCTATCAGAATCACGAGCTGATGCAGGAGACCGCTCAGCGGGCTGCCGCAGAATACGGGGTCACCTTCCTGTACCGGGATTTCCGCCCTTACTTCAAAGCCGGCCAGGACCGGGCGCGGGAGCTGGGCTTCTATATGCAGAAATACTGCGGATGCGTTTTCTCCGAGGAGGAGCGCTATCTGAAAAAGAGCAAGATCATCCCCTGAGAGATCTTCAGAATCACAATTTGTGGAGGACACTATGCAATTACAAATGATCGCCCCCTGCCTGTTCGGCCTGGAAGGCATTGCCGGAGACGAGCTGCGCAGATTGAATATGGAAAATGTCCGGGTGGAGGACCGCCGCGTCCTGTTCACCGGTGATGAAGCCGCCCTTGCCAGAGCCAACATCTGCCTGCGCACCGGCGAGCGGATCATGATCGTGCTGGCCCAGTTCCAGGCCAAGACCTTTGAAGAGCTGTTCCAGGGTGTGCTGCACACCGACCTGGAGACCTTTATTCCCAAAGACGGCCAGTTCCCGGTGAAGGGCCACTGCTTAAACTCCCAGCTGATGAGCGTTTCCGATTGCCAGGCCATCATCAAAAAGGCCGCATCCCGCCGCTTGGGAGAAAAGTACGGTATCAGCTGGCTGCCGGAAAACGGTCTGAAATACCAGCTGCATTTCACCATTCTCAACGACCAGGTGACCCTGTCTCTGGACACCTCCGGTCAAGGCCTTCATAAGCGGGGCTACCGCGCCATTGGCAATGACGCACCGCTGCATGAGACCCTGGCTGCCGGCATGATCCAGCTTACCCGCTACCGGGGCAGAGAATTCCTTTGGGATCCCTTCTGCGGCTCCGGCACCATTCCCATCGAGGCAGCCCTGATCGCCAAAAACAGAGCCCCCGGCCTTTCCCGCCACTTTGCCGCGGAGGACTATCCCTGGATCCCCAAGGAGGTTTGGCAGCAGGCAAAGGACGAGGCGCGGGACAAGGAATTCTCCGGCAGCTACCGGATCCTGGGCTCTGACAACGATCCTGCCTGTGTCTCTTTGAGCTTTGCCAATGCCCGCAAGGCCGGTGTGTCCGATTGCGTCACCTTCAAAGATGGCGATGCCACCAAGCTCAGCCTGCCCGCTGAAAGCGGCATACTTATCTGCAATCCCCCCTACGGTGAGCGCATGATGGAACAGCACAGCGCCCAGCGGCTATACAGCGCCCTGGGACGCCATCTGAAGTTTGCCAACGATTGGAAAAAATATGTGATCACCTCCGAACCGGAGTTCGAGCACTGGTTTGGCAAGCGGGCAGACAAAAAGCGCAAGTTCTATAACGGCAAGATCAAATGTGACTACTATATGTTCACCGACAATTCCCGGAAAAAGAAATAATCCCAAAAGGAAGCGCCCATGAAGCACATATTTATCATCAACCCCGCTGCCGGCAGCCGGGACAGAACAAAAGACTATACCGACACCATCCAACGGGTATGCGCCAGCCGGGGGCTTGACTACCGTATCCTGGTCTCTGCTGCCCCGGGCAACTGCCAACAGCTGGCCCGGGAAGCTGCCGAAACAGGCGAGCAGGTACGGCTTTACGCCTGCGGCGGAGACGGAACACTCAACGAGGTGGTTGCCGGAGCTGTGGGCTTTCCCAACGCTGCGGTCACGGTTTTTTCCGGGGGCAGCGGCAACGATTTTGTAAAGCTCTTTGACGATCCCAAGGCCTTTTACAATTTGGAACGGCTGCTGGATTGCGAAGAAGCCCAGTTCGATCTGATCCAATGCAATGACCGTTACTGCCTGAATATCTGTTCTGTGGGCCTGGATGCGCGGATCGGTGCTGACGTTTCCAACTACAAGCGCATCCCCCTCCTCAGCGGATTCCGGGCCTACGCCGTGTCCGCTGTGATCAATGTAATCCGTCGGATCGCCTCCCACTATGTGGTAAAGATAAACGGAGAAACCATTGACGGTGAACAAACCATGATCTGCGCCTGCAACGGCCGGTTCTACGGCGGTGGGTTTAACCCCGTCCCGGAAGCAGATCCCACCGATGGCATATTGGATGTGCTTCTTGTGGCCAAGGTGAAGCGTCTGAAGGTTTTGGAGGTCATCGGCAAATACAAAAACGGGCAATACGCCCAGCTGCCGGAGCTGATCCGTCACTTCCGGACAAAGCAGCTGCAGATCTGCTGCGATGCCCCCGCCCGGATCAACATTGACGGGGAGGTCATCACCGCGCAAACTGTAGATATTCGCATTGCCGACGAGAAGATCCGTTTCTTCTACCCCAGGGGATTGACCTGGGCTGTTCCCGAAAAGACCCTGTCCACACCATAACAATACAAGCACACCCTACCGCGCAACACCATAACTACCGGCCGTTGGTTATAGTACAAAAAAGAGGTTTCGCACACATTTTGGTGCGAAACCTCTTTGCGTTTTTGCAGATGCCTTGAGTGAGATCAACAAGAAATCTGACGGAGAATCGTGGGGTCCTTGATTTTGCTATCCTCGGACAGAAGCAGGATCTTAGACATGATTTCCGCTGTCTTGGGATCGTCATCGGCAAAAGGCAGGAAGATGCGGCCTCTTGCCTGGGAGTGTACCGGCAGGATGGAAACCATACCCACACCTTCTGCGTGGACAACACCGGAACCCATATGTACTGAGTAGCTTGCCAATTTGCCCTGGATCTTTGCGTGAGAAGCGATCCAGGAAACATTGGATAGCTTGAGCAGCTTTGCAAGTTCTGTCGCGATCGCGACACGCATTTCCACAGTGGAGTGGCTGGCCTCAGGATCCACACCGCCCACATGGGCAACACTCACCACAAGATCCAGATCCCGCATGGTCTCCGAAAACAGAATCGGCGGGACATTCTCCAAGGGAACATTTTTCTTCGTTGTGCGATCAAAGAATTCCACAGTTTCCAGTGTAGGAGGCTCAATATCTGCAGGAGAGAACCAATCTGCCATGGCATACATTCTGACGATCAGATTCTCTTTGTAGAAGACTTTTTGCAGGCCTTCTTCATAATCCACAGTCCAGCCACGGCCCCTCAAAAGTGCCACTGTACGCTGAGGCTGCACCTGATGTCCGGCATAGCGTCGGGAAATAGTGCGTTCCTGCAATTCGTCTTCCGTAATGGGATAATACTCACGGAACACCTGCTTGAAGGGTTGTTCCAGTTTCTTTTGATACAGTAGCTGCATAAACCCGTCCCAATCGCCCTGGGCTTTCAAATCGTGGGGGTGGGCAATGCGCAAGGTGTCGGCTGTGACACTTTCACCGTCCAACTTTACCAACACGAGACCGTCGGCAGATTGCTGCAGGAAACCATTGTTGGTGCCATCCGTCCAAACCAAACTGAGCACCATCGGCGCAAGAATGGGATTGTCACAGATATTCTGCAGTTCTCCTAAGCCGAACAAAGTACACTGCATCATGGCTCGTTCCATACTCTCCTTGGAGCGGCGTTTCAGATCCTTCAGTTCCTTAACAGTAGCCTTCAGTTCCAAGAATGTTTCATTCTTGGCGAAGGATTTAGGCGCTGTTTTGATGGCCTTTCCCGCTTTCTCCATAGCGATACCGGCATCACCGTTTTCATCAATGGTCAGCCAGACAGAAGCACCATCCAGAATTGTAGGTTCCATTAAAGGCTTGATTTGCTCGATCTTTTGGCTTTCCATCTGCCACATCAAGCGATTTACATCCATCAAGCCCGTAGTGATCGCCAGATTTTCCATAGCGGTGGCACATGCCTTTTTCTCGCTATCCCGACGCTGGGCACCGAACTGTTTGCTTTCTTTCAGAAACTTTTGGATAAATTCATACCGCCGCAGCGCTTCCTGGTTATCGCCATCCGCAATGGGGATCAGCGGATAACAGCGCAGCTTTTCCTGATTTCGCTTCTCGACGATTTCCTGCACCAGTTCCTGGGCGTTCAGCTTGCCAAGTACCGCATCGGAATACAACTGGGAACGGCGGTGCTGATTACTTCCGGAAGTGATGTACTTTGCGGACTTGTAGAGGATTTGGAAACGCTTTTCACCCAACTGCTCATAAGCTTCAAAGAACCAGTTCTTATCGAAAGCACCGTCATTGAACTGCTGCGGGCTGATCGGAGAATAGATGGCTGTTTCCGTTTCCTTCTCAGCAGAGAAAGTTTCGTTGATATGGGCATGGAAGAACCAAACACCGCATTTCAGTCCCTGCCAGCCAAGAATTGCTTCAGCAAATCCTGCCCACTGAGGTGCATACATCACTGCTTCTGCCAAGCGTTTATCGCTGATGTCTGTTTCCTTCAGCAGTGCAGCCAGCCGTTCCGGCGTATCCTCTTTAGTCGGATAGCAGCGCTTGAGCAGGCGGCTAAGGACAGCCTTCTTCGTGTCATTCTGGGAGAATTCATAACCACGGAAGAAACTTTCCTTGCCCAGCGCTGCCAGCAAGTTGCAGAAATGCTCAGCGCCCTCAAAGCGTTCAATAGCAAGGCAGTGTCCGGTCAGAGGCGTACGCAATTCACCACGTTTTTCCTCGACAGTGACGATTCTATCCAGAATTTTGGGAATCAGATCTTTTGCAAATGCATAGTTTTCGTAAAGGTTCCGTCCTTCAGCCCAACGATTGGGATTTGTCAGAACCTTAATTTTTCCCGGCATGCAGGAATTCCCATCCATCAAGAATGCCACAAGGATATCCCGTGGAATGATGTTCTCGTTGTAGGCCCGGAAGTATTCTTCTGTTCCCAGACAATCCGTCACGGAAGTGTCTATCTGCTGCTCCAAACGGTACTGGAGCGCAAACCACTCAGAAAAATCATCAGAATTCAGCTTCAGCTGATGGATGGCTCTTCTCCAAGTGGCCAGCATGCGATTGTTGATGCCAACCGCCTGAATGCGATGTCCGTATACGGTACATCTGGGATCTTCTTTCACCTGCAGGTAGACCTTAGACAGGTTTCCTTCGCCGAAAAGGGCAATGACACTACGGTAGATTTTGATTGCTTCCACAAAGACTTCGTGCGCATCGAACAATTGGGGCAGACGGTTGAAGATGTCCAGCATTTGCCAAGCCCGCGTGTATTTGACGCGGCACTTATCATGCAACTGCGGAGCAAGATCCAAAGCGGCAATCGGCAGATACCAGGGACTAAGGACAACCTGGGAAGAATAATGTCCAGGTTCAATAATGCGGGCTGTTAAGTGGAACATTCCCAGCATTTTCTTTGCAGCTTTACCGTACTCGCCAGGCGCTTCATAGAACTCATCCCAGAATGGGATCATATCCAATCTGGCGTTTGCATCATTCAAAGAGCGACAGCCACAATCTGCAGGAAGAATAATGTTATGGCTAGGATTTCCGAATAGCACCTTGTGTCGGGACCCATCATAATATTCTATTTCGATTTCTTCATCTGCATGGCGGTTGAACACTTGGTCGACCCGGTCCAAAAGCTTGTCCAGTTCATCCCAGGTGGGAACCATTGCTTTGATTTGCTTGGCAAAAAGGAGATCTCCGCCACTTCCAAAAATCCGGGACAGCAAACCGGTTTTCCGAGCAGGTACGCGCAAGCCGACTAAGTAGCTGTCAATTACCTTTGGATCGTATATTCCATACCCGTTTTCACCGGAAAACACGATTTCTTCTTTTTCATCGGCCAGTAATTGATCCAAAAGAATTTGTGTTTGGGTAGATACCTTCTTGCTGCGCAAAGCATCCAATGCGGTGCGATTGGCAAGTAGGATATCCGGGTTCTTGTCTTTCAGCTCCATAAGCAGCTCAATTGCTGCTTGGTTCTGATTTTCTTCCGCAGACATCAGCATCTGTGGAATCAAAGGACGGAGAAGATCAACACTCTGCTTTTTGAAAACCGACAGAATACCGGAGCGCAAATCACTGCTCTTGGAACGGAGGCTGTCAGCGAGAACATTCAAATCGCTCTGCGTCAGTTTGCAATCAGCAAGCCGCTCCACTGCAAGCTCCTTGACCATAATACTGCGGTCATTCAAACAATTTTGCAGGTACATGCGATGCTTTACATTGGTTTTTGGCTGAAGAAAGGACACAATAATTGTTTGCCGCTGAGAAACACTCATTTTAGGTGCAAGTTCCAGCAGTTCCTCCACCAGATTTTCGTCCATATCGAAACCTGCAAGAGCAATCATGCAACCATACACTCTTTCACTTTCCAGCGTAGCGCTGACAAAGTCAAAAGGATTGCCGCTGAAGGTGCGCTTTTTATTTCCAATAAATTCTCCAAGCGCCTTCAACTGATAGAATAGCCGCTTCCGCTCCTCCTTGTCTTGGGGCAGATCGGGATTCGGTACAGCCTGTCTGGGTGTGTTGCGAGCAACTCTCCAATTGGTTCTGCGAAGCACCCAAGTCTGTGCCAAATTTCCGGTGATCCAAGCCAGCAATTCCTCGTCCCGTTCCTCAAGATACTGTGAA
>JAZSER010000072.1:0-17160 GCA_045531815.1 Faecousia sp. | reverse complement strand
TCCCGTTGCCCGGTCACCTCAAAGTCAGTCATCCCGACCAAGGGAAGGGCGCGGAGGGATCTGACGATGACAGAAACTTCGGATATTGCATGAGATCCCTCGGCTGCGCTCGGGATGACAAGGGGTGCGGTATGCGGGCGTTCAAAGAACGCCCCTACGGGTTCTATCGTAGCGGGTGCGGATAATCGGTGCAGCAGCGGGAGGGTGCGAAGGCCCTCCCCTACATGGGTGCGGCGCATCCATCGGATCGGGTGCCATTGCGCAAAAAGACACCCCGGAGGCGAGGCGCCATAGGGTGTCCTTTTTGCTTTATTCTTCTACAAGACTTCTCAGATATTCCACGGTGTGGGTACAATCGGAATAGATGCCCACATCCAGATATCTGGTCTGCCGGGTGCCGGGAATGTAATACTGGAAGGAAATGCTGCCCACCTGTTCGATCTCCGGGTGATAATACCAGTGTTGCGCCATATTGCCTTCCAGGCAATCCGCCTCCATGGCCCGGATCAGGCCCACCGCCACATCCTCCTTGGCAAAGCTGCCTTCAAACAGATAATACTGGGGATCTTCCTCCGAGCCGTACTTCTCTTCATAGGACGGTACCAGCCAATCCGGGTCTCCCATGGCAACGAAGGGAAGATCATTGGCATAGGGATAAAATTCCAGCTCGAACATGCTTTCCAGCAAAAGCTGCATATCCGCCATGCCCAGCACATACTCCGGACTGCTGTAATAGCCCCGAAGCACCTGGGAATTGGGATAGCCTGCCTGGAGGAAATAGGCCCGCTCCACCACAGTGCCATTATTTAATGTATAGCGGATGCGCAGCTGCTCTTCCCCATCGGAGCCCTGACGGTCCTCCACCTGGGCTCTGTGGATCTGGGTGATGGCATGGATATCCTCCTGCTCTGTCAGGGTGATGCCATGGCGCAGCAGATGATATTCATTTAAATATGGGCTGATGGTAACGGATTTTACCTGCTCTGTCTCCGGCACATACCGGGTGATCCCAATGGGATCCAACCATGTTAGGAAAATGCTTCCAAAGAACGCCAGCGCCAGCAGACCGAAGGCCAAAAAGTTCTTCTTCCGGAACACATTGACCTTCCGCTCCAGGAGCATCCTGCCGGTGAAAAAGCCAATGGCGATGCCTACCAATGTGAAAACATACTGTCCGGTGGTGGTGATCTCCGCAAGGTAGAACATCACCGCACCGCCGCACAGGGCATACAGGCACAGGACCACCGGAGCCACCGGCTTCAGGGCAATGAAATCCCCGGCACTTTCCAGCTTGCGCCGGCGGTAGATCAGCACCGAAACCGCCATAAGAAGCACACCCACTGCCGCGGCTGCAAACAGATACCGCCACTGCTCCGGCAGGAACCGGATGAATTGGGTGGCAGAGCGCATATTGTCATACTCGGTCTCAATATACGAAAACTGCGAAAAAGAGATCACCGGGCAATAGTTGCTGTATTTGGTCACATTCACCTGCACGCCGTAAAGCACAGGCTCATAGAAGGTCATGACCAGCCAGGACACCACCAGTGCGAAGAAATTCACCAGCATATACACCGCGATGGCTCCCAGCCGGTTGCCGGAGCACTGGATGCTGAACACCGCCACACCGAAGAAGAACACAAACTGCAGCACCATCAGCGCCAGCCACAAAAACGCGCCGTAGCAATACTGGCCCAGGATCGCCGATGCCACCAGCGTACCTGCGGCGCAGGGGATCAGGCAGAACAGCATACCCGCTGCCACATGGGTCAGAAACCAGCCCTCTCTGCGCAGGGGCATGGCATGCAGGGCATTGCAAAGCCTTGCCTGGAACAAATCACCAAAGAGAACCAGGGCACATAGAGGCGCATAGACCATATTCAGCATACCCATAAGCCGCATGATGCCGGAAGCGCTGTTCATAAACTGGGCGGCATCCGACTCCGCCTGGTAAAACAGCACCACAAACAGCACCTGGAACACACCAAACAGCGCCCACAGAGGGGCAAACCGGGTCAAGTCCTTTTTCAGGACCGTGGTATTAAAGAACGATGTTCTTGATTTCATGATCCACACCTCCCAGCTCGTAAATAAAGATCTCTTCCAAAGAAAGGGGCAGTATATCATAATACACCGGCTGCGTAGCTGCCACTGCCGCTTCCACCTCCTGGGCACTGCCCCGGACCACCAGGGTCTGCAATCTGCCGGACTGGCTCTGATGCAGGACCTGCAGCTCCTCCGGAGGCGCGCCCACCAGCTGCAGCTTCACGGTGCTGCCCTGCATATCCGCAAGGCTGCGCTCCAGCAGCATCTTGCCGTGGTCCATAATACCCACATGGTCACATACATCCTCCAGCTCCCGGAGGTTGTGGGAGGAGATCAGCACCGTTGTGCCCCGCTGGGCAACATCCGCCAGGATCAAGCTCCACACCTGCCGGCGCATCACCGGATCCAATCCGTCCACCGGCTCATCCAGAATCAGCACATCCGGCCGGGTGCAAATGCTCAGATGGAAGGCTGCCTGCTTCTGCATACCCTTGGAGAACCGGCGCAGCTGACCCTTTCTGGGCAGCTGGAACACCTGAAACAGTGTCTCAAACAGCTGGTCATCAAAGCTGGGATACAGCCCCCGGTAGTAGCTGCGCATATCCTCCAGGGTGGCCGAGGGGAAGAAAAAGATCTCGTCGGGGATATAGCCGATCCGGGCCTTGACCTGGCAGTTTTCCCACACAGGCACATCCTCCATGGTGATGCTGCCGCTGTCCGGGCGGTACACACCGGTCAGGTGGCGGATGGCGGTGGATTTTCCCGCACCGTTGGGGCCTACCAGGCCGTAGACCGCCCCCTTGGGAACGGTCATATTCAGGCCGTCCAGGGCTTTGAAATCCCCAAAGGTCTTGGTTACATTTTCAACTTTAAGCATTGTCGTTCCCTCCTTGCTGCAGACGGCGGATCAGCGCTTCCGGGGAGATGCCCCCCTGAAGCAGGGCTGCTGCCGCCTTGTCAAATGCCTCCCACAGCGGATCGCTTTGGGTATCCGCCGGCAGGCCGCATACAAAGCAGCCCTTTCCCGGCACGGTTGCGATCCACCCCTGTAGCTCCAGCTCCCGGTAAGCCCGCTGGATGGTGTTGGGATTGATGGTCAGTTGCTGTGCCAGCTCCCGGACCGAGGGTAGCTTTTCCCCCTTCTGCATCACCCCGGCCAGGATCTGTTCCCGGATACCCACCTCGATCTGCAGATAGATGGGGCGGGAATCCCGGTAGTTTAAATGGATCATAGGCACACCTCCGTATTAAGTGTATGAACTGTACTAGTACAGTTATGATACATAGCAACCCCTCTTCTGTCAAGTATTTTTCAGAAAAAAGGCGATGTTTTCCAGAAATAAAAAAAATTGTTGACCTCAGGGTATTTTTCGGTTATAATATGCAAGCATGACCATTTATGGTCGGTTACTATGTTTTGCTGCGGCCGTAAGGCTGTCGAGCATATGTGATTTGACAGGAGGTGTACACACATGAAGCGTACCTATCAGCCCAGCCGTCGCCACAGATCCAAGGTCCACGGTTTCCGTAAGAGAATGGCTACTTCCAATGGCCGCAAGGTTCTTGCCCGCCGTCGTGCAAAGGGCCGCAAAGTTCTGTCTGCGTAAGCAGCAAGATTGCAGTGGGCAACCACAGTAAATCGTCGCTCATAGCGAAACGGGAGTCCATGCGGGGCGAATGATGATTCGCCCCGCCCCCTTTTTATTTGGGGCTGTCTGCCCAGATAGCTTGCCCTCCACTTGACAAGCTGCTCTGCCGACACCCTGGGATTTAGATATTTTAAGGAAAATATCTAATGCATTTTGGGAGACAAGCTTATGAAATTCTCCAGCGCATTGAAACTGAATCATATTTTCCGGCGGCTGTACAGCAGCTCCGGTCACGCGAACTCCTACCTGGTGCTCTATGCCAGACGGAATCACACTGCCACCAACCGGGTGGGCGTGACAGTGAGCAAGAAGCTGGGCCACGCTGTGGTCCGCAACCGTGTCCGACGCCGCCTGCGGGAGATCTACCGTCTCAACGAGACGCTGTTTTCCCCCGGCTGGGATATCGTGGTGGTTGCCAGAAGCCGCTGTATCAACGCACCCTTCGGCAAGCTCACCTCTGCCTACCTGAGCCTGGCGCAAAAGGCCGGGATCCTGGAGGCTGACCCATGAAGAAGCTGCTTCTTGCCATGATCCGGTTTTATCGGCGCGCCATCTCTCCCCTGACTCCCTCCAGCTGTCGGTTTACCCCCACCTGCTCTGCCTACGCAAGCGAAGCAATTGAAAAGTACGGTGCCGGGAAGGGCACTTGGCTTGCCCTGAAGCGGCTGTGCCGCTGCCATCCCTTTTACAAAGGCGATCCGTACGATCCCGTTCCTTAATTTCAGGAGGATGATCTATGTTTCTGGCATTCAATCTCGCTGATATCGTTCAGGTGCCCTTTGGCTGGCTGCTTTCTTTTCTGTATCAGTTCACCAGCAGCTACGGCTGGGCTCTGATCCTGTTTGCCGTCATCGTGAAGCTGGTTCTTCTGCCGGCTACCGCCAAAGGCAAAAAGAGCACCATGAAGATGTCCCGCCTGACGCCCCGGGTAGAGGCGATCAAGGCAAAGTATGAAAATGACCAGCAAAAGCAGAGTGCTGCCCTGCAGGCCCTTTACAAGGAAGAGGGCGTTTCCATGGGCGGTGGCTGTCTTTGGAGCCTGCTGCCTCTGTTTGTGCTGATCCCCCTTTACACCGTTGTCCGTCAGCCCATTACCTACATGCTCCACGAGAGCGCAGAGACTGCCGAGACCATCGTCAAGACCATCAGCGCTGCCCTGCCTGAGATGTTCACCGGCGGTGACTTCTATCATCAGATGATCGCTGCCCCCCTGATCCCGGAATACGCTGCCGATATCCAGGCGGCTCTGCCTGAGATCAGTCAGAACACCCTGGCCGGTGTGGACTTTAACTTCCTGGGCATCAACCTGGGCACCATTCCCGATTGGAAATTCTGGGCATGGGAGATCACCGCAGAGAAGTCTCTTTGGAACTATATCGGCGGTGCGCTGATGCCCCTGCTGTCCGCAGGCGGCCAGCTGCTGAGCATGTTCCTGTCTCAGAAGATGAACAACTCCCTGGTCACCGATGAAAACGGTCTGCAGGACGAAGAGACCGCCAAAAATTCCCAGAGCAACCAGCAGATGAAGATAATGATGTGGATATCCCCTGTGATGTCCCTCTGGATCGGCTTCTCCATGCCGGCTGCATTGAGCCTTTACTGGTTCGCACAGGGTCTGGTCACCACGGTCTCTGATGTGTATCTGACCCAAAAATACCGCAAGATCTATGATGCCGAGGACGCTGAGCGTCTGAAGAAGGCCATGGCTGAAGAGGCTTTGGAAGCAGAAAAGGAGCGCGTCCGCGCCGAGCGCCGGGCTGCCAACCCCGACGGCATCACCACCAACACCAGCAAAAAGAAGGTACAGCAGGCAAAGCAGCGTGAGCAGGAGGCCGCCAAGGCCGCTGCCGCCAAGGAATATGCCGCCAAGAAGGGCATGGTGCAGGAAGCACCTGTCAAGGCCGAAAAGGAAGCCCTTTCCGGTATCACAGAGCGTCCCTACTGCAAGGGGCGGGCATATGATCCCAACCGCTATGCCACCCAAAACACGGAGGAATAAACTACAATGGAGAAAACCATCGTTACTACAGGCAAGACCATCGATCTTGCCATTGAAGCGGCATTGAACCAGCTGGGGCTGAGCCGGGATGATGTGTCCGTACAGGTCCTGGCCCAGGCAAAGCCCGGTTTTCTGGGCATCGGTGCAACCCCTGCCAAGGTGCAGGTGACCTACGAAGCACCGGACCAGCAGCCGGAAGCACCCAAAAGCGCACTGGGTTCTGCCTCCCGCTCCAAGCCCAAGGCAGCCCCTGTAAAGAAGCCCGAGGCTCCCAAGGCCGAAGCCCCCAAGGCACCGGTGAAGGCAGAAGCTCCCAAGCAGGAAAAGCCTAAGGCTGAAGCTCCCAAGCAGGAAAAGCCCAAGGCCGAGAAGCCCAAAGCCGAGCCTAAGGCAGCTGCCCCTGTCAAGGAGTACACCCCTGCCGCTCCCGGCAGCGTGGAGGAAAAGATCGAAGTGTTCCTGAAGGGTCTTTTGGAGCACATGGGTTCTCAGGCCGTACCCCACGCATGGAAGGAAGACGATTCCACCTACAATGTGGAGCTGACCGGTGAGGACCTGGGGTATCTCATTGGCCGTCGGGGCGACACCCTGGATGCCCTGCAGCATCTGGCCAACTACTCTGTCAACCGCCATGTGGAAGGCCACATCCGCATCAATGTGGATGCCGAATCCTACCGCTGCAAGCGTGAGGATTCCCTGCGCCGCTACGCACAGAAGAAGGCGCAGCAGGTGCTGAAGGCACACCGCCGCACCACCCTGGAGCCCATGAACGCTTACGAGCGTCATGTGATCCATGCCACCCTGCAGGACATGGACCGGATCACCACCTATTCCGTTGGTTCCGAGCCCAACCGCAGAGTTGTCATCGAGTACGTAAGATAAAAAATGCCGCCGGCACTGGTTGCCGGCGGATTTTTTGCCCTTCCGATTCCTTTCATGCGCCGCACCTATGTAGGGGAGGGCCTCTGCGCCCTCCCGCTGCTGCACCGATTATACCAACCGGGTGCGTTTATGCCACCGGGTAACGGGAGGGGATGGAACCCCTCACCTACGGCTGCTGTTCGATGGTGCGCCTATGTAGGGGAGGGCCTCTGCGCCCTCCCGCTGCTGCACCGATTATACCAACCGGGTGCGTTTATGCCACCGGGTAACGGGAGGGGATGGAACCCCTCCCCTACAGTGGGTGTCCGATAACGCTTCGTAGGGGAGGGTTTCTGCGCCCTCCCGAATGCCGCACCGATTATACTAACCGGGTGGGTTTATGCCACCGGGTAACGGGAGGGGATGGAACCCCTCCCCTACAGTGGGTGTCCGATAACGCTTCGTAGGGGAGGGTCTGCGTGCCCTCCCGTTGCTGCACCGATTATACCAACCGGGTGGGTTTATGCCACCGGGTAACGGGAGGGGATGGAACTCCTCCCCTACAGTGGGTGTCCGATAACGCTTCGTAGGGGAGGGTCTGCGTGCCCTCCCGTTGCTGCACCGATTATACCAACCGGGTGCGTTTATGCCACCGGGTAACGGGAGGGGATGGAACCCCTCCCCTACAGTGGGTGTCCGATAACGCTTCGTAGGGGAGGGTCTCTGTGCCCTCCCGCTGCCGCACCGATTATACCAACTGGGTGCGCTTATGCCACCGGGTAACGGGAGGGGATGGAACCCCTCCCCTAGGGCTGCTGTTCGATGGTGCGCCTATGTAGGGGAGGGTCTCTGCGCGCCCTCCCGAATGCCACAGATGCAAAAAACGCGCACTGCTGTGCGCGTTTTTTTATTTGTTCAGCTGTTCCCACAGCCAGGGCAAGCAAGGCTCAAATTCTGCACCGAAGGGGGACGCCTCCCGGGTCTGGGCGATGACCTGCTCAGCAAAACCCGCTGCCAGGGCAGCCGCCTGGGGCAAGGGTTTTCCCCGGAGCAACCCGCCGGTGAGCACCGCTGCGAACATATCCCCGGTGCCGTGGCAGCTTCTTCCGATCCGGTCTGCCTGATAGGAAAACAGCTCCGTTCCCTCCAAGGCAACGCACCCCAGCTTCTGCGGCTTCTCCGACACACCGGTGATCACCACCGCCTCTGGACCCAATGCCCTTACGGCCTCCGCCAGCTCCCGGAAATACAGGGTATCTGCCACCTCCCGGTAGGCCATCCCGGTGAGCAAACATGCCTCCGTCACATTGGGGATCAGCACCTTTGCCCGGGGGCACAGGCTTTTCATTGCCGCGATGTGGGCCTGGGTGATCCGGCTGTAGGGCTTTCCGTGATCTCCCAGCACCGGGTCGATCACCGCAAATGTCCCGAAGGCATCCAGCACCCGTTCCACGGCAGCTGCCTGCTTCGGGTCGGAAAGATATCCCACGGTCACCGCGTCAAATTGCGCCCCCACCTGCTTCCAGTGCAGGCTTATCTTGTCTATATCCCCGGTCAGGTCCTTCACATAGGGATCAGGAAACCCGGTATGGGTGGACAGCACCGCAGTAGGTAGCACTGAGACGGCACAGCCCATGGCACTGAGCACCGGAAGCGCCACCGTCAGGGAGCATTTCCCCATGCAGGAAAGGTCCTGGACCGTTAACACCCGCTTCATGGGATCACTCCTGGTTGCGCTTTTTCATCAGATTCCGCATACGCAGGGCATGGTCCAGCTCCCGCTTGCGGATACGCAGGCTCTTGGGGGTACACTCCAGCAGCTCATCGTCTGCCAAAAACTCCAGGCACTGCTCCAAAGAGAACACCTTGGGAGAGGTCAGGCGCAACGCTTCATCCGAGCCGGAGGCCCGCATATTGGTCAGCTGCTTTTTCTTGCAGACATTGACGGTCATATCCTCGTTACGGCTGCAGATGCCCACCACCATGCCGGCATAAACCGGTGTGCCTGCACCGATAAACAGAGCGCCCCGCTCCTGGGCATTGAACAGACCGTAGGAACAGGCCTCACCGGTTTCAAAGGCAATGAGGCTGCCTGTGAGACGGCGCTCGATCTCACCCTTCATGGGTGCATAGCTGTCCAGGACGCTGGACATGATGCCCTCGCCCCGGGTGTCGGTCAAAAATTCACTGCGGTAGCCAAACAGGCCCCGGGAAGGTACCAAAAACTCCAGGCGGTAGCGGCTGCCCATGGGAGTCATGCTCAAAAGATCACCCTTGCGGCGGCCCATCTTCTCGATCACCGCGCCCATGCACTCCTCCGGCACATCGGCAACCATTCTTTCCACAGGCTCGCACAGCTTGCCGTCGATCTCCTTGGTCAGCACACGGGGGGTGGACACAGAGAACTCATAGCCTTCCCGGCGCATGGTCTCCATCAAAATGGACAGGTGCATCTCACCACGGCCCGCCACATTGAACGAATCGGTGCTGGCCTCGGTAACATGCAGGGAAACATCCTTCAAAAGCTCCTTTTCCAGGCGGTCCCGGAGATTCCGGGAGGTGACAAACTTGCCCTCCTTGCCTGCGAAGGGAGAATCGTTCACCGCGAAGGTCATTTCAATGGTGGGATCGCTGATCTTCACGAAGGGCAGCGGCTCCACCGCGTCGGTGGCGCAGAGGGTCCTGCCGATGGTGATATCTGCCATACCGGACCGCGCCACGATCTCGCCGGCACTTGCCTCCTGGACCGGGGCCTTGCCCAGACCGTCATAGGTGTAAAGGGCAACCACCTTGCCCTTGCGGGTCTGTTCCGGGTCATGGTAGTCGCAGATGGTGACCTCCTGGTTCACCCGGATGGTGCCACGCTCCACCCGGCCCACTGCGATCCGGCCCACATACTCATTGTAGTCAATGGAGGAGACCAGCAGCTGCACAGGACCGTCGGGATCTCCCTCCGGTGCGGGAATGTAGTTGACAATGGTCTCAAACAGCGGCACCAGGTCCGTACCCACATCGTCCGGACCGTAGGAAGCCGTGCCCTGGCGGCCGGAGCAGAACACTGTGGGGGAATTAAACTGCTCATCGGTGGCATTGAGATCCAGCAAAAGCTCCAGGACCTCATCCATCACCTCATGGATCCGGGCATCGGGCTTATCGATCTTATTGACCACCACAATGACCTTGTGGCCCAGCTCCAGTGCCTTCTGCAGCACGAACCGGGTCTGGGGCATCGGTCCTTCTGCCGCATCCACCAGCAAAAGCACACCGTTGACCATCTTCAAGATCCGCTCCACCTCTCCGCCAAAGTCGGCGTGGCCGGGGGTGTCCACGATGTTGATCTTGGTATCCTTATACTGTACCGCTGTGTTCTTCGCCAGGATGGTAATGCCCCGCTCCCGCTCCAGGTCGCCGGAGTCCATGACCCGGTCCTGGGTAGCCTGATTCTCACGGTAAATGCCGCCCTGCTTCAAAAGCTCGTCCACCAAAGTGGTCTTACCGTGGTCTACGTGGGCAATAATGGCGATATTGCGAATGTTCTCCTGTTTGGACATATTCTGCGCCTCTTTCTGCATATGATTAAGAAATATACCACACCCACAGCCCAAATGCAATAAAGTTCACAAAGAATCCCGAAAAAATCCCTGTATTCTGTATATCCAACCGCTTGACCCAGTGGGGGGAATATGGTATGATACCAGATAATATAGAGATTTTTCATCGTCAGCACCGCCACCAGGATCATGGGCAATTTCAAACAGCTGGACAGCCGGGGCAAACCGGAGGTTACGATGTTTGATCAAGGAAAAAATAAATTATAATAGATATATTTTACAGGAGGGAACAACCAATGGCCTATATTTATCCCGAACCCAGCCACACCTTCAGCGAATATCTGCTGATCCCCGGCTACACCTCTGAAGATTGCATCCCCGATAATGTCTCCCTGCGCACCCCCCTTACCAAGTACCGCAAGGGCGTAGAAGAGCCTGCCATCAGTTTGAATATTCCCATGACTTCTGCGATTATGCAGTCTGTTTCTAACGACTCCTTGGCCATCGCTTTGGCAAAGGAGGGTGGTCTGAGCTTCATTTTCGGCTCTCAGTCCATCGAGTCCCAGGCTGCCATGGTGGCAAAGGTCAAGAGCCACAAGGCCGGATTTGTTGTATCCGCCTCCAATCTGACCCCGGATGCCACTTTGGCAGATGTGCTGGCACTGAAGGAGGAAAACGGCTTCTCCACCGTGGCCATCACCGACGACGGCACTGCCACCGGTAAGCTCCTGGGCATCGTCACCGGCCGGGATTACCGGGTATCCCGTATGGAGGGCACAGAGAAGGTCCGCACCTTCATGACCCCCCGGGAAAAGCTGATCACCGCCCCCGCGGACACCTCTTTGAAGGTTGCCAACGACATCATCTGGGAACACAAGCTCAACAGCCTGCCCATCGTGGATGAGAACGACCGACTGATGTACTTCGTCTTCCGCAAGGACTATGCCTCCCACAAGGCAAATCCCCAGGAGCTGCTGGATTCCAAGAAGCGCTATCTGGTAGGCGCAGGCATCAACACCCGTGACTATGCCCAGCGGATCCCCGCTCTGCTGGAGGCCGGTGCAGATGTGCTGTGCATCGACTCCTCCGAGGGCTTCTCCTGCTGGCAGGAAAAGACCATCGCCTGGGTCCGTCAGACCTACGGTGACACCGTTAAGATCGGTGCGGGCAATGTTGTGGACCGGGACGGCTTTATGTTCCTTGCCAAGGCAGGCGCTGACTTCATTAAGGTGGGCATCGGCGGCGGCTCTATCTGCATCACCCGTGAGACCAAGGGCATCGGCCGCGGTCAGGCAACCGCTCTGATCGAGGTAGCCGCAGCCCGGGACGAATATTTCAAGGAAACCGGCATTTATGTGCCCATCTGCTCCGACGGCGGCATCGTCCACGATTACCACATGACCCTTGCTCTGGCAATGGGCGCTGACTTCATGATGCTGGGCCGGTATTTCGCCCGGTTCGACGAGTCTCCCACACCCAAGGTCATGGTCAACGGTGCTTACATGAAGGAGTACTGGGGCGAGGGCAGCAACCGCGCCCGGAACTGGCAGCGCTACGACCTGGGCGGCAAGACCAAGCTTTCCTTCGAGGAAGGCGTGGACTCCTATGTCACCTACGCAGGCTCTCTGCATGACAATGTGGAATCCAGCCTCTACAAGGTCAAGTCCACCATGTGCAACGTGGGTGTGATCAACATCCCCGACCTGCAAAGAGATGCCAAGCTGACGCTGGTATCCTCCGTCTCCATTGTGGAAGGCGGCGCACACGATGTGACCCTGCGCTCCAACAGCCAGGTGAAATAACAAACAGTTAACCAGGGCAGTCCACAAAGAACTGCCCTGGTTTTTTACCGCCACGAAGGGTTCCTGGGTATGATCGAATAGGTAAAGCAGGCGGGCGGCAGGCCCTCCCCTACATTGGGTGCGCCATCGAACAGCAGCCGTAGGGGAGGGGTTCCATCCCCTCCCGTTACCCGGTGGCATAAACCCACCCGGTTGGTATGATCGGTGCATTTTGCGGGAGGGCACAGAGGCCCTCCCCTACATGGGTGCGGTACATGAAACGAACCGGGGCAGCCAAACGGCTGCCCCGGTATTTATTGTTCTTCCTCCGGGATCAGGTCGATGGTAATGGACCGGGTCTCCGGGCGCAGGCGGGAATACTTGACTCCTGCCGCATCCAGCATCCGCTTGGATGCCACATTCTGGGCAGTGCCCAGGTACTTATCCGACAGATAGATCACTTCTTTGACACCGCTTTGGATAATGGCCTTGGCACATTCGTTGCAGGGGAACAGCGCCACATAGATCCGGCTGCCCTGCAGGTCACGGCCATTGGCATTGAGAATGGCATTGAGCTCCGCGTGGACCACAAAGGGGTACTTGGTCTGCTCACCCTCCCGCTCCCAGGGGAACTCGTCATCCGAGCAGCCCTTGGGCATTCCGTTATAGCCTGTGGAAATAATGATATTGGAAGGAGATACGATGCAGGCACCCACCTGGGTGTTGGGATCCTTACTCCGGCGGGCTGCCAGCTTGGCAACGCCCATAAAGTATTCATCCCAGCTGATATAATCTAACCGCTTCATCCCAAACCTCCGAGCATCAACCGAATACGCTGAGCAGGAAGCCTGCCGCGATGGCAGAGCCGATGACACCGGCCACATTGGGGCCCATTGCATGCATCAAAAGGAAGTTGGAGGGATTGTACTTCTGGCCCACCAGGTTGGAGACCCGGGCTGCCATAGGTACTGCGGAAACACCGGCAGAGCCGATGAGGGGATTGACCTTGCCCTTGGTCAGCTTGTACATGATCACACCGCCAACGAGACCGCCGCAGGTGGAGATCATAAACGCAATTACACCCAGCACCACGATGCTCAGGGTCTGTACTGTCAGGAAGTTGGCACCCACCATGGTTGCACCCACAGAGGTGCTGAGCAAAATGGTGACGATGTTCATCAGAGCATTCTGGGCGGTATCGGACAGGCGGTCGGTCAGACCGGTCTCCTTAAAGAGGTTGCCCAGCATCAGGCAGCCCACCAAAGGTGCGGTATCCGGCAGCAGCAGTGCCACAAAAATGGTGACCACAATGGGGAATATGATCTTCTCCGCCTTGGTGACATTACGGGTCTGCTCCATCTTCACCTTGCGCATTTCCGGAGTGGTCAGCATCTTCATAAAGGGCGGCTGGATCATGGGGATCAGCGCCATATAGGAGTAAGCCGCCACCGCAATGGCACCCAGCAGATGGGGCGCAAGCTTTGTTGTCAGGTAGATAGCGGTAGGGCCGTCGGCACCGCCGATGATACCGATGGAGGCAGCCTCCGGTCCGGTAAAGCCGATCTTGATGCCCAAAACATCATTCAGAAGGTTCAGCGCCACCGCACTAAAGAAAGCAACAAACACACCCAGCTGGGCAGCCGCGCCCAGCAAAAGGCTCTTGGGATTGCTGAGCAAAGGACCGAAATCGGTCATGGCACCCACGCCCATGAAGATCAGGCAGGGGTACACGCTGGTTTTGACACCGATATAGAAGATATCCAGCAGGCCGCCCTGCTTCAGGATCTCACCGAAGCTGTGGTACACCGGGCTGTCGGGATTCATGAACGCATCCCACAGCTCCTGGTGATACAAACCGGCCTTGGGCAGGTTTGTCAGGATACAGCCAAAGGCAATACCCACCAAAAGCAAGGGCTCAAACTTCTTGACGATGCCTAAGTACAAAAGCACACAGCCTATGACGATCATCACCAGATTCTGCCAGCCCATATCCGCCAGGAAGCCGCCGGTGAGGTTGGCAAAACCGGATCCGTTCCATAGTTCTAACAGAATTTCACCAATATTGATGGACATACGCAGCCCCCCTTAGCCCACGACAACCAGAGGTGCGCCGGTATCCACGGTCGAGCCCTTGGTGACCAGCACCTGGGTCACCGTGCCTGCCTTGGGTGCCAGGATCTCATTTTCCATCTTCATGGCCTCCAGAACGCACAGCACTTCGCCTTCCTTCACCGCCTGGCCCTGGGTCACATTGACCTTCAGGATATTGCCGGGCATAGGGGCAGTCACTGCCTCACCGGCACCGGTGATCGCAGGGGCAGCAGGGGCTGCAGCCGGTGCAGGGGCAGCTGCCGCAGGAGCAGCAGGGGCTGCCGGTGCAGAGGGAACGATGGCTTCGTATTCATCCAAAAGCATTGCCTTTCCGGCCTCCACCTCTACTTCGTAGGTACGGCCGTTGAGGGTGATTTTATATTTCATGATCAGTTGACCTCCTTAATGGAAATGAAACGCAGCTCATTGATGGGCTTGCCCATCTTGTTGGCAACGATGGCCATGAGCATGGCAGCGGTTTTGGGATCTACATTGTAAAGCTTCAGCTGGCCGGCCGCACCGGGAGCCACCTCCCTGGGTGCTTCGGCAAGCGGCTCTGCCACCGGCTGGACCTTATCCTCTGCACGATTCTGCGCAGCAGAGAAGGCCTTACCCAGCAGCATCACCACGATCATCAGAAGGATCAGGCCCAGAAACACAACTGCGTAGCCAAGCACTGCTATGACGGCTGCTTCCAGCAATCCGATATTTTCCATACAGCTGCCTCCTTACGCTTCCACGATGGAGTAGGTGCAGATATTTTCTTCTCTGGTCTTCCGGTCCTCCATGAACTTCTCCGCCAGGTTGGGGAAGGCGATGTAGCTGAGCACATCCTCGTCGGACTTGGCAAGACCCTTCAGCTGCTCCCGGGTGGCATCCACAACAGGTGCCAGGGAGTCGGCATAGCGGGTGGTGATGGGCTTTTCCCCTGCCAGGATCTTGGCCTGGACCTCGGGATTGATGGGTGCGGGGGTAGTGCCGTACTCACCGCGGCAGTAAGCCTTGATCTCCTTGGAGACCCGCTTGTAGCGCTCGCCGGCAAGAACATTGTTCACAGCCTGGACACCAACCATCTGGCTGGTGGGGGTGACCAGGGGAGGATAGCCCATATCGGCACGGACCTTGGGGGTCTCCTGGAGCACTTCCTCCAGACGGTCCAGGGCATTCATATCCTTCAGCTGGCTCAGCAGGTTGGAGAGCATACCGCCGGGGATCTGATAGGTCAGGCACTGGGTATCGGTGGCCAAAGCCTTGGGCATCAGTGTGCCGTTGGCAATGAACTCATCCCGGACGGTCTTGAAGTAGTCCGCCATTGCCTTGGTGCAGCTGTCATCCAGGTCCACCTGGTAGCCCAGCTGACGCAGGGCAAAGGCCATGGTCTCTGTTGCAGGCTGGCTGGTACCGCCGGAGAAGGGAGAGATGGCGGTGTCGATGATGTCCACACCGGCTTCAATGGCCTTCAGGTATACCAGGTAGGCAAGGCCGGTGGTGCAGTGGGTGTGCAGGTCCACAGGCAGGTCCACCGCGTCCTTAATGGCAGACACCAGATCGTAGATCTCCTGAGGTCCGATGATGCCGGACATATCCTTGATGCAGATGGTGGCAGCGCCCATTTCCTTCAGTTCCTTGACCATTGCCACATACTTTTCCAGGGTGTGGACCGGGGAGGCGGTGTAGGAAATGGTACCGGAGGCCAGGGCACCGGCCTTATTGGTGGCTTCCATAGCCACCTTCATATTCTTCACATCGTTCAGCGCGTCGAAAATACGGACCACATCGATGCCGTTTTCCACAGCCTTTGCCACAAACAGCTTCACAAAGTCGTCCGGGTAGTGGGCATAGCCCAGCACATTCTGACCACGCAGCAGCATCTGCAGCTTGGTATTGGGCATTTTTGCCCGGATCTTCCGCAGCCGCTCCCAGGGATCTTCATTCAGATAGCGCAGGCAGACATCAAAGGTGGCACCGCCCCAGCACTCGGCAGCGTAGAAGCCTGCCTTGTCGATGGTTTCCAGCATGGGCTCGAACTTCTCATAGGGCAGACGGGTGGCGATCAGCGACTGATTGGCATCACGCAATACGGTTTCAACAAATTGGACTTTTCTTGCCATTATGTAAGAACCTCCATTGGGTTAATTTCGTCGGGTTTTGCAAGTGCCGACTTGTACGCTTTCAATCATACCATATTGTATCGAAAAAGGAAATAATTTTTTTGGTAATTTTTCTTTCATTTTATTGATATATTTTTACTGTTTTGCAAGAAAGAATTCATGGAACTCTATTGATTTTTGATAAGATTTCGTGTATGATATAATTGCAATCTATAGGATGCTGAAATTCATTCAGTATCAATCTAAACGAAAAAGAGGTACTTAACTATGGCAAATCTTGATCTGACCAAGTACGGTATTACCGGTACTACCGAGATCCTGCACAACCCCTCCTACGAGACCCTGTTCGAGGCTGAGATGGACCCCAGCCTGGAAGGCTACGAGAAGGGCCAGCTCACCGAGCTGGGTGCTGTAAATGTTATGACCGGTATCTACACCGGCCGCTCTCCTAAGGATAAGTTCATCGTTATGGACGAAAACTCCAAGGACACCGTGTGGTGGACCTCCGAGGAATTCGCTAATGATAACAAGCCCGCTTCTCAGGAAGCATGGGCAGCCTGCAAGGACCTGGCTGTGAAGGAGCTGTCCAACAAGAAGCTGTACGTCATGGACGTGTTCTGCGGCACCAACGCTGACACCCGTATGGCGATCCGCTTCATCATGGAAGTGGCATGGCAGGCACACTTTGTTAAGAATATGTTCATCGCTCCCACCGAGGAGGAGCTGGCCAACTTCGAGCCCGACTTCATCTCCTACAACGCTGCTAAGGCAAAGGTCACCAACTACAAGGAGCTGGGTCTGAACTCCGAGACCGCTGCCATCTTCAACATCACCTCCCGTGAGCAGGTCATTCTGAACACCTGGTACGGCGGCGAAATGAAGAAGGGTATGTTCTCCATGATGAACTACTACCTGCCCCTGAACGGCATGGCTTCCATGCACTGCTCCGCCAACACCGACATGAACGGCCAGAACACCGCTCTGTTCTTCGGCCTGTCCGGCACCGGCAAGACCACCCTGTCCACCGACCCCAAGCGTCTGCTGATCGGTGACGACGAGCACGGCTGGGAC
>JAZSER010000050.1:0-6714 GCA_045531815.1 Faecousia sp. | reverse complement strand
CTAATTGCGATTAGCAAATACTCCTTTGTAATTAGAGGTGTTCCCACCGATAATTACAAGGAGGTTTTTCTGATGTTAGAAAAAATAGCTATCACCAAAAGGAAACTTACAGCAGCTATATCTCAGCTTTGCGAAGTTTCTTGGATGTTTGTAAAAAATCCTGGGCGGGATTTTTCAAGAGAAAGAAAGCTACCTTTTGACAAGGTTATCTCGTTCCTTTTAGCAATGGAAGGTGGTAGTCTTACGACAGAGTTGCTGCGGTACTTTGGCTGTTCTGTCAATGTTGCTTCCACATCCGCTTTTGTTCAGCAAAGAGGAAAAATTGATCCGGCTGCATTTTCCTCACTTTTCGATTTATTTGTCCAAAGAACAGACAAAGATCAACGCTACAAGGGTTTTCGCATAATCGCTGCCGACGGGTCAGATATTCAAATCCCAACCAATCCAAGTGACCCATATTCCTACTTTCCATCTGTTGAGGGGCGATCCTCATATAACCTGCTCCATTTGGATGCGATGTATGATTTGCTGCAGCGAACCTATACTGATGCGGTTTTACTTGGTCAAAGAAAAGCAAACGAACGACATGCTCTTTGCGATATGGTTGACAGATCCACATTAAAGAATGTCTTGGTTATTGCGGATAGAGGATATGAAGGGTTTAATCTTATGGCGCATATTCAAGAAAAAGGCTGGCGCTTTCTGATTCGAATTCAGGATGTCTTAAATTCAAGAGGAATCGCCGCCGGTTTGGACTTGCCGAACACAAAGGAGTTTGATCTATTTATTGATCTTTCTCTGACAACAAAGAACACTAACGATGTCAAGAAACTTGCCCAAGACAGAAACCGATATAAAATCTTAAAGACTTGCCGCGATTTTGACTTTCTTCCGTCAAAAAACAGAAAGTTTGATCCAACTGTTTTTTATAACCTTCCATTTCGTATTGTGCGCTTCCAAATTGCAGACGGTGTGTTCGAAACCGTCGTGACCAACCTGGATACATGCGACTTTCCTCCAGAGGAATTGAAGAAACTCTACAATATGCGCTGGGGAATCGAAACATCTTTTCGTGCGCTGAAATACTCAGTGGGCTTGCTCCACTTTCACGCAAAAAAGGTGGAGTACATATACCAGGAGGTCTTTGCCAGACTCATCATGTACAACTTTACTGAGTTGGTTACCTCGCCCGTAATCATTCAGAAAGCCGATGCTAAGCATGCCTATAAAGCAAACTTCTCTGTCGCAGTACATGTTTGCAGACAATTCTTTCTTGGTAATGTATCTCCACCAGAGGTTGAAGCTCTCATTTGCAAGCATGTTACTCCTATTCGGCCAGGCAGAAGCATGCCTCGCAAAATGACCGTTAAGCACGCGGTTAGCTTCATCTATAGAGTAGCATAATTTCCGTGCTTTGAATAGTGATTTTTTAAGCGGATTTGCCAATCCGCTTACTTGTTATGCCTAAATTACAGAAAAGCGCATCCAAAACAGTTTCCTGTCTTGGATGCGCGCATTTTCCTTGCTTTACCCACTATGCCCTGTTGCTAACTTAATGACATTGGCCAAAGCGGCAGGGGAATTTTTGTGTATAAACCGATTCCGGCTGCGACAGGAAAAGGTTGCATTCTGCTTTGTTTTGTGATATAATCTATGCGATTGTGCGGCTTTTGCCGAAGAAAGGGGTGCTGCTTGTGAAAAGAATACTTGCTTTTTTGCTGTGCTGTGTGCTGTTCCTGGCAGTGCTGCCTGCCCGTGCCGATGCTGCGAAAAAGCTGCTGACCAAGGAGGAGGCGCTGATCGCCTCTGCAAAGAAATCCTATACGGACAGCCTGGAAGTTTCTGAAAAAGAATCCTTTGCCGGCTTCTGCGGCTTGATGACCAGCCATCAGCTGTGGAAAATGGGCATTAACAGCTGGCTGCTGACCAATGATGGAAACAAGCAGTTTGATTGCTACAGCCAGATGGAGAAGACCTCCGGCGGCTATTATATCCAAGCTTACTCCGCGGAGCAATACACCCTGGAAGAGGCGCTGAATGTGATCACCCGCAACGGAACCCGGGATGTGTATAACCTTCTGGTGGGCTTTGAATGGACGGAAACAGAGGCAGGCGCGATTTATGGACATGCCTGTGTGATCAACGGCATTCTGGATGGAAATGTCTACTTTGTGGAAAGCTTCCCCACCTCCATCGGCGGTGCAGAGGGTAATGTGATCGTCTGCAGCATCCGGGAGTTTGCGGAATTCTTTGCGGATTGGACCGTGTTTGAGGGTGTGATCTCCTTCGGAACGGGAATCTATGAGGATTGCTGCCAGATTTACGATACGGACCTGTTTGTCCGGACCCGATTCGAAAGCACGCTTCGCTCTCTGCCCTGCCTTGTGGGTGACAATGGCTGTGCGCAGCTGCGCAGTCTGAAAGCTGGCGAGCTGCTGCGGGTCAATGCCGTTTGCATCGATCCTTCCGGTGTGGCTTATTACCGTGTGGGAAACAGCGGAAACACGGCTTATGTGGCTGCCAATGCGGTGAGTACGGTCCGCATCAATGCCGAGGGCATGATCCTGGCAAATGTAAACATTCCGGGCTGTGCGGAAGTAGGCGGAGAGATCTGTCCTTCGGGAACGCTTATGGCCCGGCATGGCATGATATTCAGCATCGAGACGGTGCTGGAGGACAGCGAGGGCGTTGGCGTGTCTCAAATGCAGATCGTTGACGGCATGACAGCAAATATAGAAGATGTACTGGATGTAGCGGAGCTCAGTTCCCTGGAGGCAGGCACTTACAAATTGCGCATTTATGCAGATGCGTCTGTCTGGGATGTCAAAAATTCTGTGCCGACACGGGAAAGCGTTCGTGTTTTGGCCTGGGAGCAGACGCTGCAGATCGGCAGTGCATCTGCCATGTCAAGAACGGCCGTACCGGGAAATTCCCGGATGTCCGATGTGAAGAACGGCTGGGTGTGGGAAAATGATACCTGGTATCTTTACGCAGAGGGACAGCCCTGCAGCGGCTGGGTCAAGGAGTTGGGTGTGGAGTATTACCTGCAGCCGGACGGTGCGGTGAGCACCGGTTGGACAGAGGCAGACGGTGCTTTGCGGTACTTCTCGGAGACCGGAGCGCTGTGCAGCGGCTGGCTGAGCACACTGGAAGGCACTTGCTACCTTGAAGAAAACGGTGTTCCGGCAACAGGCTGGCGGGTTTTTGGTGAGGACCGATACTGCTTTGGCCAGGACGGCTATATGCTGACAGAAGGCACCGGAACAGACGGGGATATCACCTACCGCTTCCAGCCGGATGGCAAGGCAGTTGCTGCAAAATAATAACAGAAAAATAATTTGCCGAAATGCATTGCATTTCGGCAAATTTTTATATAGATGCTTTTACACCGGTCACCTGATACATGGAATCGTCGGAGATCTTGATCTGAACCTGCAGATATTTTTCCATCCGCGCGGCAAGCGCATCCTCGTGCATCAAGCCCAGGCTGACCTTGCTGGCAGTGCCTTTGTGGCGGGCATCGATCTTGGCGCGGCTCATACCGTGGGCAATGGTGAGGGTTCCACCGGGCCTGAGCATGCCGCTGAGGACTCTGAGCAGATTGTCCGGGTCAGGGAAATGGGGGAATGCGTTGTACACCATGATGCAATCAAAGGGATCGGGAAGCTGCACAGACTCAATATCCGCGCATAATACGGTGATATTTTCCTGAGGGAATTTTTTCTGTGCGCATTTTACCATCTCCGGGGAAATATCCACAGCGGTGACAGATGCAACCTCCCGCTTCAGATAGTCGGGAAACAGAACACCGGTTCCGCAGGCTACATCCAGGACCCGGACACCCCGGGTGACCCGGGCACCTGTGAGGATCTTATCGATCACAGCGTCGGAGCGGATCATATCCGCATCCCACTGGGGCGCGAGATGGTCAAAAAACGAGATAATGTCATGTTTATTCATTTAGTTTTCCTTTGCATATCGTTGTGGTAACAGCTTTGCGCGGATCAGCGCGAAAACCAGTGTGGGGATCAGAAGCAGCTGGATCACGATGCCGGGGATGCCCTCCACCAGGGAAGTGGTGACCCAGGCGAAAATGGGAGTGCCGGGGGCAAAGATCAGAGCCTTGGCAAGACCTGCTACGCAGCGGCCCAGGACCATGGCGGTGACCATGGAAAGGTACAGGTCAGCATAGAGCTTTCCGGTGCGCACCAGGCGCATCATAACACCGGTGACGCAGCCGTAGACAGCACATTCGATCATCATGCTGGGAAGATAGGCAATGGGGGGCATCTGGGTGATCAGGGAGGACAGCAGCGGGCCCAGCAGACCGCAGATCAGACCGTAAGGCCAGGAGCACATCAGACCGCACAGAAGAACGGGGATATGCATGGGCAAAAACACGTTTCCACCGCCGGGAATGGAGTGAAATGCCATAGGGAGGATCACGCAAAGGGCGGCGCATACAGCGGTTAAAACCAATCGCTTGGAGTAGGAAAGTTTCATCGTTTTGGACACCTCCGTGGGTCGTTTTCTGCATTATAACACCCCCGGGGAGGCTGCGTAAGCCCCCCCGGGGGTTGAAATTTTAAATTATTCTTTGTGACCGGAAAATCAGAGAATTCGCTTTGCTACGATCACCAAGCGGCCGTTGGTTTGGGAGTATTCGCAGGTGGAAAGGGTGATCAGCTTATCTCCGTATTGGGCCTCCACACCGGTGTCATACAGGGCAAGGCGCTTGCAGGAGGAGACAAACCGGTCAAAGGATTCCTCACTGTCGGCATTGACGAATGTGTGGTAGGTAAAGCCTTCGCCTACGGAGGCAGTGGTCAGAAACACCGCCAAAACCTTATAGGTGTGCAGGGAATCCAGGGTGTCAAAGAAAATATAGGGATTCTCCTCGTAGAAGGACTTTTCCATGTAGTTGTCCAGCCGGGCAAACATAGAGCCGTCGCGCATACGGTGACCGTAAAGGACGATGTTATCGGAGGGGGCAGTGACATCGCAGTTTTCCTGGGCATAGATGCAGCCCCGGGCGCTGTACTGCTCGTCAAAGTTGCGGTTGAGGTAATAGTTGGGATGGGAAGGCGTCTGCATAACGGGATAATCAATGACCGTCCCGGGGACGGTCAGCCAACCCACCAGATCGGGATTCATGGTGTAAAGCTCTGCAAACTCCGGCAGCACCTGGAGCTGCTTTCCGGTCTCGGGATTCGTGACCGTGGTGAGGGTGGGCTGGGGAACGGTTGGCTCGATGTTTTCCGTGCCGGCAGTGACATCGGTGTTGCTTTGCTCGGTGGGGATGGGACGGGGGGTGGAGGGCGCATTGCCCCGCAATTCAGAAAGGGCCTGATAGCGGCTGGCCTGCAGATAGGCATCCACATAGTATTTGCCCAGGAAAAAGCAGCTGACGATCAGTACGCAGGAGAAAAAGATGATCAGCGCATTATACATCCATTTTTTCATTTGATCACACTCGATTCCGGTTAGTTGTTTCCCATCCAGTATATCGGATTTTGCGGAAAAAGTAAAGTACCAACCCCTGGAAGGGTGGGATCTTGGCTTTGACGGCTGAACTTGGCGAAACTCTGCTGGAAAATGGACGGGCATGACGGAATAGGGTATCAGTGGAGGTGAGGCGTATGATCGCCACCGTTTGGCTGATGCTCAGCGGCCTGATGTTTTCACTGCAGCTGCAGACCGGTTCTTTCCCAAAGCCTCTGACGGCAGAGGAGGAACGGCACTACCTGGCCTTATCCGCCCAGGGTGACCTGGAGGCCAGAAATATTCTCATCGAGCGCAACCTGCGCCTGGTAGCGCACATCATGAAGAAATACTATGCCCAGGCAGCGGACCAGGAAGATTTGATATCCATTGGAACCATCGGCCTGATCAAAGGGATCACCACCTTTGACCCGACGAAAGGGGCACGGCTGGCAACCTATGCTGCCCGATGCGCAGAAAATGCAACCCTCACGCGGATGGGTTTTTGAACCAAAAGGTTAGGTGTAAGTGGCATATCTCGCACCCTTTGGGTGATGGGGTGTATATTATGACCTGTCGGGAGGACGGTAAGCTCCGACACGCCCTCCTTTACATACATACTTTTCGTCTGATGGCACCGCGCAAGCTGTTGGAAGCCCAGCTTTTCAACAAACAGTACGGAAGCTACGAGGACATCGACAATATTCCCGACCGCCTGCGCTTCTGCCGTCACCGCCTGGGACTGATGCAGAAGGAGGTGGCACGGATGGCGGGAATCTCCCGCAATACATATATTAACTTGGAGACTGGCAACCTTAATTCTTTCAACAAGTCCACAGCGGACAAGCTGGCAACGATCTTCGACATTCCCGTATATGACCTGCTGGACGGCTATAACCGCTTCCTCTGTGACGGACAAGCCCGGCAGATTCAAGAATATAGGGCGGCTTACGGACTGGGACAAAAGCCCTTCGCCCGACAGATGGGCATCCCCATCCGTTGCCTACAGGATTGGGAGAGCGGCAAAAAGGTGGTCAGCCTCAAATCCTGGGAGAAGTATTTCAAGGATAAAATCTCTACATAAACAGGAATGGCGCTGTAAAGAAACAGCCTAACGAAAGACGGAGGATTCCAGAAATGGAGTCCTCCGTTAGTTTATGTGCAGTTTATGGGTTGTGGAAAACTTTTGAGTAGAAAACGAGCATAACAACCACAACCCCAAAAAATTTGTAT
>JAZSER010000089.1:0-14449 GCA_045531815.1 Faecousia sp. | reverse complement strand
AACGCTCTGCTGATGCCCATGACCGAGTTCTCCCTGGGTCTGACCGGCGATATCAACGACATCATGAACGCTCACAACCTGGCTATGGTGGCTCTGACCGCCCGTATGCAGCACGAGCGCAACAACACCGACGAGTGGCTGGCAAAGAAGGGCCTGCGCCGTCTGGACATCGACCCCAAGCGCGTCGAGATGGGCTGGATCATTGACTTCTGCGCACAGAGCCTGCGTAACATCATCATCGGTATCGGCGGACGTCTGGATGGCTTCATGATGGAGTCTAAGTTCGGCATCGCTGTTGGTTCCGAGCTGATGGCTATCCTGGCTGTTGCTAAGGATCTGAAGGATCTGCGTGAGCGTATCGGCAAGATCGTCGTTGCTTACTCCAAGTCCGGTGAGCCTGTCACCTGTGAGGATCTGGATGTTGCCGGCGCTATGACCGCTTGGATGCGTAACGCCATCAACCCCACCATGTGCTACTCTGTTGAGCATCAGCCCGTGCTGATCCACGCCGGTCCCTTTGCTAACATTGCTATCGGCCAGTCCTCCGTTATCGCTGACCGCCTGGCTCTGAAGCTGTTTGACTACCATGTCACTGAGTCCGGCTTCGCTGCTGATATCGGCTTCGAGAAGTTCTGGAACGTTAAGACCCGTCTGTCCGGTCTGACTCCCAACGTTTCCGTTCTGGTTGCTACCGTCCGTAGCCTTAAGATGCACGGCGGCGGCCCCAAGGTCACTCCCGGTGCACCCCTGCCCAAGGAGTACAAGGAAGAGAACCTGGAACTGCTGGAGAAGGGTACTTGCAACCTGTTCCACCATGTCAACACCATCAAGAAGTCCGGCATCAACCCCGTTGTCTGCATCAACCGCTTCTACACTGATACCGACGCTGAGATCGCTCTGCTGAAGAAGATGTGTGCTGAGCGCGGTATCCGTTGCGCAGAGTCCAACCACTGGAGATACGGTGGCGAGGGTGCTGCTGAGCTGGCTCGCGTTGTTGTTGAGGCTTGTGAGGATCCCGTGGAAGTCAAGTTCCTGTACGACCTGGATATGCCTCTGCGTCAGCGCGTTGAGCTGATTGCTAAGGAAGTCTACGGTGCTGACGGTGTTACCTGGCTGCCCCTGGCAGTTGAGAAGGCTGAGCGCTTCGAGAACGATCCCAAGTACGCAGACTACTGCACCATGATGGTTAAGACTCACCTGTCCCTGTCCGATGATCCCACCAAGAAGGGTGTGCCCACCGGCTGGAAGCTGACCGTCCGTGACATTCTGGAGTACGGCGGCGCTAAGTTCCTGTGCCCCATGGCCGGTACCATCTCCATGATGCCCGGTACTGCTGCTGACCCCGCATACCGCCGTGTTGACGTTGACGTCGAGACCGGTAAGGTATCTGGCCTGTTCTAATTAAAAATCCTTGAGAGCACAGGCGATTTTTCGCCTGTGCTCTTGGGTCACTTTTGAAAACAATATTGTAGGGGTCGATGCCCACATCGACCCGTTGGGAAATATGTTTATGTAGGTATCGACCCCTACATTATGGATTAAGGAGAAATACATATGGATATGACAATGGAAACCTGCCGCAAGTTTGTGGAGGTATTGGCATCTGACGCACCCGCACCCGGCGGTGGCGGTGCTGCTGCTCTGGTCGGTGCCATCGGCACGGCGCTGGGCAACATGGTTGGCAGCCTCACCGTAGGCAAGAAGAAGTATGCCGAGGTGGAAGCTGAGATCATCGAGCTGAAGGCAAAGTGCGTCGCTCTGCAGAAGGAGCTTTTGGACCAGGTAGAGGCTGACGAGGTCAACTTCCTGCCCCTGGCAAAGGCCTACGGCATCCCCAAGGATGACCCCAACCGTGACGCTGTCATGGAAGAGGCTACTATCATTGCCTGCTCCACCCCCATGAAGATCATGGAGCTGTGCTGCCAGGCCATCGAGTACATCGCAGTGTTTGCCGCTAAGGGCAGCCGCCTGGCTGTTTCCGATGCCGGCTGCGGTGCAACCATCTGCAAGGCTGCTCTGCAGGCTGCATCCCTCAATGTGTTCATCAACACCAAGACCCTGAAGAACCGTGAGGTTGCTGAGCAGATGAATGCAAAGGCTCTGGGCATGCTGGATCAGTACGGTGCTATGGCTGACGAGATCTTCAACACCGTCAAGGCTGGCTTCGGCGTCTGATAAAAACGAGCTGTCATTGCGAACCGGTCCGCAGACCGGTGGGGCAAGGGTATGCGGATTTCCGAATTGTACCGGAGATGCTCTTTGTGCAATGACCACAAAATGATAAATGGAGGAAAAGAAAATGGCAAAACAGCTGTTAGGTAAAGAAGTAAATGAGGCTCTGGTAGCCGCTCTGCAGGCTCGCACCGCAGCTCTGCAGGAGAAGGGCGTAAAGCCCACTCTGGGTATCATCCGTCTGGGCGAGAATCCCTCTGACCTTTCCTATGAGAAGGGCGCTACCAAGCGCGCTGAGGAAGTAGGCGTGGCAGTTAAGAATTACATCCTGCCCGAGGATGCATCCAAGGAAGATGTGCTGAAGGTCATCGACGAAGTCAACGCTGACGCCTCTGTTCACGGTGTTCTGATGTTCCGTCCCCTGCCCAAGCACCTGAAGGCAGACCAGGACGAGATTTGCAACCGTCTGGCACCCTGCAAGGACGTGGACTCCATGACCCATATGTCCAATGCCGGTGTGTTTGAGGGTCAGGACCTGGGCTATGCACCCTGCACCCCCGCAGCCTGCATGGAGATCCTGGACTACTACGGCGTCGACTGCAAGGGCAAGAATGCCGTTGTGATCGGCCGCAGCCTGGTGGTTGGCAAGCCCGCAGCTATGATGCTCATGGGCAAGAATGCCACCGTTACCGTCTGCCACACCAAGACCGTGAATACTGCTGAGATCTGCAAGAAGGCTGACATCATCGTTACCGCAGCCGGTGTGCTGGGCAGCCTGACCAAGGACTTTGTCAGCGAAGGCCAGATCGTGATCGACGTTTCCATGAACTGGAATCCCGAGAAGATCACCTCCAAGGGCAAGGGCGGCATGTCCGGCGACTGCGTATTTGACGAGGTAGAGCCCATTGTTGGTGCCATCACTCCTGTTCCCGGTGGTGTCGGTGCGGTTACCACCACTGTGCTGATGAAGCACGTTGTGGAGGCTGCTGAAAAGGCATAAATAGAGATTGTCGTTGTGACAAGCTCTGATAGCATCCTGCATAACTGACGGCCGCGTTGCGCTGCGCTGCCGGTGGCAGATGCAGCAGCGCATAAGCGTGTGCCGGGGTCGATAGCTGACGCAGCCGATTTATCGGCAAGGAAGATATCGGGCACCCCAAACGGTCACGAACCATCCCACCGCCGGTGGGAGAAGCGACCTGAGTAATGTGCGCCCGCAGGCGGAAACGCCAAGGCGCACACAGGGCACCGCAACAGGAATATAAAATCATCCTGCATAACTGACGGATAATGCGGATCACCGCAAGGGAGTGCAGGAGTAGAAAGCCGACCGTCTGGGCAATCCGAACCGCAAGGTCGGATTGCCCATTTTTCTTAAGAAGGTGTATGTATGAATAAACTGAAGAATATGTCCGAAAGCAGCTTTTTGAAGCTGTTCTTCGCCGTTGTTTCTTTGTGCTTTGTGGTTGCGGCATTCTTTATGCCCGACAGAGTGTTGATCCTGACAGGCATGAAGAATATTTTGCTGTATCCCTGTAAGGTATCCACCAACTATTTCTACCTGGGCGGATATGCCGGCACATTTTTGAATATGGGCCTGGTGGGTCTTGTGTGCACGGCACTGTGCTTCCTGCCCGGCGCCAAGGCGGTGAATGCCACCACCCTGGGCTTCCTGCTCACCGTAGGCTTTGGCGCATGGGGCATCAATCCTCTGAATATGATCCCCACCATTTTGGGTGTGCTGTTGTTCTGCCTGGTCAAGAAGGAGAAGGCCGGTTCCCAGGTGAACGCAATGATGTTCTCCACCGGAATCGCGCCTCTGATCTCGGAGCTGCTGTTCCGCTATCCCGGTACGGAGTATGTGGGCTTTAACCTGCTGGGCGGTGTTCTGGCCATCGTTGTGGGTCTGATCATTGGCTTCTTCCTGCCTGCAGGCCTGGGCCATGCACCCAATATCCACAAGGGCTTCAACCATTACAGTGCCGCTGTTCCCATTGGCTTTACAGCATTTTTCCTGCGGGTGGTGCTGTACAATGTGATGCTGGGCAAAAAGATCGGAGATGTCAGTGCGCTGGCTTCCTATCCCGGCTCGGCAAATGACTTCTTCTGGGGCTGCAATATTTTCTGCCTGGTGCTGTTTGCAGGGTGCATTGTGGTTGCCTTTTTGATGGGCTGCAAGCCCAAGGACTACTGGCAGCTGATGAAAGACCCCGGACAGGGAGTCAGCTTTACCACCAAGTATGGCAACGCCCCCTTCCTGATGAATGTGGGTATCTACGGTCTGATGATCGTTGCTTACTTCAACTTGGCCGCATTCCTGGATGGCGGCACCGCCCGGATGGGCACAGTATGGACCGGAATGACCTTCGGTATTGTATTCTGCATGCTGTGTACCTGTAATTCCGGCAGCCACCCCGGCAATGTTTGGCCCATTATGGTGGGTTATGTGCTGACCTCTTATCTGTTCGGCTGGATCGCAAAGCTGCTGGGCGTGGAGAACTACAGCCTGACCATCGGTGCCCAGGGTATTCTCATCGGCCTGTGCTATGCCAACGGATTGAGCCCCATTGCCGGCAAGTATGGCTTTGGCTACGGCATTTTGGCAGGTGGCCTGCACTATTTGCTGGTGACCGCAGTGCCGGATATGCACGGCGGCTTCTGCCTGTATAACGGTGGCTTCACCGCTGCGCTGATCTGCCTGCTGCTGGTGCCTCAGCTGGAAAAGTTCTGCAAGACCAAGGAAGAAAGAAAGCTTGCGAAGGCTGCTAAATAACAAAAAAAAGAGTTCCGGTGCAAAACCGGAACTCTTTTTATTTCATGAATTTATCGATTGCCTGACACAGATCGTCAATGGCGTGTTCGTCACCGGCAGCAACGGCATCCACCATGCAGTGACGCATGTGGTCCTTGAGGATCACCTTGCCGGTATTGTCCAGTGCGGAGCGGACAGCTGCCAGCTGCACCAGGACCTCCGAGCAATCGTACCCTTCTTCTACCATGCGTTTGACCTTTTCCAGGTGACCGATGGCCCGGGCCAGCCGGTTGACCACTGCCTTTTGGTTTTCGTGGACATGTCCGTGGCTGTGGGCAATGCCGTGGGCGTGCATATATGCATGATCGTGTTCATGGTGATCATGATGCTCGTGGCTGTGCGTTTCTGCCATAATACGCCCTCCTTTTCGTTGTTTTTCCTATCATACATCATTTTTTGTGATCTTGCAAGCCCCACCGGGGGATATGACAATGCCCGGAAATCGGAATTTGACTGTTCCGGGGCTTTCTGCTATAATGCTATACTGAAAGAAAATGTTCCTGTCAGGAGGAAGTTGCTATGCGAATGCGGAAAATGAAGAATTTAGAGCCCCGGATGGAAAAGTGCGCAGCTTATCGGATCGCAGAACCGGAGACGCTGCGGGGAAACTGGCGCAGCCTGAAGCCGGATTGCACCGCCCTGTGGGTAGAGGTGGGCTGCGGAAAGGGTAAGTTCACAGCAGAAACTGCCCAGGTAAACCCCGATGTGCTGATGATCGCAGTGGAGCGCTGCCGGGAGGCTATGGTGGTTGCCATGGAAAAGGCCCGGGATATGGGACTTAAGAATGTGTTTTACATTGACATGGATGTGGAAAAGATCGAGGAGATCTTTGCTTCTCAGGAGATTGACCGGTTGTTTATCAACTTCCCGGATCCCTGGCCCAGAAAGAAAAATGCCAAGCGTCGTCTGACCCACCGGGGCTTTTTGGATAAGTATTGCCGGGTGGTCCGAACCGGTGGCGAGTTCCATTTCAAGACGGATAACGCACCGCTGTTCGAGTTTTCTGTGGAGGAGTTTGCGGTCTGCGGCCTGCAGGTGAACAATCTGACCCGGAATTTACATGAAAACGGCATTGTGGGCATTATGACCGGCTACGAGGAAAAATTCCACGCATTGGGTACACCCATTAACCGCTGTGAAGTGGTCTGCAAGCCCTTCCTCCTTCCTCCGGAAGAGAAAAAGAAGCAAGAACAATAAAAGTATCGTTGCGAACCGATGGGGTATGGTGGCTGTGTAACGGGAGGGGATGGAACCCCTCCCCTACAGTGGATATTCGATAGCGCGCCTATGTAGGGGAGGGTCTCTGCGCCCTCCCGCAAACCTTTCGGCTTGTATTGCTTACCAAGCGAAACAAAGATTTACCAAACGAGGTGAAACCTTATGACATACCAGGCAGGAGCCTGTGATATTGCGGTGATCGGTGCCGGTCATGCAGGCATCGAGGCTGCGCTGGCAGCAGCACGGCTGGGTCTGCATACCATCCTGTTTACCATCAATATGGATGCAGTGGGCAATATGCCCTGCAATCCGGCGATCGGCGGTACGGGAAAAGGACATTTGGTCCGGGAACTGGACGCTTTGGGCGGTGAAATGGGTGTGGCTGCGGACAAGGCCTGTATCCAGTACCGCATGCTCAATAAGGGAAAAGGTCCTGCGGTCCATTCGCTCCGGGCGCAGGCGGACCGTCGGAAATATCAGACGGTGATGAAGCACACCCTGGAGCTGCAGGAAAACCTGGAGCTGAAGCAGGCGCAGATCGTGGCGGTACTGGCAGAAGACGGTGCGGTCACCGGTGTCCGTACCCAGCTGGGGGCGGAGTATACCGCAAAGGCGGTGATCATTGCCACCGGCACTTTTTTGGACAGCACCATCGTCATCGGTGAGTCGGTGCAGCCCTCCGGCCCGGACGGTATGCATGCATCCATAGGCCTTGCGGACAATCTGCGCAGCCTGGGCTTGCCGCTGCGCCGGTTCAAAACCGGAACACCCCCCAGAGTCAACCGCCGCAGCATCGATTTTTCCAAAATGGAGCTGCAGCCTGGGGACGATATCCCTGAGCCCTTCTCCTTCCGCACGGAGCATCCGGTGGAAAACCGGGCAGTGTGCTATCTGACTTACACCAATGAACAGACCCACCGGATCATTCGGGAGAATCTCCATCGCAGCCCCATGTACGACGGAACCATTTCCGGTATCGGTCCCCGGTACTGCCCCAGCATTGAGACGAAGATCGTCCGGTTTGCTGAGAAACAGCGCCATCAGCTGTTTGTGGAGCCCTGCGGCATGGACACTGAGGAGATGTATATCCAGGGCTTATCTTCCAGCCTGCCGGAGGATGTGCAGCTGCAAATGCTGCGTACCATTCCCGGTTTGGAGCAGGCGGAGATGATGCGCCCTGCCTATGCCATTGAGTATGAATGTGTCGATCCGACCCATTTGCTTCCCACCCTGGAAACCAAGTCGGTATCGGGTCTGTACGGTGCGGGGCAGTTTAACGGCAGCTCCGGTTATGAGGAGGCAGCGGTCCAGGGCCTGGTGGCAGGCATCAATGCAGCGCTGAAGCTGCAGGGAAAGCCGCCCATGATCCTGACCCGGGATACCAGCTATATCGGCACACTGATCGACGATTTGGTGACCAAAGGAACAGAAGAGCCCTACCGGATCATGACCAGCCGTTCGGAGTATCGGCTGCTCCACCGGCAGGACAATGCGGACCAGCGGCTGACAGCCATCGGTGCGCAGGTGGGCCTGGTGCCTCAGTCACGGTTGGCTCAGACCCAGGCAAAGTATGAAGCGGTCCGAAAAGAGATCGAACGGTTGGAATCCAACGGTGTACCTGCCGGGGAAGCGTTGAATGCGATGCTGGCGGCACGGGATTCTGCACCGGTGGCGAACTCTGCCCGGTTGGCAGACCTGCTGCGCAGACCCCAGGTGACCTATTTGGACATTGCCCCCTTTGATCCGGACAGACCGGACTTGCCGGAGGCGGTGACCCAGGAAGTGGAGATCCAGGTGAAGTATGCCGGCTATCTTGCCCGGCAGGAAAAGCAGGTGGAGGTCTTCCGGAAGGAAGAGCAGCGGCTGCTGCCGGAGGACTTGGACTATATGTCCATTGCAGGCCTTCGGCTGGAGGCACAGGAAAAGCTGCAAAAGATCCGCCCAATGTCCATCGGACAGGCAGGCAGAATCTCCGGTGTCAGCCCTGCGGACATTGCGGTTTTGCTTATTTGGCTGGAACAGAATCAATAAGGGGATAAACAAAAATTGCCTTCGACGCATAGGATAGTCGGAGGCGATTTTTATGGCCATTGTGGATACAAGCGTTCCCATTACATCGGAACGCTGTCAGCAAATGATCCGCAGGATCGTGGAAGCGTACCCCTTTTGCCACACAGAGCTGTTGACCACCACTGCCTTTCAGCGGCCGGTCACTGCCCTGAAGATGGGAGAGGGGGAGCGGAAGGTGATCTTTTCTGCTGCCCACCATGCCAATGAGTGGATCACGGCTCTGGTGCTTTTGAAATTTGCCGAGGAGCTGGCAGCGGCAAAACAGGCGCAAACCCGGCTCTTTGGGGTCAATGCAGAAACGATCCTGCGGGCAGCTACCGTTTGCCTTGTGCCCATGGTAGACCCGGACGGTGTAGACCTGGTGACAGGCGCGATCCTGCCGGGGGATATCCAGTACGACCTGGCCCGGCGGTTGGCAGCGGAGTATCCTGCCATTGCCTTCCCCGATGGGTGGAAGGCAAATCTGTTGGGTGTGGATCTGAACCTGCAGTACCCGGCTGGGTGGCTGGAGGCGCGGCAGATCAAATTCAGCCAGGGCTTTACCCGCCCCGGACCGCGGGATTATGTGGGAAGCGCACCGCTGAATCAGCTGGAATCCAGAGCGCTGGCTGAGTACACCCGCAGGATCGACCCGGCAGTGGTCCTGGCTTATCACAGTCAGGGGAAGGAAATCTATTGGCAGTTCCAGAACTATGCAGTGCCGGGGGCAAGGGAGCTGGGGGAGGAATTTGCCCGGCTCAGCGGATATACCCTTACCGAGGCGGCATACAATTCCTCCTTTGCAGGCTACAAGGATTGGTTTATCCAGGAATTCCGCAGACCCGGGTATACCGTTGAGGTGGGGCAGGGAACGAACCCCCTTCCTCTGGAGCAGTTTGACGAGATCTACCGGGATAATCTGGGCATTCTGGTCACTGCCGCATTGGGGCTGCCCGGGGGTGCATAAGCAGGGGCACTGCAATATTCTTATTTACAATTCCCGGGTGGTGTTGTAAAATAAAAGCAGAAATAAAAGGAGGGATACCAATGAAACGCGTAATATCTTTACTTTTGAGTATGTTGCTGCTGCTGTCCATGGTGGGCTGCGGTCAGACAGAGCCTGCAGAAACGACCCTGGCCCCGGAGCCGACCCAAAGTGAGGCGGAAGCCAATGTGCTGAAGATCCTGATCATCGGAAACAGCCATTCCAACGACGCTTTCTGGCAGCTTTATGAGGTGTTTAAGGCCCAGGCGCCTGAACAGGAAGTGGTGCTGGGTATCCTGTACTACTCCGGTTGTCCCATCAGAAAGCATGTGGCCTTTGCCAATTCCGGTGAAAAAGTATATGTTTACTATAAAAACGATTCCGGCTATTGGCAGGACTTTGCGGACGTGGATATGCAGACCGCATTGCGGGATCAGGCATGGGATATCATCATGTTCCAGCCCAATGCAGAACGCTCCGAGTACGAAAAGGATCTGCGGGATCAGCTGGCTGCATTTGTTGCGAAGCATGTCCATGAGCCCTACGATCTGTACTTGCATAAATCCTGGGTAAGCCCCAACGATGAGTCCTTGTTCGCGGCGGATCACGATCCCCAGCCCCCGGCAGGTTTTAAGGAATCGCTGGTGCAGAAGTATGGGTTTGATCCGGTCAACCACAGCAAGGTCATGATCCAAAATGTTACGGAGCTGATCCTGGATGATGAGATGTTTACGAAGTTCATCGGCACCAATGCTGCCATTTTGCATGCCCATTATGTCAGCGGTGTGCCCCAGACCGAGCTGTGGCGTGACTACACCCATCTGACGGACTATGGCCGGCTTCTTGCGGCATACACTCTCTATTCTGCCATTATGGAGGAAGAGATCACAGAGGTGAAGGTGTCGTCCATTTCCGCAAACCTGCGCCACAGACGGGCACAGGTCCTGGGGGATATGGAGGTCACAGAGGAGATGAAGCAGGTGATCCTGGCGGCTGCAAATTATGCCGTGGAGAATCCCTGGACCGTTCCTGGGCAGGAATAAGAGGTGCAGGATCCAGGGCATCCTGTTTCTGAATGTCGGTGACGAAGGTGATTCTATGAAAAAGCTGTTTTTTGTTATGAATCCTGCGGCCGGTGTGCGCAGGGCCAATAAGCTGCTGCCGGAAATACTGGCGATCTTCAACCGTGCCGGCTATGATGTGCTCACATATATCACAGCAGGGCAGGGCGATGCCAAAAATGTAGTGCGCAGCCGGGCAGCGGAAATGGACCTGATCGTCTGCTGCGGCGGTGACGGAACCTTTAATGAAACGGTCTCCGGCCTGCTGGAAAGCGGGCAGAATGTGCCCCTGGGCTATATTCCTGCCGGCTCTACCAACGACTTTGCCGGCAGCCTGGGATTGTCCTCAGACCCGATCCAGGCAGCGAAACGCATCGTGGAGGGCTCTGCGGCTTACTACGATGCAGGCTCTTTCGGTGGCAGGTATTTCAGCTATGTGGCGTCCTTTGGCGCATTTACCAAGACCAGCTATACCACCCCCCAAAACATCAAAAATGCCCTGGGCCACACAGCCTATTTGCTGGAAGGGATCCAGGAGCTGTCCCAGCTGCGGCCTGTCCATGTCAAAATGGAGACGGACACAGGGGTCATTGAGGATGAATTTCTCTTTGGTGCCATCTGTAATTCCACCAGCGTAGGCGGGATCTTGACGCTGGACCCCAACCAGGTGGATATGCAGGACGGGTATTTTGAGGTTTTGCTGGTCCGCGCACCCAGGGATCTTTCGGAGATCGCGGAATGCATCCAGGCGGTGCAGAAGCAGAAGTACAGCTGCAGAATGATCACCTTCTGCAAAACAAGAAAAGCGGTGATCTGCACAGACCCCAGCCTGAGCTGGACGCTGGACGGAGAAAAAGAACCCGGACACGCCATGATTGAAGTGGAGAATCTGCAGCAGGTGTTTCGGTTGATAAAATAGGAGAAATATGATCAATACGACGCTTTGTTATATTACCCGGGGCAACGATGTACTGATGCTGCATCGGGTAAAAAAGAAAAATGACATCAACAAGGATAAATGGATCGGTATCGGCGGTAAATTCCAGGCGGAGGAGTCTCCGGACGAATGCCTTTTGCGGGAAGCGAAGGAAGAGACGGGGCTGACCCTGACAAACTGGCGCTGCCGGGGTGTGATCACCTTTCTGAACGATTGCTGTGAGGGAGAATTTATGTACCTGTTCACAGCGGACGGTTTTGAAGGGGAGCTGCAGGAATGTGATGAAGGAGAGCTGCAGTGGATCAGCCGGGAATTTCTGGATGCACTTCCCAAGTGGGAGGGGGATCAGATCTTTTTGGATCTGATCTGGAAGGACGCTCCCTTCTTCCTGCTGACCCTGCGCTATCATGGAGATACGCTGATAGAGGCCATCCTGGACGGGAAAAAGATCCGATAAATAAAAATCAGCCGTGTATTTACACGGCTGATTTTTTCATAGAAAAACAGCACCGGTGAAACCGGTGCTGTTTTTTTACAGGTATATTAGCCTTCAGCGCGCATCTGAGCGAAGCACTCGCTGCAGTATACGGGACGGTCGGACTTGGGCTCGAAGGGAACCTTTGCCTCACCGCCGCAGCGGGCGCAGGTAGCGGTGAAGAACTCACGGGGGCCACGGGCGCTGTTCTTGCGAGCGTCACGGCAGGGCTTGCAGCGCTGGGGCTCGTTCTGGAAACCGCGCTCTGCGTAGAACTCCTGCTCACCGGCAGTGAAAACGAATTCGTTGCCGCACTCTTTGCAAACTAAAGTCTTGTCTTCGTACATTGTGTTTACCTCTTTTCGGATTGTTGATGCCCCGTGAAAGCCCATCGAATTGACTGGAAAAACCCAGGGTCAGATATTAAGGTGGTAACCCACCATGAATCGCATTATACACAAAAGGGGATAATTTGTCAATCCTTTATGAAAATTTTATGTGATTTTTTCAACATTTGTGCAAATTTCTCAAATTGTAAATTGGGTCTGACCGTCGAAGGGAATGTGCAGGTGATCGTAAGCCAGCCGGGTGACACAGCGGCCTCTGGGGGTGCGGGTCAAAAATCCCAGCTGCATCAGGTAGGGCTCGTAAACATCCTCCAGGGTGATGGCTTCTTCTCCGATGGTGGCAGCCAAGGTCTCCAGACCCACAGGACCGCCGCCGTAATTCTGGATGATGGCGGTGAGCATTCTGCGGTCGATGGCATCCAGGCCAAGCCGGTCCACCTCCAGCCGGGAAAGGGCCAGATCTGCAGCCTCCTTGGTGATCACACCGTCAGCCATGATCTGTGCAAAATCCCGGACGCGGCGCAGGAATCGGTTGGCAATACGGGGCGTGCCCCGGCTTCTGGAGGCGATCTCCATTGCACCGGTGGGGTCGATCTGCATACCCAAAATGGTGGCAGAGCGGGTGACGATCCGGGCCAGCTCTTCCGGGGTATACAGCTCCAGCCGCAGGCTGACACCGAAGCGGTCCCGCAGGGGTGCGGACAGCTGTCCTGCCCGGGTGGTAGCACCCACCAGGGTGAATTTGGGCAGGTCCAGGCGGATGGAGTTGGCGCTGGGGCCTTTTCCCACGATGATATCGATGGCAAAGTCCTCCATGGCCGGATACAGGATCTCCTCCACTACCCGGTTCAGGCGGTGGATCTCGTCAATAAACAGAATATCCCCGGGATTCAGGTTGGTCAGAAGGGCCGCAAGATCACCGGGCTTTTCAATGGCAGGACCGGAGGTGATGCGGATATTGACACCCATTTCGTTGGCAATGACACCGGCCAGGGTGGTTTTGCCCAGACCGGGAGGGCCGTAAAGCAGGGTGTGATCCAGGGGCTCGTTACGCTGCCGGGCAGCTTCGATATAAACAGAAAGATTGCCCTTGGCCTTCTCCTGACCGGTGTAGTCAGAGAGCAGCTTGGGACGCAGACCGATCTCACCTGCATCCTGGGGTGCGAAGGTGGGAGATATCATGGGGCTGACCAATTCTTCACTAAATTCAAGACTCATATAGCTACCTCTGTCAATTCTTCATGACCATTGCCCGCAGCGCAAAGCGCACCATCTCTTCGGTGGTGGCATTGGGGTCCACACCCTTCAGCGCGGCATGGATCTCAGATGTGCTGTAGCCCAGCTCCTGCAGGGCAGCGGTGGCCAGGGAAACGCTGCTTCCCTGGGGGGCGGCGATGGGTGCAGCGCCACCGGAAAAATCCAGCTCCATGGAGCTGCCGCCCATCTTGTCCTTCAGCTCCAGAATGATGCGCTGGGCGATCTTCTTGCCCACACCCTGGGCGGCAGTGAGGAGCTTTTCATCTCCGGTCATAACAGCCAGGGTGAAATTCTGCGGACCGGCGCTGAGAATGGCCATGGCAGCCTTAGGTCCTACACCGTTTACAGAGGTCAGCAGGGAATAGCACCGCTGCTCCTCCCGGTCGATGAAGCCATAAAGGTCGAAGGCATCCTCCCGGATGGATTCGGTGATGTAGAGTTTGGCGGACTGGTTCAGCTTCAGCTGGGCGGCAGTATAGGCGGTGACACGGCAGCCGAAGCCCACGCCGCCGCAGTCGATGACAGCCAGACCCGGCTCCAGAACGGTCACAGGGCCGGAAACGTAGTAGAGCATATGATATCCTCCAGAAGTTCAGGAAATGGGGAAGAATTATCTTTTTTTCTTGGATTTACCGCCTCCAAAATCGAAGTCCAATCCGTCGAAAATCTCGCCTTCGGTCAGGAGCAGCGCAGCCACAAACAGAATCAAAACGAAGGCACCGAAGCCGGAGAAGGACAGGTAGCGGTATTTCTTTTCGTCATGCCCCAGACAGGCTATGGGCAGCGGCATCAGGTACAACGCGGTGAACAGCGTAAAGCAGCCGATCACAGGCTCCCACCAGATCCACAGGCAGATGCCACAGATAAACTGGATCACGGCAAGCACGAAAAAGCTGATGTACCAGATTTTGAGAAAGGTTTCGTTCTGAACAGTGCTGCCCAGAAGCAGCAGGATTCCCAGAACCGCGCCGGGGATCAGGGCAATCAGAAGCAGGTGAACAAGGGGCTCCATGGCGTAGTCCGCAAAAACCGTACCCACGCAGCAGCCGGAACCGATGGCGTTGAGGCTGTAGCTGAGCAGGTATCCCAAGGAATGTCCTTTGGCAAGGCAGTGGCTCAGGATCGCCAGCAGGCAG
>JAZSER010000099.1:0-37931 GCA_045531815.1 Faecousia sp. | reverse complement strand
GCGCTCCGTGTAGATGTAGGGAGCCATTTTGGGGTTCCAGCGGCGGGTCTGGTGACCGAAGTGTACGCCGGCCTCCAACAGTTGCTTCATAGATACGACAGCCATTTTTTGTTTTCTCCTTTTGTTGTTTCCTCCACCCCGCTTCAATCTCGAACCGCCCGCCTCAAAAGAAGCACTGGAGCGGCGCGATCACCGGGTGTGTGGTGTAAAATACTATGGGAAAAATCCCATGCCGAATCATTATAATGGAAAGTGTTTGCTTTTGCAAGTGTTTTTTGCAAAAAAATTCAGAAAATTTCCCTGTTTTTTACAGAGAAAAGCCCAATTTCGGCCGCGGCACCCGGCAATCCTCCGGTTTGATGTCCACCAGGATGATATCCGGTCCGATCCGGCAGATACATTGCCAGGGGATCACATACTCATCCCGATGTCCCAAAAGCCCCAGAAAACGGCAGGGCCCCGGAACGATCAGGGCTGCGATCCTGCCGGTCTGCAGCTCCACCCGGGCATCGGAAACAAAGCCAAGCCGCCGACCGTCGCTGATGCAGATCACTTCCTTGCAGTGCAGGTCCGTAAATTTGGCAGACATAGCGCCACCTCTCCTTTATTCGCAGACTGCGGGGAGCAGAGCTCCACAGACTATCTTTATGGAGAGGTGGCGCAAATATGTCAATTATTTTTTGAAAGTATCAATGGAGGTGGGGACCACATCTGCGGGGATGGGAGGCTGGTAGCCCTCCGGACCGGTCTTTTTCCGGTGCTCCTGCTGTGCCTGCTCCAAAAGGGCAGGGTTGGAGAACAGCTCCACCGCACCGGCAGCCAGCACCTTTGCCGCGTACAGGGTCATTCTGTGGGCAAAGGAGGTGTTGGATTGGGCGGTCATCTGCCAGGAATGGCCGGGGGTGCTCTTGGCCGCGGTGGCAACATGGATCTGGGCGGTGGGGCAGATCCAGCTGACATCGCCCACATCGGTAGAGCCGTGAGACTGCTTCTCTGCCGGGCAGGGGGTCACCTCCCACCACAGGGGATGCTCCGGATCGGCATCAGCAATGTGGCTCATGGTCTCTACGGTCAGCTGCCGGGCATAGTCCACTTCCTCCTGGGTAGGCGCCGGGGAGGGGATGGCGTGCATCTTTTCGTCCAGCATCCGCTGCATGACCTCGTTGGTGATGGTGTTGGAGCAGGCCTTGATAAACTGGTGGCTTTCCTTGGTGCCGGTCATCAGTGCCGCACCGGTGGCAATGTCGTTGACCCGCTGATACAGCTCAGCCACTGACCGGTTGTCCGCGGCCCGGATCAGGTACAGCACCTCTGCATGGGGCTGCACAACATTGGGGGAGAAGCCGCCTGTATCGGTGATGGCATAGTGGATCCGGCAGGAGCTGTGCATATGCTCCCGGAGGAACTGCACGCCCACATTCATCAGCTCCACTGCATCCAGGGCGCTGCGGCCAAGCTCCGGCTTGCCGCCGGCATGGGAAGCGATGCCGTCGAATTTGTAAAGGATCTGATAATTGGCAAGGGTCTTTTTGGTGCGCACCTCTGTTTTGTCTGCCGGATGCCAGCTCAGGGCAGCGTCCAGCTCGTTAAAAATGCCGTCCCGGGCCATAAAGGCCTTACCGGAGCCGCCTTCCTCACCGGGGCAGCCAAAGTAGATCACCGTGCCGGAATTGCCGGTCTGCTCCAGCCATGCCTTCACAGCCAGGGCAGCCCCCAAAGAGGCAGTGCCCAGCAGATTGTGGCCGCAGCCGTGTCCGGCATCCTTGCCGGCAGAACAGGGCTGGGTTGCCCCGGCAACCTGACTCAGACCGCTGAGGGCATCAAATTCGCCCAAAATGCCGATCACCGGCTTGCCGCTGCCGTAAACACCCCGGAAAGCGGTGGAGATATTTGCCAGGTTTTCCTCTACCTGAAAGCCCTCTTGCCGCAGTACATTGCACAGATACTCTGCGGAGCGGAACTCGGTAAAGGCGGTTTCCGGGTTCTCCCACAGAAAGGTGGCGGTCTGCTTCAGAAGCTCCCGCTTTTCTTCAATTACGTTTAAAAATGTCTCCATTTTGCATCCTCCTTGGATTTTTTAGCCATTATATCCTATTCCTTGGGAAAATGCAATCATAGATCGGGAGACGGGGCTTCAGGAAACGGTAAAGGCCTTGCGCATGGTGCTGATGGCGCTTTTTTCCAGCCGGGAGACCTGGGCCTGGGAGATGCCCACCAGGGAAGCCACCTCCACCTGGGTCTTGCCACCGATGAAACGCAGGTTCAGAATCTGCTTTTCCCGGTCTGCCAGGGATTGAAAGGCGGTGCGCAGGGCGATCTTTTCCATCCAGGCGGTCTCGTTGTTTTTCTGATCCCGGACCTGGTCCATCACCGTCAGGGGGTCACCGCCGTCGGCATATACCGGATCGTAAAGGCTCACTGGGGCGCATACGGCATCCAGTGCCTCGCTGACCTCCTCAACACGCAGCTGCAGCTGGGAAGCGATCTCCTCCAGGGTGGGGTCTCTGCCCATCTGGGCGGTAAGGGCCTCCTTGCACTGGAGTACCCGGTATGCCACATCCCGGATGGAGCGGGACACCCGGATGGCGGAATTGTCCCGCAGATACCGGCGCACCTCCCCGGCGATCATAGGAACACCGTAGGTGGAGAAGCGCACCTGCTTGTCGGGGTCGAAATTGGCGATGGCCTTCATCAGGCCGATGCAGCCCACCTGAAACAGGTCGTCCGGAGATTCTCCCCGGCGGTCAAAGCGCTGGATCACGCTGAGCACCAGCCGCAGGTTTCCTTCAATGAGTTTTTGCCGTGCAGCCTCGTCGCCTTCCTTGGCCCGGCGCAGCAGCACATCCATTTCCGTTTGGGATAAAACATTCAGCTGTGCGGTGTTCACACCGCAGATATCTACTTTTCCCTGCATGCCTTCCTCCTGAAAAAGGGTGATACACGCATTATTTCCTTTCCGGCCAAAATCATACTTTTGCAGATTTGTGAAAAAGCAACAAAAATTTCGGTGCGCTGACCGGGCTTTCTCGGAGCAAATATGGTTATTTTCGTTAAAAACCAAACTTTTTCAGAAAAAACTGACGGGGGATTTACCGGATTATCCCGGCTACATAACATACACTTTTTTCGGTTTTCTTCTGCATTATGCAGCAAAAATATGCAAGCAGAGCTGCAGGGGGGATGTGGATAAAATCCGGGAAAGAGCTGTTGAAATTCATGAGTTTTCCACATTATCCACAGGGTTATCCACAGCAAAAGGGAAAGGGGCGCGGATTGAGAGGACATACATTTCGGTTGACATAAAATTATTCGACAGAAGTTGACACAATCCCCATTTTTTCACCGGAGGGCATGTTGACGGATTGGAAAAACCGGGTCAAAAAATAGGGCTTGACAGGGCAAAAAAACACAAACCCGGCAACATTCAGAAAAATTTTTAAAAAAGGTATTGATTTTATTGCAAAGTCACGCTATAATTGGAATCTGCGTGAATATAGAATGCAGAACAGGAGGTGTAACTATGCCCAACATTAAGTCCTCTAAGAAGGATGTCATCCGTTCCAAGATCGCTTACGAGAAGAACAAGGCCGACAAGTCCGAGATGAAAACCGTCATCAAGAAGTATGAGGCTGCACTGGCTGGCGGCGACAAGACCGCTGCTGAGACTGCTTACAAGGCAGCTGTGCAGATCGTCGACAAGGCTGTCAGCAAGGGTATTCTGCACAAGAATACTGCTGCCCGCAAGAAGAGCAGCATGACCCTGCAGCTGAACAAGCTGGCCTGAGATCTCTGAAAATATCGCCTTCCGAACTTATCCGGAAGGCGTTTTTTCATTTCTCCGGTGGCGGATCTTTTGGCGCAACTGTGCAGATTCGGGATCTTGAGATACACAAAGTATATCTTCGATCCCGAATATTTCATTTGCACCAAAATCTCTATCCACCGGGCAGAACCAAGGCTGGTCGTATTCCTGCGATGTTGTCATTGCGAACCAGTGACCGATGTCAATGGTGTGGCAATCTAAAATGCAAGGCTTCAGTAGAGGTTTCCAGAAAGGGAATTGCCCCACTGGGGCAAGAGAAGCCACCCTGGGGTGCGCCAGTGTGCGCTACTGATCACACAGGTTAGGCGGTACAAATTCAAACAGTTTGATAAACCGGAATTTGTTTTGCATTTATATGTCTGTGTGCTATAATGCAATACAAGGGGGTGAGACCGTGGCAAGATTATCCGATCCGATCACCATTTTAAAGGGGATCGGCCCTACCAAGGCAAAGCAGTTTTCCCAGCTGAATATTGTAACGCTACAGGATTTGATCTGTCATTTCCCCAGGGGGTATGAGGACCGGACCCGGCTGGTTCCCATTGAGAAGCTGGAGGTGGGTGTTCCCGCCTGCTTCCGTGCCATGGTAATGAATACACCCCGAACCGCCCATATCCGCAAGGGCCTGGACATCACCAAGGTCCAGGTGGCAGATTCCACCGGGCGGCTGAACCTGACCTTTTTTAATCAGAAATTTACAACGGACCGGCTGCAGTACGGCAAGGAATATATTTTCTACGGCACCGTGTCCGGTGACTATATGGGCTACGGGATGACCTCTCCGGTGTTTGAGGAACTGACCAGCCCGCCGGTCCTGACCCGTCGGGTGCTTCCCATCTATCCGCTGACCGCCGGGCTTTCCAATGCATCGGTGCTGAAGGCGGTGCAGCAGGCCCTTGCCATCTGCAATGTACCGGAGGAGATCCTGCCGGAAGCTGTGCGGCGGGAATACGGCATCCTGCCGGCGGAGCGGGCCTACTATGCCATTCATGAGCCTTCCTCCATGGAGGAGGCGGAGATGGCGAAAAAACGCCTGATCTTCGAGGAATTTTTCGTGTTTTCTGCCGGGCTGGCACTGATGCGGGCAGCCCGGGCAGGTAAGCAGGTGGCGCCATACCGGCAGCTGGACCTGGCGGAGTTTTATGCAGCCCTTCCCTTTTCTCTGACCGGCGCTCAGGAGCGGGCCATCCGTGAGATAACCCAGGATCTGCGCAGCGGTACTCCCATGAACCGGCTGGTCCAGGGAGATGTGGGCAGCGGTAAGACCATGGTGGCTGCGGCAGCTGCCTGTCTTGCGGTAAAAAACGGAAAGCAGGCGGCTTTGATGGCGCCCACGGAGATCCTGGCGGAGCAGCATTACCGCTCCCTGGAAAAGCTGCTGACACCTTTGGGGATCCGGGTATGCCTGCTCACCGGCTCGTTGAGCGTGAAGCAGAAAAAGGACCTGCGCAGCCAGATCGCTGCCGGGCAATGGGAGTTTGTCATCGGCACCCATGCGCTGGTGTCGGACAGCACGGAATTTGCAGACCTGGGCCTGGTGATCGCGGATGAGCAGCACCGGTTCGGTGTGGGGCAGCGCTCTGCTTTGTCTGCCAAAGGAAGTGATCCGCATCTTCTGGTAATGTCGGCAACCCCCATTCCCCGGACTCTGGCGCTTTTGATGTACGGCGATCTGGAGGTGTCCATTCTGGATGAGCTGCCCCCCGGACGGCAGCAGACCGACACCTTCCTGGTGGGCGAAAGCTACCGGGCCCGGATCAATGCCTTTATCCGCAAGCAGGTTGCCCAGGGGCATCAGTGCTATGTGGTGTGCCCCGCGGTGGAGGAAAACGGCGATCTGGACCTGAAGGCGGCCACAGTTTGGGCGGAAACTCTGCAGCAGACGGTATTTCCGGATCTGAAGGTAGCGCTGCTCCACGGTCAGATGAAGGGGTCGGAAAAGGAAGCGGTGATGGGGGCGTTTTCCCAGCAGGAGGCAGATGTGCTGGTTGCCACCACCGTTATCGAGGTGGGTGTGGATGTACCCAATGCCACCCTGATAGTCATTGAGGACGCAGACCGGTTCGGTCTTTCTCAGCTGCACCAGCTGCGGGGCAGAGTGGGCCGGGGCAGCGCCAAAAGCTACTGCATTCTCACGACCCACAATAAAAATGCAGAGACTCTGGCAAGACTGAAGGCCTTCTGCAAGACTACGGACGGCTTTAAGATCGCGGAGGAGGATCTGAAAATGCGGGGCCCGGGAGATTTCTTTGGCGCGCGGCAGTCGGGAATGCCGGTGTTCCGTGTGGCTTCCTTAAGCTGCGACCTGCAGACCCTGAAGCAGGCACAGCAGGCCTCCGCCCAGTGGATCGACAGGGAAGGCACTGCCGACACGCCGGAAAGCGCAGCTTTGCGCCGCCGCATCGGCGAGCTGTTCCAACGCGCCCAGGGAACGATGAATTAAAGGACACCTCTGAAAGCTGCCTGTTTGCGATTTGGGCGCATCTTTCGCTCCGACTTCTCCTTTCGCAAATCCCGGTTTATCGTGCTGAGGCGCGTGATTGACAATTGTGGTATTTCCTGCGGAAAATGATCCAAATAGTCGCCAAAGGCGACACAATAATTGTCAATTGTTTATCGAGCAACTGCTCGATAAACCGAAATTTGATGTTGCACAACAGGAGAAAATGTGCTATCGTTTGTATATGCTGAATACCTCGAAAAGAGAGGGGAATTCTCTGTGAAAAAACTTATCACGCTTGCGTTGGCTCTGGCAATGGTTTTGAGCCTGTGTGCCTGCGGAGGTGCTGCCCCGGAGGAGACCACGGCGGCGCTGGATTGCCTGCAGGTGGGCTTTGCCCGTGAGATCGTGATGCCGGAGGGAACACCTGTTCTGGACGGCACAGCGGCGGGGCGGATCATGGCTTCTTACTCGGACCAACCGTCGGTGACCTGCGTGGCAGTTTCCGGAGCAAACGGGGAGACGGTTTTGCTGTTTTCTATGGATAAGCTCACCTCCGACGAGGTGTGGACCGCACCTGTCCGTAAGGAGGTAAGCGAAGCTACCGGGATCAGCGAGGACCGCATCATGCTGGCAGCGACCCACACCCATTCCGCACCCACCTTTTCCGGCTGGGACGGCTCGGAGAAATATAAGTCAAACTTTCATGCGGCCATGGCCAAGGTAGGCGTGGATGCGCTGGCAGACCGCAGCCCGTCGCAGATGTACTTTGGCAGCGTGGAAACGGATCATTTGGTGTTTGTCCGTCAGTATAAGCTGCTGGACGGAACGGTCACCTCCTCCGGTGCCATGTTTGGAGATCCCAACATCGTAGGCCATGTAGCGGAAAACGACGAGGAGCTGCAGGTGGTGCGCTTTGCCCGTGAAGAAGGCAAAAAAGACGTTATTTTAATGAATTTCAATGCCCATCCTACATGGCACGGGAGTGTTACCGGTACCAATATGTCTGCTGATTACCCGGCACCTGCCCGGGAGTTTATTGAAGCCCGGGGAGATTACCTGGTGGCATTTTTCTTGGGAGATGCGGGCAATCAGGCACCCAATACCAAGTACATGCCGGAGATCGCCTCTGCGGCAAAGGATTATCGGGAGCATGGCCAGCGGCTGGGTCAATATGTGCTGGACCTGATCCCCCAGCTGACGAAAGCAGAGGGAGAAGATGTGACCCTGGTTTCCCAGCAGTATTCGGCAAGATCCAACAAGTCCCGGCTGGAAATGCTGCCCCAGGCCCAGGAGGTTGTGGCGGTGTACAGAAGTGAGGGACGGGACGCGGCCAATGCCCTGGCAGAGAAGTACGGCCTTTATCAGCATTTTGAAGCCAGTGCCATCATTAAGCGCACCGAAAGCCCGGAGACCAACGAGGTATTTATGAATGTCATGTCCATCGGTGACCAGCTTTCCTTCGCCTTTGCACCCTACGAGATGTTCAGCGAAAACGGCGCGCATATCCGAGCCAACACGCCCTACGATATGACTTTCCTGGTCACCTGCTGCAACGGCAGAGAGGGCTACATCCCCTCCAGTGCGGCCTTTGCCTATGGCTGCTACGAATCCTATACCACCCAATTTGAAGCGGGCTCCGGTGAGATCATCAGCGATGAGTTTATCGCTATGCTCACCAAGCTGAAAAACGGATAAAAATAAAAGCGTGCTGCACAAATGTGCGGCACGCTTTTTGTGGAAGCTGTATAAAATAGAGCCCCGCTACTTGCGCGGCTAAGCCGATTTTGCTATAATATTACGCGGAAAATATACGGAATCAGAAAGGGGTTACAATATGAAAAAAGTAATCAGTTTGCTGTTGACCGCAGTGCTGGTGCTGGGACTGTGTGCCTGTGGAGAATCCGCGCCGGAGGATACCACACCTGCTGCGGCGGATAGCCTGCAGGTAGGCTTTGCCCGGGAGATCGTGATGCCCGACGGAAAGGCAGAACTGGACGGAACAGAAAACGGACGCATTATGACTGCGTTTATGGACTATCTGACGGTAACCTGCGTAGCGGTCAAGGGTAATAACGCGGAGACGGTTTTGCTTTACACTATGGATCGAAAGGATTCCAGTGATAGCTGGACTGCGCCTATGCGTAAAGCAATTGCCGAAGCTACCGGTATTGCTGAGGACCACATTATGCTGGCGGCTACCCATACCCATTCCGCACCGAAGTTTTCCGGCTGGAATGGCGCGGAGAAATACAAGAGCGATTTCCAGGCGGCATTGGTGAAGGTTGGACAGGATGCGCTGACAGACTTGTCTTCTGCTCAGATGTATTTTGGCAGCACCCAGGCGGAGGGGCTTGTATTTGTCCGTCACTATAAGCTGCTGGATGGCACAGTTACTTCCTCCGGTGTTGCCGCCGGTGATATCAATATTGTAGGCCATGCCTCGGAAGCGGATGAAGAGATGCAGATCATCCGTTTTGACCGGGGCGAAGGCAAAAAAGAAGTTATTCTCATGAGCTTCAACTCCCATCCCACTTGGTACGGCGGTGTTACGGAGACGGAGCTGTCTGCGGATTTCCCTGCACCTACCCGTGAATACATTGAGTCCAAGGGCAACTATTTGGTGGCTTACTTTACCGGTGATGCCGGCAACCAGGGTCCTACGACCAAGTATAAGCCGGAGATCGCGGATTCCCCCAAGGATTATAAGGAGCACGGTCAGCGGCTGGGTCAGTGCCTGCTGGATGCCCTGCCCTCCCTTACCAAGGCTGAGGGTGAAGATGTGAAGCTTCTCGGTCAGAAATATCCCGCGACCACCAATAAGGAAAAGATCGATATGCTGGCACAGGCCAAGGAGGTGGTGAATGTTCACGACACCCAGGGCAGAGATGCCGGCTTGGCGCTGGCTGAGCAGTACGGCTTTTACCAGCATCTGGAGGCAAAGGCTATTATTGCAAGAGCAAATCTTCCGGATATCACAGAGGTTTGGATGAACGTTATGGCAATCGGTGACAATGTGTCCCTTGCCTTTATGCCCTATGAAATGTTCAGTGAAAGCGGCTCTGATCTTCGGGCCAATACCCCTTATGATATGACCTTCCTGTCATCCTGCTCCAACGGCGCGGAAGGCTATCTGCCCTCCAAGGCTGCCTGTGACTACGGCTGTTATGAGTATTATACCACCAGGCTTGCTGTGGGTTCAGCAGAAGAGTTGGTGGATGAGTACATCTCCATGCTGACAGAGCTGAAAAACGGAGCTTGAGAAATCAATGAAAAGACGATGCGCCCTGGGCAGCCGCCCAGGGCGCTATTCAGTTAATAGTTGACAGTTGGCAGTTATGGGGTCCGTCGATGGCGCATCCATGTAGGGGAGGGTCTCTGCGCCCTCCCGCTTACTGCACCGATTATACCGATCGGGTGCGTTCATGTGGCTGGGTAACGGGAGGGGATGGAGCCCCTCCCCTACGGCTGTTGTTCGATGGCGCATCCATGTAGGGGAGGGTCTCTGTGCCCTCCCGCTGCCGCACCGATTATACCGATCGGGTGCGTTCATGTGGCTGGGTAACGGGAGGGGATGGAACCCCTCCCCTATATTCTCGTTACGGGAAATTTTTCTGTTTTTGGGGTAAAAAATACGGTTGGTTACAAAAAATTTCAAATTATGGGTTGTAACTTTGATAAAAATGATGTAAAATAGTATGACTCGTAAAATGCACTTTTTACACATACTATGATTCTTGGAGGAATCTTCATGAAAAAACCCATTGTTTTAGTTGTTATGGACGGTGTAGGCAAAGGCGACGGCGGCAGCGGTGATGCAGTTGTCGTGGCAAAGACCCCTACCCTGGATACTTTGCTGGCAACCTGCCCCCATACTTATCTGAAGGCCCACGGCACAGCGGTCGGTCTGCCTTCCGATGAGGATATGGGCAATTCCGAGGTGGGCCACAATGCGTTGGGCTGCGGCCAGGTGTACTCTCAGGGTGCCAAGTTGGTGGGTGAGTCCATCGAAAACGGCACACTGTTTGCTTCAAATGTCTGGCAGGACCTGGTTCAGAACGCAAAGGCCGGCAAGGCAATGCATTTCCTGGGCCTGCTGTCTGACGGCAATGTGCATTCCAATATTTCCCATCTGATCGCGCTTTTGAAGGCTGCCAAGGCTGCCGGTGTGCAGAAGGCTTACTGCCACATTCTGCTGGACGGCCGCGATGTGCCCGCTACCTCCGCGCTGGAGTATGTGGGTCAGCTGGAGGAGGTGCTGGCACAGCTGAATACCGATGGTTGCGATTATGCCATTGCTTCCGGCGGCGGCAGAATGACCGTTACCATGGACCGCTATGAAGCCAACTGGGGCATGGTGGAGGCCGGCTGGCGCACCCATGTTCAGGGCATTGGCCGTCAGTTTGCATCTGCTCAGGAGGCCATTGAGACCTACCGTGGGGAAACCGGCTGCATCGACCAGGATCTGCCCGCCTTTGTGGTGGCAAGAGACGGTGCGCCCGTTGCCAAAATCGCAAACGGCGACAGCGTGATCCTCTTTAACTTCCGTGGCGACCGTGCCCAGGAGATCTCCCTGGCCTTTGACCGGAAGGACTTTGACAAGTTTGACCGGGGCGACTATCAGGGTGTGAAGTTTGCCGGCATGCTGCAGTATGACGGTGACCTAAACATCCCCGAGAACTATCTGGTCCAGCCCCCTGTGATCACCAACACACTCACTGAGGTCCTGTGCGCTGCCGGCATCCGGGAGTTTGCTGTATCTGAGACCCAGAAGTACGGCCATGTGACGTATTTCTGGAACGGCAACCGCTCCGGCAAGGTCAGCGAGGAGCTGGAGGAGTACCTGGAGATCCCCTCCGATGTGATCCCCTTTGAGCAGGCACCTGCCATGAAGTCCAAAGAGATCACCGAGGCCATGGTGGAGGCAATGGCAAGCAAGAAGTTCCAGTTCCTGCGCTGCAACTACCCCAATGGCGACATGGTGGGTCACACCGGTGTCATGGAAGCGGTGGTCACCGCAATGGAGTGTGTGGATGCCGGTCTGAAGGCGATCCTGGAGGCTGCCGACAAGTATGGCTACACCGTTCTGATCACTGCCGACCACGGCAATGCCGATCAGATGACCGAGACCAAGAAGGGCAAGACCTCTGTGCGTACTGCCCACTCTCTGAACCCCGTTCCCTTCATCATTTACGACAAGGAAACTGCCTACACCATCCGCCAGGGCAGCTACGGTCTTGCCAATGTGGCACCCACCGTTGTAAAGATGATGGATCTGACAGCTCCCGATTGCTGGGAAGCCAGCATGGTATAAACGCATCTCCCCCATTTTTATCTAGGAGGTACAAGTATGATCTGCCATAACAATGAACAGGGCAATGTTTGCGTCAGCACCAGTGTCTACACGGATATCGCCGGCACCGCTGCCAGCAATTGCTTTGGCGTGAAGGGCATGGCTGCCCGGTCCGTTTCCGACGGTGTCTATCATCTTTTGCGCAAGGAATCCATGGGAAAGGGTGTCCTGGTAGAGTTCCACGAGGACAACTCCATTTCCATCGATCTGCATATTATTGTCAACAGCGGTGTGAATCTCAGTGCTGTGGGCGCGTCCATCATTTCTGAGGTGCGCTATGTTGTCAATAAGTGCACCGGTACGCAGGTGCGTGCCGTCAATGTCTATATAGATTCCATGATGAATGGATAATCGGAGGTAAGAATTGAGACAGACGATTAACGGCGCTGATTTTCGCCGATTGGCCATCAGCGCAGCTGCTTCCGTTGAGATCCACAAACAGCAGCTGAATGATTTGAATGTATTTCCCGTGCCCGACGGTGATACGGGCACCAATATGTCCATGACCATCAATGCCGCTGCAGCAGACCTGCGCAAGACGGAAGATCCCACCTTGGAGAAGGCTTCTGCTGTTGCTGCTTCTGCCATGCTCCGGGGTGCAAGAGGCAATTCCGGTGTGATCCTTTCTCTGCTGTTCCGGGGTATGTCCAAGCGGCTGAAGGGAATCAACGATTGCGACGGTACTACCTGGGCAGAGGCGCTGCAGGCAGGTGTGGATGCTGCGTATAAGGCAGTTATGAAGCCTGCTGAGGGCACCATCCTGACGGTCTCCCGTCTGGCGGCAGCCGCAGCGCTGAAGGCAGCCAAGGAAAATAATTTCGTGGAATTTGTCCACGAAGCCGCCATCGAGGCAGCAAAGGTCGCCCTGGCAGATACGGTGAATCAGAACCCGGTGCTGAAGAAGGCCGGTGTTGTGGATGCCGGCGGCAAGGGCTGGCTGTTCATTCTGGAAGCCATGCTCAGCTCCCTGCAGGGCGAGGATGTGGTGGTGCCCGAGGGCTTTGATGCCGGCGACACCAAGGAGCAGGCGGTGTTCGGTGATATCAGCGATGAGGAGATCACCTTCACATACTGCACAGAGTTTATCATCGACCGGGAGAATGACAAAGATCCTGAGCAGCTGCGCGCATTCCTGGACAGCCTGGGTGACAGCCTGGTGCTGGTGGACGATGAGGAGATCATCAAGGTCCATGTCCACACCAACGATCCCGGCAAGGCACTGCACGAAGCCATTGAGTACGGCTCTTTTGTCACGGTGAAGATCGAGAATATGCGCCTGCAGCACACGGAAAAGGTCATGAGCGAGCAGGAACTGGCACCCAAGATCGCAGAGCCGGAGAAGCCCTTCGGTGTGGTCTCCGTCTGTGCCGGTGACGGTCTTGCAGATGTGTTCATGAATCTGGGCGTGGACGGGATCATCTCCGGCGGACAGACCATGAACCCCAGCACCCAGGATATCCTGGAGGAGGTCAACAAGGTCCCTGCAGAAACCGTGTATGTTTTGCCCAACAATAAGAATATCATTATGGCAGCGGAGCAGGTGGATGCCCTGACCCCCAAGCATGTGGTGGTCATCCCCAGCAAGACCGTGCCCCAGGGCATTACGGCAATGCTCAGCTTTAACCCCGATGGCACCGAAGAGGAGAATACCGAGGCGCTGACAGAGGCGCTGGCTACGGTGGATACCATGCAGATCACCTATGCAGCCCGCAACTCTGATTTTGACGGCCACGATATTCATGAGGGTGACTATCTGGCAATGTTTGGAAGCAGCCTGTTCGGCACCAGCAAGGACATCAAGGTGCTTTTGAAGGCTTTGGCACAGAAGGTCAGAGACGATGGAAAGGATTATATCACCATCTATTACGGCGAGGATATTCAGGAGAAGCATGCCCAGAAGGCAGCGGACCTGTTCCAGGAGATTTGCCCCGATGCAGATGTGAATCTGCTGCGTGGCGGCCAGCCGGTGTATTATTATCTGATCTCTGCAGAATAAAGGCAGAATACAAAGGCGCGCCGCAGAAGCGGTGCGCCTTTGCTGCTTAGCGGTCACGGGCAGCGGATGGTTTGCCCCGGGATGTGCATACTGCCATGGGAAGGAGGCTTACACAGTGGGAAAAATAACGCAGAATACACTTTTTGAGAAGCTTATGATCCCGGTGCGCTACATTGGGTCTTTGCGCATTCCCGTTTATGCATCCCATGCCAGCTTTTTTATTGTGCTGGCGGTGTTTCCCACCCTGGTACTGCTGATGAGCCTGGTGCGCTACACGGGCATTGAAATCCATAGCCTTACGGAGCTTTTGGAGGGTGTGATCCCGGCGGCACTGCTGCCGGCAGCGGAAAAGCTCATTGTAAGCACCTATTACAGCACCACCGGAACGGTGGTGTCGGTTTCGGTGCTGACTGCCCTTTGGTCGGCCAGCCGGGGGATCCACGGACTTCTCACCGGACTCAATTCCATCTACAAGGTGGCGGAGGACCGGGGCTATCTGTATACCCGCCTGGTCAGCGTGATCTATACCTTTTTGTTCCTTTTGGTTTTGCTGCTGACCCTGGTGCTGCATGTGTTCGGTACATCTCTTTTGCAGTGGCTGCCGGTGGCAGGAAGTCCGCTGCTGTCGTTTTTGGAGGAGATCATCGGGCTGCGGTTTTTTGTGCTGCTGGGGGTGCAGACGCTGCTGTTTACCGCCATGTTTATGGTGCTTCCCAACCGGCGCAACCGGTTTACGGATTCGCTGCCCGGTGCGCTTTTGGCATCCAGCGGCTGGCTGATCTTTTCGGACCTGTACTCCATTTATGTGGAGCATTTTGCGAAGCTTTCCAATGTGTACGGGTCTGTGTATGCGGTGGCACTGAGTATGCTGTGGCTTTACTGCTGCGTATCGATCCTGTTTTATGGGGGCGCGCTGAACCACTGGCTGATGCAAAATTCCCAGGAAAACAAAAAATGTTGATTTTTTGTAAATTCTTGCGGTTGTTTACCTCTTGTTCACAGCCCCGATCTATGATAAAGTAAAAAAATGGGGGGTGTGGGTTGTGTTTGGATATGTTATGGCGAATCTGCCGGAACTGGATAAAAGTACCCAAAAGCGCTACGGTGCGGTGTACTGCGGCATTTGCCGTCAGATCCGGGAGCGTTCCTCCAATGCTGCCCGGCTGGGGCTGAGCTATGACATGGCATTTCTTGCCCTGCTGCTTATGAGCCTGTATGAGCCGGAGGAGACCCAGGGGAAAAATGCCTGCCATTTGCACCCGATTTCCAAGCGCCCCTGGGTGGATAACGAATATATCCGCTATGCTGCCGATATGAATGTGGCGCTGGCGTATTATAACTGCGTGGATGACTACGCAGATGAAGGAAAGCGCGCTGCCAAGTTCATGGCGGGGGTGTTTCAGAAGAGCTTGCCGGAGATCTGCCAAAAGTATCCCCGGCAGTGCAGTGCCATCGAGGCATGTCTTTCCCGGCTGAGTCAGCTGGAAAAGGAGGGCTGTGACAGCCCGGATGCGCCTGCCGGCTGCTTCGGACAGCTGATGGGGGAGATCCTGGTATACCGTGAGGACCTGTGGGCAGAGACCCTGCGGCAGGTTGGAATGGCCCTGGGGCGGTATATCTACCTTGCCGATGCGGCGGTGGACTACCGTCGGGATATCCGGAAAAACCAGTACAATCCCTTTGCAGCCATGAAGACCGGGCTGGATTGGAAACGGTGGGAGCAATACCTGGTGCTTGCCATGGGGCGATGCACCCAATACTATGAGCGCCTGCCCTTGGTGCAGGACAAGAAGCTGCTGGACAATATTCTCTACAGCGGTGTGTGGGTAGAGTACAGAAGAAGACAGGGCCGGCGTGCCGCCCGGGAGGAAAATGATGGTTGAAGATCCTTATAAGGTGCTGGGGGTCAGCCCCGGTGCTACGGATGACGAAATAAAGCAGGCTTACCGAAGGCTTGCCAAGCAGTATCACCCGGACAGAAATCCCAATGATCCGGAGGCTGCCAAGAAAATGCAGCAGATCAATGCGGCATATGAGCAAATCAAGAATCCGGATGCCTATCAGCGCGCTTCCGGCAGCGGCTACGGCGGAGGACAGAGCTATGGCGGCTACGGCGGCTATGGCTACGATCCCTTTGGCGGTGCATGGCAGCGGCAGAGCTACCAAAGTGCCGGTGACCCCTATCAGCAGTCTGCCTACCAGTACATTCTTTACGGCAAGTATGCCGAGGCGCTGAATGTGCTGCAGAATTCTGCAGAAAAGAACGGCCGGTGGTACTATCTGTCTGCCCTTGCCAATGACGGCTTGGGAAATCAGGTGACGGCGTTGGAGCATATCCGCAGAGCTGTCTCCATGGAGCCGGGGAATGCCGAGTACCTGCAGGTGCTGGAGCAGATCCAGAACGGAGGCGCAGCCTACCGCCGCCAGGCGGGAAATTTTGGCGGCTTCCGGATGCGTGGCGGCCTGTGGCAGCTGTGTCTGTGCTGGGTGCTGCAGCTGTTTTGCTGCCGGGGCAGATTTTTCTGCTGCTGAGGCGGCAGGGCTTGACACGGCAAACTGTGCGTGTTAGAATATTTTCGACAATCAGATACCAATTCCGTGGCAGATACGGTGTATGGCCGTGTTTGCTGAACAAGATAATTGGGTGCAATTCCCAAACGGTACCGCCGCTGTAAGTGCTGATGGCTTGTCTCTTGGTGAAAACCGGTCACTGTAAGCAATTCCGGGAAGGCTGAGCAAGTCGCAAAATGCAACCTTTTGCAAGGCACAAGTCAGAAGACCTACGGAAATGGCTTTCTCCGCCTCCTGCGTGCTATGGGAGGTGCGTTTGTCGCAGAAAAACGGCTGCGGCACCCTGCTTGGGTGCCGCAGTATTCTTTTTTAGGAGGCATTCTTATGAAAAAAATCTTTGCGATCCTGCTTGCTTTGACCATGGTGCTTTCTTTGGCTGCCTGTACTTCCGGTGCAGCCGGGGAAACAGAGGGTCCTCAGACTTCCGGAACAACGGAAGCACAGCTGAAGAAGATCACAGTGACCGTCGTACACGCAGACGGCTCCAGCAAGGACTTTACCTATGAGACCGATGCGGAGTTTTTGGGACCTGTGCTGGAAGAAGACGGTCTTATCAAGGGAGATGCAGGCCCTTACGGCCTGGAGATCACCGAGGTGGATGGCGAACAGGCCATCTACGATACGGACAAGGCTTACTGGGCGCTGTATGAGGGAGAGGAATATGCCCTGCAGGGCATCGATACCACTCCTGTGACCGACGGCGGTGTGTACAAGCTGGTGTATACCGGTGAATAAAGCAAAGCTGACCTTGCGGCAGATCGCGCTGTTTGGTGTGCTGGGGGCATTGACCTTCGGTGCCAAGGTTGCCATGAGCGGTCTTCCCAATATCGAGCCCGTTTCTCTGATGGTCATGCTGTTCGCGGTGGTGTTTGGCTGGAAGGCACTGTATCCCATCTACCTGTATGTGCTGATGGAGGTGCTTTTGTACGGCATCAATCTTTGGAACATCAATTACCTGTATATCTGGGCAGTGCTGGCGCTGGCAGCCATTGCTATGCGCCGGCTGCGAAATCCCTTGTGGTGGGCGCTGCTGTCCGGAGCCTTTGGCATGGCATTTGGTCTGTTGTGCAGCCCGGTGTATATGCTCATCGGAGGCTTCGACTACGGTATCCGCTGGTGGCTGTCCGGGCTTGCTTTTGATGTGCCCCACTGCGTCGGCAATTTTATTATTTCCCTGGCTTTGTTTGTACCCCTGCGGAATCTGCTGGAAAAGCTATACAAAAGAATTCATTGAAGCAAAAGGCCGGCCGGTGCGTAAAACGCACCGGCCGGCCGTATAATTTGGTAAAGATTGGATAGGATAATCACTGTCAGCCCGCAAGGATCTCTGCCTTGATCACGCCGTCGTGCTGGCTGACATCCCGCAGAAGATCCTCCAGAGACACGGTCAGGTCTGTGGTCTCAGCGGAGATGGTCACAATGGCGCAGCCGTTGGTGGGAACGATGGAGTTGATGGTCTGGATATTGGCCTTGTGCTCAGCGAAGATGCTCAGAAGGGAAGACAGCAGGCCCTGCTGATCCTGCAGCATAAACTGGAAGGTGATCACCCGGCCGGTCATCATATTCTGAAAAGGAAGCACAGAATCTCTGTACTTATAAAAAGCGCTGCGGCTGATCCCGGTGATCCGGGTGGCATCGTTTACGGTAGAAGCCTCACCGGTTTGCAAAAGGCGCTTGGCTTCTGCGACCTTCAGGAACACCTCAGGCAGCGCAGAGGCCTCCACAATGTAGTATTTTGGTGTACTTGCCATGGATCTGTCCTCCAATATAGGAAAAATGTCTTTCAGTTACGGACAATTGTAGCACAGTTTTTGAAAAATGCAAGCCCGAAAGGAGAAATTCATGGAAATACCTTTTTGGAAAAAGCTGATCCCGGCAGCGGTGGCAGTGGGCGTCCTGTGGCTGGGGGTGCGCTATGCCCTTCCGGTGCTGCTTCCCTTTCTTGCAGGCGCGGCACTGGCATTGGCGGCGGAACCGGCGGTACGCTTTGGCGTCCGGCGCTGGAAGCTGCCCCGGTCGGTGGCTGCGGGGCTGGGGGTCAGTGCCACCATCGCAGGGCTTCTTGCCATTCTTTCCCTGGTGGGGGCGGTGCTGGTGCGGGAATTGGGAGAACTCTCCGGTGCGCTGCCCGCCCTGGCAGACACTGCAAAAAACGGGATGCTTTTGATGCAGGATTGGATGGTGCGCGTTGCGGAAGCAGCACCGGACAGTGTGCGCCCGGTGCTGCAGCGTACTGCCCTGGAGCTGTTTGATGACGGAACGGTTTTTCTGCAGCAGGTGACCCAAAAACTGCCCTCTGTGCTGGGCTCTACTGTCAGCAAGGTGGGAGATGGGCTGCTGGGTGCGGGTACGGGGATCCTCTCTGCCTATCTGATATCCGGCAGGCTCCCCCGGCTGAAGGCTTTTTTTTGTGCGCGTCTGCCGGAAAGCTGGTACAGCCGGTATTTGCCGGCAGCCCGGAGAGTCAGGACTTCTTTGGCAGGCTGGCTCAAGGCGCAGCTCAAGCTGTCCGCGCTGACCTGGGTCGTGGTCTGTACCGGCTTTCTGCTGCTGCGGATCCCCTACGGTCCTGCCTGGGCGGTGCTGGTGGCGGTGGTGGATGCCGTGCCCATCCTGGGGACGGGGACGGTGCTGATCCCCTGGGCGCTGGTAAGCCTTCTGCAGCACAGACCTGCCCATGCCCTGGGCCTTCTGGGGATCTACGCGGTGGCACTGACCCTGCGCACCGTGCTGGAGCCCCGGCTTTTGGGAAGGCAGCTGGGGTTGGATCCCCTGGTCACACTGCTGGCGCTGTACGCAGGCTACTGCCTTTGGGGGATATTGGGGATGCTTCTGGCACCTGTGATCGCATCTGCGGTAAAAAGCATGACGGCAGATGTGTGAACCCACGGTTTTTACAGGCATAAATCCCCAGGGTTTTTTGCAACTTTCTATTGTGTATCCCGTGTTTTTTTGTTATAATAAACAGAAAATGATATAATTGGATGTGTTATGCTTTGAAATACGGGATATGGAACGATAAAGAACCGAGAATGGATGCGGTAAACAACCTGGTTTGCGGAGGATATGCGCCTTTGGTAGCAATGGTTTTGGCTGCCAGAGGGATCGATGATCCCCAAAAAGCCCGGGTCTATCTGGGCTGCGATCAGGTGATGCCGGATCCCTACCTGCTGCGGGATATGGATCTGGCAGCCGGACGCGTGGGACTGGCTCTGGCCAGGGGAGAGAAGATCGCTGTTTTTGGAGACTATGATGTGGACGGGATCACTGCCACCTGCCTTCTGACGGACTTCTTGCGCGCCCAGGGAGCGGATTGCGTGCCCTACATACCCGGCAGGCTGGAGGAGGGCTACGGTCTGAACCCCATTGCCATCAACCAGCTCCACAGTGAGGGCGTCAAGCTCATCGTCACGGTGGATTGCGGCATTACCGCCATCAGTGAGGCGCAGATGTGCCGGCAGCTGGGGATCGATCTGGTGATCACGGATCACCATGAGTGCAAGGACACCTTGCCGGAAGCGATCGCGGTGGTAGACCCCCACAGACCGGATTGCCGGTATCCCCATAAGGACTTGTCCGGTGTGGGTGTGGCATTTAAGCTGGCAGCTGCGCTGTGCGGCAGTCAGGAGGACATTCTCAAAGAATATGCCGATATGGTTTGCCTGGGCACAGTGGCAGATGTGATGCCCCTGCGGGGAGAAAACCGGGTGATCGTCTCCCGGGGCCTTGAGGCGCTGCACAATACCCAGCGTCCGGGCATCGTTGCCCTTTTGAAGCAGGCAGGCTGCGAGAAGGAGACCCTTACCGCTTCCTCTGTGGGCTATACCCTGGCGCCCCGGATTAACGCGGCAGGCCGGATGGGGAAGATCGAACTGGCGGTAGAGCTGTTTCTGACCCAGGATCCGGACCATGCGGAGGAGCTGGCAAAGGGTCTGTGCGATCTGAACAGAAGCCGTCAGGCTGTGGAATCGGAGATCTATCAGCAGGTGCTGGAGATGCTGCCCCAGGGGCAGATCCCGGATGCCATCGTGCTGGCAGACGAAAGCTGGCACCAGGGTGTGGTGGGCATCGTTGCCAGCCGCATCGCAGAAGAATATTGCTGCCCCACATTCCTGATCTGCCTGGACGGAGATCACGGAAAGGCAAGCTCCCGGAGCTACGGCGGCTTTAATCTGTTTTCCTCTTTGTCGGCTTTGTCCGGGCTGCTGGAGAGCTATGGCGGACATGAGCTGGCAGCGGGCTTTACCATCAGCCGGCAGAATATTCCCGCTTTCCGGGAGCAGATCTGCAGCCTGGCAAGAGAATACTATTGTGACGATGCGCCCCGGACGGTCCTGGAGGCGGATTGCACGGTGGGCGCAGAGCTGCTGACACTGGGCAATGTGGAGTCCCTGGCGCAGCTGGAGCCCTGCGGAAACAGCTGCCCCAAGCCGGTGCTGATCCTGCGGGATGTGCAGGTGGATTGGGCAGGCACAGTGGGCAATGGCCGCCATCTGCGGCTGCGGCTGCATGCAGGCCGCAATGCGCTGCAGGGGATATGGTTCTCTGTGGATGAAAAGACGGCATCGGTGGTCTCCGGTGACCGGGTGGACATTGCCTTCCAACCCCAGGTCAATACATTCCGGGCAGAGCGCTCCGTGCAGCTGAATGTGGTGGATATCCGCCCTTCCTGCAAGGCAGAGTGCTCTGTGGAAACCACGGATTACCGCGCCCTGTGTGCCCAGACCCTGGACCGTGCCGGTGCAGAAAAGCTGCTGCCGGACCGGAATACCCTGGCTATGGTGTGGCGCTACCTGGCGGCAGTGCCCGGGGGCGCTGTGGAGGAAAGTCCGGTGTGCCTGTGCCGCAAGATCGTCCGTTGGTCCTCCCAGCCCCTGAGCCTTGGGAAGCTGATGACCTGCCTGGACATCTTTGGGGATGTGGGACTTTTGGAATTGGAAAAGCGGCATAAGTATCTGAGTATCCGGCTTTTGCCTGCCAATGGCAAGATGGATCTGAACCAAAGCCGGACAATGCAGTACCTTTGTGCGGTGAAAGAGAGTTAAAACTATGGAAACGTTTTCTGAGCATTATGAATCCCTGCAGGCGACCCTGCAGAAATATATGCCCGGCAAGGATATGACCTTGGTGGAAGAGGCCATCCGCTATGCCGAGGAAAAACATAAGGAACAAAAGCGCAAGGACGGCTCGCCTTACATCATCCACCCCATGGCGGTGGCGGAGATCGTTGCGGAAATGGGGCTGGATACGGATGCGGTGCTGGGTGCGCTGCTCCACGATTGCATTGAGGACACCGGTGCCTCCCACGATGACATTGCAGGCCGTTTCGGAGAAACGGTTGCGCTGCTGGTGGAGGGTGTTACCAAGCTGACCCGGGCGAATTTTTCCAGCACCGAGGAGCAGCAGATGGAGAATCTGCGCAAGATGTTCATGGCAATGTCCAAGGACATCCGGGTGGTGCTGATCAAGATTGCGGACCGGCTGCACAATATGCGCACCATGCAGTATCAGTCCCAGGCAAAGCAGATCATCAAGTGCCGGGAGACCATGGATATCTACGCACCCTTGGCCCACCGCCTTGGTATGCAGAAGATCAAATGGGAGCTGGAAGACCTTTCCCTGCGCTATCTGGACCCTGCAAGCTACGACGATATCATGTCGTATCTGAAGGCCCGCAAGGACCATGATGAGGCTTTTATGCACACCATTCAGGAGAAGATCACTGACCGTCTGACGGATATGGGCATCCATAACGAGACCTACGGACGCATCAAGCACGTCTACTCCATTTACCGGAAAATGAACGCCCAGGGAAAGACCCTGGAGGAGCTTTACGATATTTACGCATTCCGTGTGGTGGTGGATACCATCCCGGATTGCTACAATGTGCTGGGTCATATCCATGACCTGTTCAATCTGGTGCCGGGCCGGTTTAAGGACTATATTTCCACCCCCAAGCCCAATATGTACCAGAGTCTGCACACCACGGTCATCGGCACCCAGGGCATTCCCTTTGAGGTGCAGATCCGCACCTGGCAGATGCATGAGACCGCGGAGTACGGTATTGCTGCCCACTGGAAATATAAGCAGGGCGCCGGAAACGGAAACGAAAAGGACTTCGAGTGGGTCCGCCGCCTGCTGGAAAGCCAGCAGGATACCGATGCGGAAGATTATGTAAACTCACTGAAGATCGATATGTTCGATGACGAGGTGTTCGTCTTTACCCCCAAGGGAAAGATCGTATCCCTGCCTGCCGGCTCTACTCCCATCGATTTCGCCTATGCCATCCACTCCGGTGTGGGCAACTCTTTGGTGGGCGCGAAGGTCAGCAACCGCATCGTCAACATCGATACCCCCCTGAACAACGGCGATATCGTTGAGATCATTACATCCAAATCCGCCAAGGGCCCCAGCCGTGACTGGCTGAACATATGCAAATCCAACCAGGCCCGGACCAAGATCAAGCAGTGGTTCAAGAAGGAAAAGCGGGAAGAAAACATCGTCCACGGTCGGTCCAGCTTCGAGGCGGAAATGAAGCGGCTGTTGCTGCCGCTGCCCGGTGCAATGGACGCTGAGGTGGAGCAGAGCCTGCTGAAAAAGCTGTCCTTTGACAACTGGGATGATCTGTATGCCACCATCGGCTACGGCGGTCTCACGGCAACGAAGGCCGTGGGCAAGATCCGGGACGATATCAACAAAGCCGTCAAGGCAGATAAGACCAATCAGAACCCCCTGCGCATCAACCCGGAAGCCGATACCGCAAAGCGCAACCGCCATGCGGTCAACGGTGTGATCGTGGAGGATATCGACTCCTGCATGATCAAGTTCAGCCGCTGCTGCACACCGGTGCCCGGAGATGCCATTGTGGGCTTTATCACCAAGGGCTTTGGTGTGTCCATTCACCGGGCGGATTGCCCCAACACTGCCGGTATCCGGGATCCCAAGCAGGCGGCCCGCTGGGTCCGCGTCCGCTGGGACAATGTGGAGGAGCAGCCATTTGAGACCACTCTGGAGCTGGATTGCATCACCCGGGACGGCCTGCTGCTGGATGTGGCTATGGCCATGACCTCTGCAAGGATCCGGGTAAAGGAGCTTTCCGGAAAGGATCTGCCCGACGGCCACAGTGTCTTCACTGTCCGTTTTGAGGTGAAGAATGTTTCGGAGCTGGAGGCGATCCGTAATCGCCTGCTGAATATCCGGGATGTTATGGGTTCCCGGAGAGGACAGAACTGAAAAAAGATCGTTTTCTACTGACAGGAGTATTACAATGAGAGCAGTATTAACAAGAGTCAAGTCCGCCTCCGTTACCATTGACGGCAATTGCGTCGGTCAGATCGGACAGGGCTTTCTGATCCTGCTGGGTGTGGGCCCGGAGGATACAAAGGAGCATTGCCGCTATCTGGCAGAAAAATGCCTGAGCCTTCGGGTCTTTGAGGACGAAGGGGGCAAGATGAACCGGGGGCTGGAAGATGTGGGAGGACAGGTGCTGGTGGTCAGCCAGTTTACCCTGTACGGCAATTGCCGCAAGGGCCGCCGCCCCAGCTTTACCGAAGCTGCCGGACCGGAGCTGGGCAATCAGCTCTATGAGCAGTTCCTTTCCGACTGCGCCCAGCTGGGCTACCCCCCGGAGCACGGACAGTTCGGTGCGGATATGCAGGTGGCATCGGTCAATGACGGCCCGGTGACGCTGATCCTGGACACCCAGGAGCTGATGAACGCCCCCCGCAGAGGCTGAATCCGCTTAGAAGGCATTTGAAAACACGATGAGGTGATTCCTATGAACATCATTACCATCACAGGCGGCAGCCTGTATACCAACTGTTATATGGCATGGGGCGAGGGCTCGGATACCTGCATTCTGGTGGATCCGGGCTTTGAGGCAGAGCAGATCCTGGACCAGGTGCGCAGCCAGGGCAAGCAGGTGGAGGCGATCCTGCTGACCCACGGTCACTTCGACCATGTGGGTGGCGCGAAGGTCATTGCGGCGCAGACCCACTGCAAGGTGTACATCCATGAAGAGGATCTGTCCCTGCCCAACAAGCTGACCCTGGGAACCATCCCCTGCACAGACTATTTTGAAGAGGGCAGTGTCCTGGAGCTGGCAGGCCTTACTCTGAAGGTGATGCACACCCCCGGCCATACCCCCGGTGGCGTCTGCCTGGTGTGCCAGGATGTGATCTTCTCCGGAGATACCCTTTTTGCCGGTACCTGCGGCAGAACAGACCTGCCCGGCGGTTCCTTCCCCCAGATCAGCCAGTCTCTGAGCCGTCTGGCAGACCTGGAGGGGGATTACCATGTGCTTCCCGGCCATGGTGAGGCCACCAATCTGAACTTGGAGCGTCGGTGCAACCCTTATATGCAGGGGGCTTCATGGAACTGAAACTCGTCGGTCATGATGACCGCTATGCGGTGGAGCAGCTGCAGCTGGCGCTGTTTTCCACACAGGAAGGACAGGCAGAATCCCGCCTCCACAGGGGGAAGACCTGGCTGACGGCTGTCACTGTGATCACCCTGGCGGGGAAGACAAGCCGGGGCGTCCGACGGCTGAAAAAGAACGCAGAGACGGTGCAGCTGCGCAGACGCATTCTGCAGCAGAGCTATTACGCTGCGGCCTGCGCCCATTTGCAGACGCTGCCTCCCTGGGGGGCACTGGCAGGGGTCCGTCCCACGAAGATCACCACCAAGCATATGCTTGCCGGTGGAACAGAAGCCTCTGCCAACCGTCTTTTGAAGGATGTGTACTATGTAACACCCGCCCGCCGCCGCCTGGCGGTGGATTGCTCCCGGTCCACCGTGGCTGCCTGCAGGCAGATGGAGAGCCGGGATATTTCCCTGTACATCGGAATTCCCTTTTGCCCCACCCGCTGCGCATACTGCAGCTTTGTCAGCCGCAGCATCGGAAAGCGTACGGAACTGCTGGAGCCGTATTTGCAGGCCCTTGCCCGGGAGATGGAGCTGACGGGCCGGTTGCTGGCAGCGTCGGGCAAGCGGGTGCGCACCGTCTACATCGGCGGCGGCACACCTACGACCCTGTCTGTGGCCCAGATGGTGTGGCTGTTGGAGCGGGTACACGAAAGCTTTGATCTGTCCGGCTGCCTGGAATTTACAGTGGAGGGCGGAAGACCGGACACGTTGGATCTTGAGAAGCTCCAGGCGATCCGGGACCATGGGGCAGACCGTATGAGCATCAATCCCCAAACCATGCAGGATGGGGTTTTGCGGGCCTGCGGCCGTCCCCATACGGCGCAGGATGTGCTGCGCAGCTATTCCCAGGCGGTGCAGGCAGGCTTTACTGCCATCAATATGGACCTGATCGCCGGATTGCCCGGGGATGACTATCCGGGCTTCTGTCAAAGCCTGGATACCGTGATGGCCTTAAACCCGGCCAATATCACCGTGCATACCCTGGCACTGAAGAAGGGCGCGGATCTGTTTGAAAAGCAGGTGGCCCTTCCGGATACCCGGGCGGTGACGGATATGGTGGAGTATGCCAACGCGCAGCTCAGAGCCGCCGGGTACAAGCCCTACTATCTTTACCGGCAGAAATATATGTCCGGCAGCTTTGAAAATGTTGGCTGGAGCCGGGATAATCTGGACTGCTTGTATAATATCTATATGATGGAGGAGCTGCACAGCATTCTCTCTCTGGGCGGTGGAGGCATGAACAAGGTCAATCTGCCCGGGGGCGCACTGCAGCGGTTCCATAATCCGAAATTCCCGGAGCAGTATATCCAACAGCTGGACAGCGTGCTGCAGCAGAAAAAAGAATTGTTTGCGCTGCTGTAAGTTCCGGCTTTTACCAGGAAAGGAAGTAATTTTGTGGATACATTGATCTCCAATGTAACGGTGGTGACCCTGAACGAACGGATGGATGTGCTTTTTGGCGCATATCTGGGGGTGACCGACGGAAAAATAAGCTACTTGGAAAAGAAAGCCCCTGCGGAAAAGCCCGCTACCATTATCGACGGTACAGGCATGGTGGCAATGCCCGGCCTTGTAAACTGCCATACCCACCTGGCCACCACCGTGCTGCGCACTTTGCTGGACGATGCCTCCCGGGCACAGGCCCTGGAGCAGCAGCTGCAGCAGGAAGCCCGGCTGGATGGGCGCAGCGCCAAGGCAGCCATTCTTATGGGCATGGCGGAGTGCCTGCGGTTTGGAACCACATCTGTTTCGGACCTTTACTACTATCCCGATGCCTGCGCGGAGGCAGCCTCCGAATGCGGCATCAAGGCCAATGTGGCGCTGTCTGCTTACCGGTTTATCGATGAGAACGAAGAATTTGATTTTGAGACCGATGAGCAGTGCCGGGAAAGCTGCCGGGTGGCAGAAAAATGGCACGGCTACGATCATGGCCGCATCCGGGTGGATGCCGGTCTGTATGCCCAGTACATCAGCAATTACAAGCTGTGGGAGGGCCTAGCCGCCTGGGCGGAGGAAAAAGGCCTGGGGCTGCAGCTGCATCTGGCAGAGACCGAGGAGGAGGCACAGGAGTGCCTGGAAAGAACCGGCCTCGGACCCGGGGAGCTGCTGAATGCTCACGGCCTGTTCCGTGTGCCCACAACCGCCACCGGCTGTGTAAGTCTGACGGAGGAGGAGCGGAAGCTCCTGGGGGCAAAGAAGGTCACTGCGGTGACCACACCCATGGCCTACGCAAAAGCCGGTCTGCCTGCCCTGCCGGTACGGCAGAGTGTCAAGGCGGGCATGAATGTGGCGCTTGGCACGGGCGGTGCGTCCGAATGCGGCAATCTGGATATGTTTGAGGTGATGCGCGCGGTGGCGCTGGATGCCCGGCGCAGCCAAAAAGACGCGGATACCATGCCGGCTGCGGCGGTGCTGATGATGGCCACCGGCTGCGGTGCGAGAGCCCAGGGCCGTGGGGATACCACGGGCATGCTGAAAGAGGGCATGGATGCGGACCTGATCCTGGTGGATTTCTCTGCACCCCACCTGATGCCCTGTCACGATGTAATGAATGCGCTGGTATTCTGCGCCAAGGGCGGCGATGTCGCGCTGACCATGGTGCAGGGCAAGGTGCTTTACCAAAGCGGAAGCTTCCCCACCATCGATCTGAATGCGGTGGTGTCGGAGCTGATGCAGTATGCGATCCCCAAAGTGATGGAGAAGAAGGAGTAAGTCATGGCAGATACTTCCAAAAAGCAAACCTTCCTTCACGGTGCTGCCCTTTTGGCAGTGGCCACAGCAGTGGTCAAGGTGATCGGTGCTTTTTATAAGATACCTCTGAAAATGGTCATCGGCGACCAGGGCTACGGATACTTCATTACGGCATATGATATCTACTCTGTGCTGCTGATGATCTCTACCGCCGGCCTTCCGGTGGCAATGAGCCGCATGATCAGCCAGGCCAGCGCCCTGGGACACAACAACCAGGTCCGACGGGTCTATCAGACAGCCCGGGCGATCTTTTTGGGGCTGGGTATTTTCAGCAGCCTCTTTATGGTCCTGGGAAGCAAGTGGCTGGCCGAGGATGTGCTGATGCAGCCCAATGCGGCGGTGGCCATTGCCTGCTTAGGTCCTTGCGCACTGTTTATGGGCGTGATCTCCACCTACCGGGGCTTCTTCCAGGGCCAGGGCAATATGCGGCCCACCTCTGTCAGCCAGGTGCTGGAAGCTGCCTGCAAGCTGGTGGTGGGACTGGGCCTTGCTTTTGGTGTGATGCACTTTTTCAAAAGTGTACCCCATGCGGCAGGCGGTGCCATTCTGGGTGTAACGGTCAGCTGTGCCCTTTCTGTTGTCTACCTTATGGGGAAATTCCGCCCTGCGTATAAAGAACTCCCCGCCAGCCAGGAGCAGCCCATGAGCTATGCCCAGGCGGCCAAGGGGCTTCTTGCCATTGCGGTACCCATTACCATCGGCTCTGCCGGTCTGCAGTTTCTCACGGTGATCGAGCAGCGTCTGTATATGGGTCAGCTGCTGACAGCCAACGGACTTTCTCAGGATGCAGCGGATACGGTCAAGGGTATTTATTCCATGACCATGACCATTTTCAATATGCCCTGCGCCTTCATCGTGCCCATTGCGGTCAGCGTGATCCCTGCCATTACCTCTTTCCTGACCCTGAAGGATGACAAGGGTGTCCGGGAGACCGAGGAATCTGCCGCCAGAGTCACAGGCCTCATCAGCCTGCCATGCTCTGTAGGCATTTGCCTGCTGGCCCGGCCCATTATGGCGCTGCTGGGTGACTACACCGGACAGAAGCTGGACCTTGCCACAAGCCTGATGGCAGTGCTGGGCGTCAGCATCTTCCTGTACGCGGTGATCCAGTATACCAATTCTTTGCTGCAGGCCCATGGCTTTGCCCATGTTCCGGTGGTGAATATGCTGGTCTGCGGTGCGGTGAAGCTGCTGGTGGTGTATATTCTTGTGGGCAACCCGGCCATCGGTATTTTGGGCGCGCCCATCGGTGCGCTTCTGAGCTACAGCGCCATTGCGGTGCTGAATTTGGTGGCGATCCGCAAGCTGGTACCGCAGAAGCCGGCACTGCTTACGAACTTCCTGCGTTCCTTCCTGCCGGCAGCCATCATGGGTGTGGCGGTGTACGGTGTTTACTGGGCAATGACCGCCTTCCTTGGGATCACAAGCCGGGTTTTGCTGTGCGGTGTGCCTGTGATCGTGGGTGTTTTGGTGTACTGCGTCGGGGCGGTTTTGTGCAAGTCCATTACTGCAGAAGATTGCCGTCTGCTGCCTAAGGGAGAGAAGCTTGCAAAAATCCTGCATCTGTAAAACAGTTGCGCCGGAAAAGTCACGAAAAGGCTATGCGCAAGCGGTAAATCTCCCGAAATTGTAAATTTTTATTCGCAAAAAACAAAGAAATCTGCAGAAAACACTTGCAAAGCATTTATGGTTGTGCTATGATGAAATCCCATGTGTAAACTTAATGAAAAGAGGACGATAAATTATGAACAAGACTGAACTCATTGCAGCAGTTGCCGAGAAGACCGGCCTGACCAAGAAGGACGCAGAGCGCGTCATCAACGCTACCGTCGATACCATCACCGCTTCCCTGGTTAAGGGCGACAAGGTGCAGGTTTCCGGCTTCGGCAGCTTCGAGGTGAAGGCTCGTGAGGCTCGCGTAGGCCGCAACCCCCGCACCAAGGAGACCATTCAGATCCCCGCAACCCGTCTGCCCGCTTTCAAGGCAAGCAAGACCCTGAAGGACGCTGTCTCCGAGTAAGAATCGGCTATGCGTCTTGACAAGTATCTGAAGGTCTCTCGTTTGATCAAGCGTCGGACGGTGGCCAATGAAGCCTGCGACAACGGGCGTATCAGTGTGAACGGCCGGGTGGTCAAGGCCAGCTACGAGGTCAAGGTCGGCGACCGGATCGAGATCGCTATGGGCACAAGGACCGTAGCGGTGGAAGTGGTTCAAGTGGCAGAGAATGTCCGAAAAGACGATGCCGGAGCCATGTACAAAGAGGTTTAACAAAAAGCACGCAGCAAACAGGCTGCGTGCTTTTTGTTGTTTCCGAAGCCCCATGCAGGAATACAGGGGGCAATTGGCAGTTGTAAGTTGAAAGTTAAGGCATCCGTCCTCCGCACCCGGTTCGCTGGATCCACCGCACCCAATGTAGGGGCGGCAAACCTGCCGCCCGCCCGGTCTGAATACGGGAAATTTCCAATAAAACGCACCGCCCATGTAGGGGAGGGCCTCTGCGCCCTCCCGCTGCCGCACCGATTATACCAACCGGGTGCGTTTATGCCACCGGGTAACGGGAGGGGATGGAACCCCTCCCCTACGGCGGGTGTCCGATAGCGCTTCGTAGGGGAGGGTCTTCGCGTCCTCCCGGAAACTGGCCGGGTTTTAATATCTGCGGTTTTCCATACGGCCGGAGCGGATCACCGGTGGCTTGGGGTCTGTGACCTCCAAAGGATTGGGCTTTTTTTCGTCTTGTTTCATAATCTCTCCCCCTGGATGCTATTTTGCGGAAAATTCCGCAATTTATGCTTTACAAACAGATATTGGCATGCTAATATAGTTGCAGGTGCAACAGTTGCAAATGCAACAGTTGCGATTGCAACGAAGAGGAGGAGATACTGTGACACCGCTGAGCAGAAATATCAGTGCAATAGACCGATATCTGCGGCAAAAGCGCAGGGAGTATATGGAGCCGTTGGGGCTGAAGGGCATCCACGCATGGCTGTGCGTGACCATCAGTGCCCATCCCGGTGCGTCTCAGGATCAGATCGTGCGGAAGCTGTGGTTCGATAAAAGCACCATTGCCAGACAGCTGGAGCTTTTGGAGAACATGGATTTTGTAGAACGCAGGCCGTCGGAAACAGACAAGCGGGTGCTGTGCGTCTATCCCACGGAAAAGCTGCTGGCATTTCTTCCGGGATTGCGGCAGGCAACGGAAAACGGGGAGGAGGAATTGCTTCAGGCCCTGGAGCCGGAGGAGCAGGAGCAGCTGCTGCACCTGCTTCGGAAGATCCGCAGGAAGCTGGAGGAGGAATAATATGAAAGGTCTAGCAAAATATATACGGCCGCAAGCGGGATTTATCCTGCTGACGCTGGCCATTAAATTCCTGGGTTCTTACGCAGACCTGTGGATCCCCACGCTGATGGAGACCATGCTGGATGAAAAAGTGCCTGCAGGCGAACCGGCAGGCATTTATCTGTACGGCGGCCTCATGATCTTGGCAGCGCTTCTGTGTGTGACGCTGAATGTAAGCGCCAATGCTATCAGCTCCTTTTCTTCCGGAAGGATCACAAAAGCCATCCGCCACGACCTTTTTGCCAAGCTGCAGAAGCTCTCTGCCCGGCAGATGGATGAATTGACGATCCCTTCCGCAGAATCCCGTCTGACCAGTGATACATACCATGTCAACAATATGCTGACCCGGATCCAGCGTATGGGTATCCGGGCGCCCATCCTCCTTATCGGCGGACTGATCATGCTGTTTCGGATGGATGTGAAGCTGGCGCTGGTTTTGGTGGTACTGCTGCCCTTTATCACGCTGACGGTGGTGTTTGTCTCCAAGCGGAGCTTGCCGCTGTACACCAAGCAGCAATCGGTGCTGGACAAGGTGGTCCGGGTGATGCAGGAAAATATTACCGGCATCCGGGTCACAAAGGCACTGAGCAAGACCGAGTATGAAAGAGCCCGGTTTGAAGGGGTCAACACTGAGCTGACCGATGTGTCTCAGAAGGCCGGCATCGTCACCGGAATCACAGGTCCTGTGACCTCCACGGTGCTGCATATCGGCCTGACCCTGGTGGTCGTGGTGGGTGCGTACCGGGTCAACGACGGTGCCATCAAGCCAGGTGTGATCATTGCGGCATTGCAGTATTTTACCATGATCACCACCGCTATGACGGGCATTACCCGGATCTTCATTATGTGGTCCCGGGGTGAAGCCAGTGCCAAGCGGATCTCCGCCGTACTGGCGCTGCCGGAGGATATGACGGTGGAAGCCGGGCAGGAAACGGAAAAGCCGGAGCAGCCGCCTCATATTGCATTTGAAAATGTGGAATTCTCCTATAACGGAGTGGGCAAGAACATCGATGGCCTCAGCTTCCGGCTGGAACGGGGACAGACCCTGGGCATTCTGGGCGGAACAGGCAGCGGCAAGAGTACCATACTGAATCTGCTGATGCGGCTGTATGATGTGGATGCCGGGCAGATCCGGATCGACGGAGAGGATATTAAGACCATCCCCTATGAGCAGCTGCGCAGCAAGTTTGGCATCGTGTTCCAAAATGACTTTATTACCGGTGGGACCATTGCAGACAATATCCGGTTCTTCCGGGAAATGGATGAAGGGCAGATCGAAAAGGCCGCCCAATGCGCCCAGGCGGACTTTATCGCGGAAAAAGAAGGGGGCATGGAGGCCCAGGTGGCGGTCCGGGGCAACAATCTGTCCGGTGGACAGAAGCAGCGTCTGCTGATTGCCCGTGCTTTGGCAGGGGACCCGGAGATCCTTGTGCTGGATGATGCATCCTCTGCACTGGACTACAAGACCGATTCTCAGCTGCGAAAAGCCTTGCGGGAAAACTATCGCAACACCACCACCGTGCTGGTGACCCAGCGGATCAGCTCCCTGTGCCATGCGGACCTGATCCTGGTGCTCCAGGATGGCTGTGTTATTGGAATGGGCAAGCATGAACAGCTGATGCAGACCTGCGAGGAATACCGCAGTATTGCCCAAACGCAAATGGGTGACGGAAAGGAGGAATCCTGATGGCAGGACCCGGAATGATGGGAGGCCCCGGTATGATGGGCGGACCCGGCGGTCCTATGGGCCGTATGCGCCGCATGGAACAAAGCGGCGACCGACGCATGGAGCAGAAGCCAAAGACCAGTATGTGGAAAATGCTGGGCAGGCTTTGGAAGTATATCGGAAAAAACCGGGCGCTGGTGGTGCTGGCAGTGATCCTCTCCATGGCATCGAGTATCATTGGCCTGATAGGACCCAGACTCTCCGGCAGGGCCATCAATGCCATTGATTTTGGCGCAGGCATGGTGGACTTCGATACGGTCTTCCGCTGCGCTGCCTGGATGCTTATTACCTACATTTTGTCCTCGGTGCTGAGCTATGTGCTGCACCTGGTGATGCTGCGCCTGTCCCGGACGGTGTCCCGGCAGATGCGGCAGGCGGTGTTTAATAATTTAACAAGATTGCCGGTGAGCTATTTTGACCGTTACCAGACCGGCGATATCATTTCTGTTGTGACCTATGACATTGACACGGTGAATCAAAGCCTTTCCACGGACCTTCTGCATATCCTGCAGAGTGTGGTGACGGTGACCTTTGCCCTGGTGATGATGCTGAGCATCGCACCGCAGCTGATGGTGATCTTCCTGTTTACCATTCCTGCTACCTTCCTGTTTACCCGCTGGCTCACCGGTAAGGTGCGTCCGCTGTTTAGGAAGCGCTCCATGAAGCTGGGTCAGCTGAACGGCTTTGTGGAGGAAATGCTCTCCGGTCAGAAGACCATCCATGCCTACGGCAGAGAAGCTGCGGTACAGGCGCACTTTGATGAGAAAAACCAGGAAGCGATCAAGGCATACACCCGGGCGGAAGCCTTTGGTACGGTTACCGGCCCTTGTGTCAATTTCATCAATAATGTTTCGGTGGCATTGGTCAGCACCTTCGGTGCGATCCTGTTTCTCAACGGAAAGATCAAGCTGGGTGACCTGAGCAGCTTTGTTACCTATTCCCGCCGTTTTTCCGGACCCATCAATGAGGTCGCGAATATCATTTCCGAACTGCAGAGCGCCTTTGCGGCAGCAGAGCGGGTGTTCCGCCTCATCGACGCAAAGCCCGAGCCTGCAGACGATGCAGACGCGGTGGAGCTGACCCGGGTCCAGGGAGATGTGCGGCTGGAAAATGTGGATTTCTCCTACGACCCCGGAAAGCGGATCATTGAAGGGCTGGATCTGCATGCCAAGCCCGGAAGCCTGACGGCGATCGTCGGTCCTACCGGCGCGGGCAAGACCACCATTATAAACCTTCTGATGCGGTTCTACGATGTGGACAGCGGTGCGATCTATGTAGACGGACACGATATCCGCAAAGTCACAAGAGCCTCTTTGCGCAAGGCATATTCCATGGTCCTGCAGGATACCTGGCTGTTCCACGGAACGATCTTTGAGAACATTGCCTACGGCAAGCCGGACGCCACCATGGAAGAGGTGGTGGCTGCGGCAAAGGCGGCCCACATCCACGGCTATATCTCCCGGCTGCCCCAGGGCTACAATACGGTGCTGTCCGATAACGGCACATCCATTTCCAAGGGCCAGAAGCAGCTGCTGACCATTGCCCGGGCTATGCTGCTGGATGCCCATATGCTGATCCTGGACGAGGCCACCTCTAATGTGGATACCCGCACAGAGCAGCGGATCCAGGCAGCCATGCGGACACTGATGGAGGGCAAGACCTGCTTTGTGATTGCCCACCGGCTGTCCACCATTCGTTCTGCAGACAACATCCTGGTCCTGGATGGGGGCAAGGTGGTGGAGCAGGGCACCCATGAGAGCCTGATGGCCCAAAAGGGCTTCTACTATAGCCTGTATAATTCCCAGTTTGATTCTGTCTCCTGAGAGGTATGCCTATGGATGTCTATCATATGAGCGGCGCGGGCAATGACTTTATGGTCGTGGATGCCCGGGGGCAGGAGCTGGATTTTTCCAAATTGGCAGTGGAGCTTTGCGCCCTTACCGGCAGCGACGGATTTATGGCAGTGGGTCTGTCGCAGACCTGGGATTTTAAGCTGCATTTTTACAATTCCGACGGCTCCCGGGGGGAGATGTGCGGCAACGGTGCCCGCTGCATCTGCAGATTTGCCTACGATATGGGCATCGCGCCCCAAACCATGGTGGTGGAAACCGACGCTGGCCCGGTGACGGGCTGGCGTCTCGGAGAGGATATGTACCGGGTAAAGCTGAACAGCCCCGGCATTCTGGACCTGCAGCGCAGGGAGGATGCTGCCTATGTGGAGCTGGGAATGCCCGGTGTGCCGCACTGTGTGGTGGAGCTGCCTGCTCTGGAGTTTGCTCACAAGGAGGCTTTGCGGCAGCGGGCAAAGGCACTGCGCTTTGCCCCGGAATTTCCCAAGGGGGCGAATGTGAACTTCTTCTGCCGGCTGGGGAAGGACCGGGTCCGGATCCTGACCTATGAGCGGGGTGTGGAGGATTATACCCTGGCCTGCGGCACCGGCTGCGGTTCTGTGGCGGCTGTGCTTTGGAGCCGGGGGCTGCTGCCGGAAGGACGCCTGACCCTGGAAAACGAAGGCGGCACATTGCAGGTTTGTCTTGCCCCGGAAGGGGAAGAGGCGCTGTCCCTGTTGCTGGAAGGCCCGGCAACAGTGCTGGGAAAATATACCCTATAAAGCAGAAGTTCTGTTACACAGAAAGCGCGGACGGTACAAAAAAGCCCCGTTAAAAATAGTTTTAAGATGGAGTGATGCTGCGTTAGCGGTGTCACTCCCTTTTTATGCAACACCCCCTGAGGTAGGGATCGACCTACATCAGGGGGGACTTGCTGTTTGATACGATTGTTCAATCCGTGTGTGAACCAAGGGTTTATTTGGTGATGTTTACTGCATAGTGAGATGTGGCTTCCCAAACATCATTTTCTACAACCTGATAATTTGTACCGCTTCCAAAACCGGTGATGCTGAAGTACAGCTTATTATATTGCTCTGCGGAGGAACATTGAGAGTATCCTGCACCGGGAATCTGAGAGTACTGTGTCAGTGAAAGGGTGGCTTCCAAACCCAGAGAATCGGAAAGCAATGTCATTTTCGCAACACCCTGCTTCCAGGTTTGAGGATACTCAGACTTGCCGGCTGCCAAAACATCATAGGCTTCGTCGGAGGAACTGTCTGTATAGTATTCTGATACATGCACGGTGCTTCCGTCGGCAGCAGTGGTTGAACGCAAAACGGGGAACATAGCCAAATAGGAAGTATGGCAGGTTTCGTTGACAAGCCAATGTACACGCTGACTAACGGTAACACCAGCCAAGGAGAAAATGTAGTCCACATTGTGCTCAGCAATTGGCGTAGTGTGATCTGCCGGATCATATAGCGTTGAAGAACGTGTGATCTTCATTTCGTCAAAAGTAGTTAATGCAGACAGCTGACTGAATTCTGTGGCGGTGTTATCAATGTAGCAATGAATTGCAGAGACGATCTCATCACCGTGATTGCTACCACCGCTGAAATCATCCCGATCCAGAAGACGAATCGCGGCTTCGAATTCACCGGTATTGGTAATATCATATCTGCTGACCAGCGTTTCGTCGACAGCAATCATTTGATTCATGTGCCAAATATCATAGTTGGATTCCTGGCTGACAGAATGGCGAAAGACAACTTTACAATAGCCTGCCTGACAAGGAATATATATCTCAAGATCCTCCCGGTTTGTAGCGGTGTCAGAAAGCTTGTTATATTGGCATACCAATTTGTCTTTTGAAGGCATTGTTGGCGCAACAGTCTCTGCCACGGTAGTTTGGGTGGGGGTATAATGTGCGTCATCTATTGATGTGCCCGCAGGAGCATTGTCTGCGTGATGCACCCAAACAAGCAAGAGGATCAAGAATAGAATACTGATAACAGATATCAGCAAAGGTTTTTTGTTTGACATATCCTGTTAAATCCTTTCTGTCTCATAAGCATCTAAAATAAAAGTATATTACAAAGAATTGTATCTAATACAAATAGATATGTCAAGAATAATTACTACTTAAACCGGATAATAATTGAGTAGGCATATAGTAGAATTATATAAAAGGTGGTGGCGACATTGGACAAAGAAATGTTTATTGACCGATTAGTTTCTCTGCGGCTAAAAAAAGGTGTTTCAGCCAGAGAAATGAGCCTATCACTAGGACAAAGTCCTGGCTATATCAACAATATAGAAAACGGGATAAACCTGCCATCTATGACGGTGTTTTTTTATATTTGTGAGTATTTAAATATTTCTCCTGCCGCTTTTTTTGATAATGCCAACAAGAATCCGGAAAAGTTGGATGAATTGGTAAATGACTTAAAGAAGCTGAATGATACGCAGTTGGATACGATTGGCACTCTGGTAAAAGAGCTTTTGCATAAATAAAATCACGCCCGGAGCGTTTTGCTCCGGGCGTGATTGATTTCATGGTTAGTCATTGTGCGGGGAATCAGAGGGCTTCTTCCAAAGCCATGACCTTGTCGATGCGACGCTGATGGCGCTCCTGATGGGAAAACGCTGTGCCCAGCCAGGTGTCCACGATCTCCAGTGCCAGCATCTGACCCACAACACCGGCACCGATGGCCATCATATTGGTGTCGTTGTGCAGACGGGTCAACTCCGCGCTCATCAGGTCGCTGAGCAGAGCGCAGCGGATACCCTTGATCTTATTGGCGGTAATGGACACGCCAATGCCTGTGGTACACAGAACAATACCCTTTTCACACTCACCGGAGGCCACTGCCCGGGCTGCAGGCGCAGCAAAATCGGGATAGTCGCAGGAATCCAGGGTATAGGTGCCGAAGTCTTTTACTTCATGTCCCTGTGCCTGCAGATGCTGCACCAGCTTATTCTTCAGCGCCAGTGCGCCATGATCGCAACCAATAGAAATTTTCATGTTTCATTTTCCTCCTAAATTACATAGCCACCGTTCACGCTGAGCACGTGACCGGTGATAAATTCCGCATCCGCAAGATAGCAAAAGGCCTTTGCCACATCCTCCGGTGTGCCGTTACGCCCTACCGGCGCATCCTGGGCCATTTGTGCCAGCACCTCCGGGTCTACATTGGCGCACATATCTGTTTGGATCACCCCGGGGGCCACACAGTTGACCCGGATCCCGCTGGGGCCAAGCTCCTTGGCCAGAGCCTTGGTCAGGGCGATCACCGCGCCTTTGGTGGCGGAGTAGGCCGCCTCACAGGATGAACCCACCTGCCCCCACATGGAAGATACGGTGATGACACAACCTTTCTGCTTTTTCAGAAAGCCCGGCATGGCGGCGTTGACACAGTGGTAGATGCCTTTGACGTTCACCGCGAAGAGCCGGTCCCACGCTTCTTCCGTCATCATGCTCATAAGTCCATAGTGGACAGTGCCGGCATTGCAGATGAGGATATCCACATCCCCGATTTTTGCAAAGGCATCTGCCACCGCAGCGCCATTGGCTACATCGCAGCAAATCCCTGTCGCGCCGGTTTTTTTGGATACCTTTTGAGCCGCTTCATGCTCCTTTTCATAAAGAAAATACACATCGTCGCCCCGGGCGCGGAACT
>JAZSER010000013.1:0-16117 GCA_045531815.1 Faecousia sp. | reverse complement strand
TGGTGAACCACCGGGAGCAGCTAAATCACAAGATTATCCGGATGATTTTGAGAATTGAAGCGTTCTGGCTCCAATTCTCAAAACCAGTTCCGTTATTAACCGAAAAACTCGCCTAAAATACCTACTTTTTCAGTGATTTCGGACGGTTCTCTTGTCCCGTCATAGCTCCAGGTACTTAGTATTCTTCTATCTGTAGTCTACATTAGATAGAACTCTGTGTCAATAAAAACTTGATCTTTCTACTGAAAAAAGCGGCTGCCGGGGGAAGCTGTTGGGAAATGCACAACAAATGCCCGGCTGACTTGCAGCCGGGCATTTGACAATTATTTGATCTTGCTGGTATGTGCCAGAGCATTCTTGCGAATGGTCTCGAAGTCGCCTTTTTCCACCAGCTCCTTGGTTACGATGGTTGCGCCTGCGGCAACTGCCACAGGGCCGGTAGCCAGGAACTTTTCGATGGTATCCGGGTTGATACCGCCGGTGATCATAAAGGGAATATGGGAAAGGGGAGAGATCACATTTTTCAGGTATGCCTCACCGTCGGGCAGGATGGGGAAGATCTTCACGATATCCGCGCCCAGCTCGTAAGCGGTCATGATCTCAGTGGGGGTATAGGCACCGGGAATGGACAGCATGCCCTTTTCCTTGGTGAAGCGGATCACATCGGCCTTGGTGCAGGGGGCAACGATGAACTCAGAGCCGGCCTTCCAGGCGGCCTCTGCTACCTGGACGCTCAGCACCGTACCGGCACCCACGCTGACATCCTCGCCAAAGCTTTCCCGGAGCTGGCGGATGATGGAGCAGGTCTGCTCGATGGTGGTGTTGCCGCTGGGGTCGAAGGTGATCTCGAAAATGCGGATGCCGCCTTCGTACATGGCCTGTGCGGCCCGGAGGGCGTATTCAGGTGCAATGTGGCGGAAAATACCGACAAAGCGATGCTTTTTCAGAAGTTCCATGCTCATTTGTTATCACCGATCCCTTTGAAATAGAAAATAGTGTCATCCTTGGGGCGAATCTCGGTAAGATTGCCGGTGTAGTGACGCAGGTTGATGGGGTGATAGGGGCGCTCCTCCACAGCATCAATGTTGACATCGATACCCAGGCCGGGCTTGTCATTAATGAGGATGCAGCCGTCCTCAAAGATCACTTCCTCGGTGGTGATCTTCTTGCGGAAGGAGCCGTCATTGATCATGATCTCGTGGATCAGGAAGTTGGGAGTTGCGGCTGCCAGCTGCAGGATCGCAGCGTTGGAGATAGGACCGGAGGGATTGTGGAAGGAGATGGGAATGTGCTTGGCCTCTGCCATGGCAGCGATCTTCTTGCACTCCATCATGCCGCCGGTATGGAACATATCCGGCTGGGCAATGTCCACAGCGTTTTTGGAAAACAGATCTTCAAAACCGTAAATGGAGTAAACACGCTCACCGGCAGCAATGGGCACCAGGGACTTTTCTTTGACCTTGGCAATGGCTTCCAGATTGTCGGGGGGGCAGGGCTCTTCCATCAGCATGGGCTTGAAGGGAGCCAGCTCCCGGGAGATCTCAATGGCAGTGTAAGGATTGAAGCGGCCGTGGCACTCAATGAGCAGCTCGATATCGTCGCCAACGGCTTCCCGGACAGCGCCTACGATCTCTACAGCCTTGTGCATCTCTTCCTTGGTCAGTGTCATGTGTGCCTTGTCGAAGGGATCCCACTTCAGAGCCTTGACGCCCAAAGCCACGGTCTCCTTTGCCTTGATGGCAAAGTTCTCGGGGGTCTTGGAGCCGGAGAACCAGCCGTTGGCATACATTTTGACCCGGTCGCGCATTTTGCCGCCGAAGAGGTTGTAAACAGGGGTATTGAAATACTTACCGACAATATCCCACATTGCCATTTCGATGCCGCTGATGGCGGACATCAGCACGGGGCCGCCCTTCCAGTAAATATCCCGGTAAACCTCGAAGCGCATCTTCTCGATCTCCAGGGGGCTTCTGCCGACGATCAGCCGCTTCAGGTCTTCCACACAGCCCTTCAGCGCCATTTCCTGCGTACCCAGGGAAGCTTCGCCCCAGCCGTACAGGCCTTCGTCGGTCTCTACCTTGATGAAGGTCCAGTTGGTACGGTAGGCATCCATAATGTAAACTTTGATGTCTGTGATTTTCATTTTGGAAATCTCCTTTTATTGTTTTTGGTAAGGCAGCAGGCAGGCAGTAAGACCGGAGTCTACCGTCAGATCTGTGCCGGTGATACTGGCGGACTGCTCGGAGCCCAGGAAATAGACCGCACTGGCGATCTCCTCTTCTGTGGACTCTCTGCCTGCGGGGTAACGGCTGCGCCGGGCGGCAAGCTCTTCAGCGGGAAGACCGTCCCAGCGCTGGGAGTGGACCGCACCGGCAACCACATTGTTGGCGCGGATCCCGAACTGACCCAGCTCGTAAGCCATGGATTTGACCAGCATGGAAAGGGCTGCCTTGGACATGGCATACACGGTTCTGCCGGGAACTGCACCGGTGCCCTGCACCGAGCCGATGGTGACGATGCTGCCGCCGCCGGATTTTTTCATCAGCTCCGCAGCGCACTGGCAGCAAAAGAAGTTGCCCTTGATATTCACATCTGCGATCTGGTCAAAGGTGTCCTCGTCCGTGTTGGAAAGGGAAAAGCCGATGCCCAGATTTGCGCTGTTGGCAACAAATACATCCAGCCGACCAAAGTCCTGCTCCAGCTGCGCAAAGGTGCTTCTTATGGACGCTACGCTGTTATATGCCATGGCATAGCCCCGGGCGGTGATGCCGAACTCCCGAGCCAGCGCATCTGCGGCAGCCTGTGCGGAGGCGGCATCCCGGCTGGAAATTGCTACGCTGTAGCCTTCCTTGGCAAAGCGCTTGGCTGTGGCAAGACCGGTGTTGCGGGTGGCGCCGGTGATAAATACAACTTTCATTCTGTCTCCTCCGGGAAAACAGGCTGATAGGCGGTGGGAATCACCGCGTTATCTGCCTGGAAGATGGTGGGATCCAATTCGTCAAACATACCGAAATGGACGGGCACAGCGTACTTGGCACCGGTTTGCTTTGCAAAGGCAGCTGCATCGGTGGCATTCATGTTGTTGCCCTTGCCGTTGATGGGCAGGAACACCGCATAAAGGTCCTGAGGCAGGGAGGCAAGGACGGCCTCGTTGTAGAGGGTGTCACCGGTGAAGTAGTATTTTTTGCCGCCGTCGTCCACCACGATGCCGATGGACTCGGGATCGGAATGCTCTGCGCAAACCGCACTGAACACAAGCCCTTCCCAGGTCCAGCGGGTGCCGGGGCGGAAACGCACATAGTTGTTTGCACCGCCAAAGGCGCGCACCTTGTTCCAGGCATTGGCACCGGCCAGCACCAGGATACCGCCCTCACCGGGCAGGTAGTGCTCCAGGGTCTCATTGTCGGTGTGGTCGATGTGATCGTGGGTCAGCAGGATCGCATCCGGCTTAATGCGCAGATAGGTTTCGTCGATGGGAGTCCTGCGCCAGCTTGCGGGGTTTGTCTTGAAGCAGGAATCGGACAGATAGGGGTCAACCAGGATCTTTTTGCCGCTCTTTTCCAGAAGGAAGCCTGCTTGTCCCAGCCATGTTACTTTCATATGTATGCACCTCACAATTCTATGAAGCATACGGTGTCCTTTTTCAGGGTCACCGTTGCAGTTTTTCCGGTTTTTGTATTGATATAGGTTTGCGTTACAGTATCCTTTGTGCTGTTCCAGACAGCAACGCCCAGGCTTCCGTCTTTTGCCAGATAGCCCCGCTGGGTCAAAGCGCTGCCGTCTGTGGTGAAGCCGTCCTGATCCACAAAGAGACCGTAGCTGAAATACTTGCAGTACTGCTTGCGCAGTGTGATGAGCTCTTTCATGTAGGCGGTGTAGTTGGGAATATCACTGGGAAGTCCTGCACAGCGGAAGATGGACAGGTCAAATGCCAGGTTCATCAGGAAGCTGTAGTTGCAGTTGTCCAAGTAATTCTCTTCATCCAGTGCGTTGTTCCGGTTGGTCATAATGATCTCCGGGAAGGTGTAGCGGAACATTTCCGGCACCAGATCCTCCCGCCTGGGCGCGAACAGCGAGCCTTGGGCAATGTCCATGTGCTGGGAGTAGATATCCACAACGAACTCCATCAGAATGGCGCGGTCTCCCTTTTCCCGGATGTTTCTGCGCAGATCCGCGTAGCGGGGGGCTTTGGAGGCTCTGGCTTCGTTGGGCTTTTTGTGATCGTGCCCGTCAGCGCAGCAGAACAGGGGGCGATAGCCGCCCAGATCATACAGCACACCGTCTGCACCCAGGCTCAGACAGTAGTCAGCACTCTTTTTCATTTTTTCGTGCCACATATCAGAGCCGGAGCAGGTGCACAGCTGATCTCTGGGTGTATTGATCAGCTTTCGGTACGTGCCGTCCACTGCGTAGGTTTCACTGAACCGGGTGTACTGACCCCAGATATCCTTGGTCAGGGTTGCCTGTCCGCCTTCTTCCCGGAAGTACTTGCTGGCTTCGTCCACGGCAAAGTAGCTGACATACATGAAAAGCTTGCCGCCTTTGGAATGGACATACTCCACACCTTTTTTGAAGTCCTCCTCATATCGGGGGTCCAGCCAGTAGTCAGGACGAAGTCTGCCAAAACCGCCCTGCGGCCAGCCCAGGACAAACAAGGTGTTCAGACCTGCTGCCTGTACCTCGTCGAACATACGGGGGATGTCTGTGAAGCGGAAATTAAACTCACCGGATTGCACCCGGAAGATGCACCGCAGCCAGCCTTGAAACTCCTGCATCCAGGGGCTGCGCTCCGGTGCTTTCCAACCGTATACCTGGTCCATCCACTTGCGGTAGTACTTGGAGCCGCTGTGCCAATCGCCTTTCAGGAAGGCATAGGCAATGGAGGGGGTGGTAAAGGACTCGCCTTCTTTTAAGAAGGGATACTGGCAGATGCCCAGCCGCAGCGTGTTGTCCGCAACACGGCGCTCTACGTGCTGAGAGATGATCAGATGGTTCACATCCTGGTTGCCTACATAAATGGTCTCCTCACTATTGTACAGGGCAAACCACTGCATGCAGGAATAACCCGGGTATGGCAAGTCCAGATCTGAGTGGACGTTGTCCTGCCGCTCATACTTTTTCTTGAACAGAGGAGAGTATTTGAAAAAATCAGCTGTATACGGGGAGGGGATCCGACGACCCATATAATGGGGGACCATTAAGCAATCCTCGGAAGAATGATCGCCCAGGCTGCCGATGCCGGCTAAAGCGGTGGTTTGCAGCTCCATAACTTCCAATTCGGAATGGTTTTCAATATGGGAGACTGCGTATAAGGTGTCGCCCTCCAGCGTCATGGTAAATTCCAGACGGACCTGCTGCACCCCGTCGGGGGTGTTCAGCTGCGGGTAACATACGGTCATGCGATTGCCGCTGACGGTGATCTGGGGGGCATCCTGATCCATTGCGTTGACGGTGCGCTCTTCAAAATCTTCTATCTTGTAAAGCAGACGAAAAAGCTCACCCGGTGCATGGACACATTCGTGCCCGGTTCTGAGATTGCGCACAGAGACAACAAGTCCACGCCCGTTCAGACGATAGGACAGATGCTCGTTAGAAAGCGTATACAGCATGGGGCAGGCCTCCTTTTGTGCTTTATAGTATTTTATCACCTGGAAGGCTGTGTATAAATGCAGGATTTTATCATTTTGCGATTTTTAAATATAAAATTTTATCTCCTGAAGCAGAGGAATGTAGCGGAATTTCCCTGTTTACACAAATCTGCAGGTATGCTAAAATGACAAAAATGAAAAGAGGTGGCAGATTTGGAGAAGATTTTGAAAAACTTTGGCTTTGGCTTTATGCGCCTGCCGATGCAGGGAGACGAGATCGATATTGCCCAGACCATGCAGATGGTGGATCTGTTTATGCAGAAGGGGTTTTGCTATTTCGACACAGCCCACGGCTACCTGGACGGAAAGAGTGAAGTGGTCCTGCGGCAGTGCCTGACTTCCCGGTATCCCCGGGACCGGTATGTGCTGGCCAACAAGCTCTCCTCCGGTTTTTTCCATAAGCAGGAGGATATCCTGCCGGTTTTTGAAAGCCAGCTGGAAGCCTGCGGTGTTGACTATTTTGACTTTTACCTGATGCATTCCCAGAACAAAAAGCTGTTTGCCAAGTATAAGGCCTGCAAAGCGTATGAAACGGTGCTGGAGCTGAAGAAGGCGGGAAAGATCCGCCATTTGGGAATCTCCTTCCACGATACAGCCCAGGTGCTGGATCAGATCCTTACGGAGTATCCCCAGATCGAGGTGGTGCAGATCCAGCTGAATTATGTGGATTTTGAAGACCCTGCGATCCAGTCCCGGAAATGCCTGGAGGTCTGCCGGAAACACGGAAAACCGGCGATCATCATGGAACCGGTGAAGGGCGGAGCGCTGGCAAATCTGCCGGAGGCCGCCAAGAAGGTATTTGACGAGGTGGGGACCGGCAGCTATGCCAGTTATGCCATCCGGTTTGCAGCTGGGCAGGAGGGCGTCATGATGGTGCTCTCCGGCATGAGCTCTTTGGAAATGGTCCGGGATAACACGGAATTTATGCAGGATTTTCAGCCGCTGTCCGCCGCGGAGCAAGAAGCGGTCAACAAGGCTTGCCTCATCATCCGCGGTGTAGATGCCATTGCCTGCACTGCCTGCCGGTACTGCACAGAGGTGTGTCCCCAGGGCATCGCCATACCGGACCTGTTTGCCTGCTACAACAACGACAAGGTCTTTCATGATTGGAATGCGGAGTATTACTACAGCATCCACACCCACGGTCACCAGGTAAGGGATTGCCTGCAATGCGGCAAGTGCGAAAATGCCTGCCCGCAGCATTTGCAGATCCGGGAACTTTTGCAGAGCGTGGACGGTTATTTCAAGGAAAAAGCAGAGGAATAAAGGAGAAAATCTATGCGTATTGTATTTGTCCGCCACGGGCATCCGGACTATAAGCACGATTGCCTGACACAGCTGGGACACCTGCATGCAGAGGCTGCGGCAGAACGGCTGAAGAGCGAACCGTTTTCCAAGATATATTCCTCCACCTGCGGCAGGGCGGTAGAGACCGCGCAGCACATCGCAAGCCGCCACGGTCTGCCTGTGGAATCCTTCGAGTTTATGCGGGAGATCAAATGGTGGCCTTTGGACGGAGAACCCCTGGAGCACAAGGGCTATCCCTGGACCGTTACAGCGGCCATGGTCCGTGACAGCCGGAGCGTCTTGGATCCGGATTGGGCAAATAAGCCGCCCTTTGACAATAACGCAGTGAAATTCTTGGTTCAGAACATCGGAAAGGAATTTGACAAGCTTCTTGCCCGCCACGGCTATCAGCGGGAAGGGGCGTACTACCGGGTCACGGAGGAGAGTACACAGACCGTGGCAATGGTCAGCCATGGCGGCTCCTCCAGTGCGGTGCTTGCCCACCTGTTCAACCTTCCCTTTCCTTTCCTGTGTGCGTCTCTGCGGCCCAATTTTACAGCCATCACCACTGTGATCCTGGATGGGGAACAGGGTGCCTTGAGCACGCCCCGCTTTGAGATCGCCAATGATGCGCGTCACATTCAGGGGATCGATGCAGATCCTTTCTTTGGAACATAAAGAACAACCGCCAACGGATCGTTGGCGGTTTGCTTATTTGGCCAAAATGCTGCGGATCAGCTGCCGGATGGAGGGATCTTCCCCCCGGATGGCTCTTTGGAAATTGCTCCAATGCTTTGCAGCGATCAAAATGCCTGCGCAGGTGGCCACCGCGGTCAAAAGGGCACTGTGGCTTTTGAGGCTCACGGCAATGGGAAACAGAACCGATGCAGACAGCGGCATGGCGCAGCTGTGGTCCGTAATGGCGATCAGGGTAACACCTACCAGCAAAAGAAGCAGGAAGATCACCGGGTCATAAGCAAGGACCATGCCGCCAAAGGCTGCCAGGCCTTTTCCACCCCGAAATCCCAGGTGAGCCGGGTAAATATGCCCCAACAATGCCCCCAATCCGGCGAACAGAGCTCCGCCGGGAAGCTTGGGAAAGAGGACACGGGCAACGCGGGCAGCAAGCCATCCTTTGCCAACATCGATGGTGGTGACAAGCACGCCGGGGAGCTTTCCCAGGGTCAGAAATGTGTTGGAAGCACCCAGGTTTTTCGTACCTTCCTTTCGTAGATCTACCTGATGCTTTTTGGACAGATGGGCTGCCGGGTTGATGCAGCCCAAAAGATAGCCAATAACAATACTGAGGATCTTTGACATGTGTATCACGCTCGTTTCATTGATTCTTATATTATATCGGGGAAATGCGATATGATTGTGAATTGAGTATGAAAAAACCGTAAAAATGTGACACATCTGATAAAATGCACCTAAAAATTTCCATAAGTGGAAAAACAGCAGATTATTTTCCGGGAAAAGCGGTTGCAATAATCGGGAATTTGGTATACAATCTAAAAAGGAAGAGATGCTCTTTTGCTTTAGGAGAGTGGATTATGAAACAAAATGATAAGCCGAAATTCAGATTGGCACATTGGCACAAGATCGCACTCGTGCTGATGATCTATGATATCGTTGCGGTCAATGCAGCATACTTTTTGGCACTGTGGTTCCGATTTGATTGCATGGTCTCGTCCATACCGGAGTCTTATTTTTCTGCGTACAAGCAATTCGCACTGATCCATACAGTGCTGTGCATCCTGGTGTTCTGGCTTCTGCGGCTATACAATAGCATATGGCGCTTTGCCAGCATCAATGAACTGATGCGGGTGATATATGCAACAGGAATCACCGCGGTGCTGCACGCAGTGGGAATTACGATCTTGTTTAGACGCATGCCGATCTCTTACTATGTGATCGGTGCGGGTTTTCAGTGCGTTTTGCTGCTGGTCCCCCGGTTTTCCTACCGCTTGCTGCTGCTGGAAAAGAAGCGGATCCGGGTATATGACGGAAAGACCCAGCGGGTCATGATCGTGGGCGCCGGTGCGGCAGGACAGATGCTGCTGCGGGATATTATGCAGTTTTCCAGCGACAAGCTGAAGGTATGCTGCATCATTGATGACAACCATAACAAATGGGGCCGGGATATTGACGGAGTTCCGGTGGTAGGCGGCCGCGGGGACATTCTTTACACAGTTGGCAAATATGCTGTTCAGAAGATATTTGTGGCGATCCCCAGTGCATCAGAGAAGGACAAACGGGAGATCCTGAACATCTGTAAAGAAACCGGCTGTGAGATCAAGAATCTGCCCGGTATGTATCAGCTGGTCAGCGGACAGGTCACCGTCGGTGCAATGCGGGATGTGGCGGTTGAGGATCTTTTGGGCCGTGAGCCCATTCGGGTGGATACAAATCAGATCGGAGACTACATTTGCGGCAGAACGGTTATGGTCACCGGTGGCGGTGGCTCCATCGGAAGCGAGCTGTGCCGTCAGGTGGCGGCACATAACCCCCGCAGGCTGATCATTTTTGATATTTATGAAAACAATGCCTATGAGATCGAGCAGGAGCTGCGCAGAGAGCGGCCGGAGCTGGACCTGAAGGTACTCATTGGCTCTGTTCGTGACAGTCGCTGCCTGGACAATGTATTTTCTGCGTATCAGCCGGATATCGTTTACCATGCGGCAGCCCACAAGCATGTGCCTTTGATGGAGACAAGCCCCTGTGAGTCCATCAAGAATAATGTGATCGGCACTTATAAGACCGCTTATGCGGCAATGCGCCACGGCTGCAGCCGGTTTGTGCTGATCAGTACAGATAAGGCTGTGAACCCCACCAATATTATGGGCGCCAGCAAGCGTCTGTGCGAGATGGTGGTGCAGTCCTTTGACCATGCAGTGAAGGAAGGAACTGTGGATCAGCTGCCCCGGCTGTTTACCCACCACGAAAGCGAAACCGCCGATACGCAGAAGCTGCAGGATGTGAAAACGGAGTTTGTAGCGGTGCGCTTTGGCAATGTGCTGGGCAGCAACGGCTCGGTGATCCCGCTGTTCAAAAAGCAGATCAGCCAGGGCGGTCCGGTAACGGTGACCCACCCGGATATCATCCGATATTTCATGACGATCCCTGAGGCGGTCAGCCTGGTCATGCAGGCGGGTGCTTACGCCAAGGGTGGTGAGATATTTGTTCTGGATATGGGCGCACCGGTGAAGATCGATGACCTGGCCAGAAATCTCATCAAGCTGTCCGGACATAAGCCGGATGTGGATATCCACATTGTGTATACAGGTCTGCGCCCGGGTGAGAAGCTTTATGAAGAGAAGCTGATGGCAGAGGAGGGCATGAAGAAGACCCCCAATGAGCTGATCCATATCGGAAACCCGATCCCCTTCGATACCTGTCAGTTTATGACGGATCTGCGCCAGCTGATGGATGCCGCTTATGATAATGACGAAGCGATCCGCGATGCGGTGGCAGCTATCGTGCCTACCTATAAGCCGGGCGATTCCGGAAAAAAGGATGAAACCTACAAGAGTCTGTGCCGGGAAACGGCTGCGGCAAAATAAAATAGAGGCTACGCACCGCAGAGGTTCTCTGCGGTGCGTATTTGCTGCTTTATATTGACACAGTAGTTGCTTTATGCTAGAATATTTATTATTAGTGAAGGAATATCCTTAGCAGTTTTTTGCTTGAATATCTACGGAGAAATGGCAAAGCTGCCACAAAATCACAAGGAGAAAACGGAACATGAACGATACAATCGAAATCAACTTTCGTGAAATAGCGACAGTGCTTTGGAAGCGAGCTTGGATCATTGTGCTGTGCATCGTGCTGATGGCGTCTGCTGTACTGGTGTATACGGTGAATTTTGTCACCCCTATGTACACAGCTGAGGTTACGATATATGTCAATAATAACTCCAACAAGAACAACACGGCCATTTCCTCTGCGGATCTGGCGGTTGCTCTGCGTCTGGTTGCTACTTATATCAATATTATCAAGAGTGAACAGGTTCTTGGTGAGGTGGTTGAAAAGACGGGGCTCAACCTGCGAACAGAGGATATTCGCCGGATGATGACCTCGGAAGCTGTGGGTGAGACAGAAATGTTCTATATCCGCGTTACCAGCCCCAATCCGCAGATGTCCATGGACTTGGCCAATGCCATAGCCGATGTGGCGCCCGGTAAGATCTCGGCAATTATTGAGGGCAGTTCTGCAAAGGTCATCGACTATGCGCGTCTGCCTGCGGGGAGAAGCTCCCCTAACTATACGGTCAATACCGTTGTCGGTGCGATCGTAGGCGGAATGCTCTCCGTGGCCGTCATTGCTGTGTATGCGATTCTGGATACCAGGATCAAAGATGAAGAAGCATTGAATGAAATCAGTGCAATTCCGGTCCTGGGCAAGATTCCCGATATGTACGACGCGGCTGAAGCAAACACCAAGAAAGCAAGGCGGTGATCCTTATGATGCTGAAAAAACCGAAAAAAGAGCAGACTGCCGGCAGCCTGGCGCACAGACGGCAGATTTTAAACAAAAATAGCAATTTCGTAGTTCGCGAGGCTTATAAAACCCTGCGTACCAACATCCGCTTCCTTTTGCGGGGCAATGGCTGCAAGAAGCTGTGCATTACCAGCGGCATGGCAGGAGAGGGAAAAAGCATCACCATGCTGAATCTGGCAATCTCCTTTGCGGAGTCCGGCTTGAAGGTGCTGCTTATCGATGCTGACTTGCGCCGACCGGCGATGGCGCGGTTGTTGGTGGAAAAAGCTGCCCCGGGTCTGACCAACATCCTGGTTGGCATGGCGACTGTGGAAGAATCCATCCGCCGTGAGGTCTACCCCAATTTGGATATAATCTTCTCCGGTGATATGTACCCCAATCCCTCGGAGCTGCTGGGCTGTGATGAGTTTGCGCAGATGATCCAGGACCTTTCCAAGCATTATGACTACATCCTGGTGGATACACCCCCGGTCAATGTGGTTTCCGATGCTTGCGTTGTCGCAAGTATTCTTGATGGTGTGGTGTTCCTGGTGCGTAAGGATAAGTCCACCAAGGAGAGCGTGAAGCAGGGTGTTGCGAATTTGGAGCTGACGGGCGCAAAGATCCTGGGCTTCATACTGAACGGTGTCAGCTTGGATACCAAGAAGGTTTGCTATTACGAATAACAAGGAGTATATGGATGAAAAGAAATCCTGAATTCATACTGCGGGAAGTGGCCGGCACATTGGTGCTGGTGCCTGTGGGACAGGCAGCGGCAAAGTTCTCCGGTATGGTCACCATGAACAAAACCAGCGCCTTTCTTTGGGAAAAGCTGGAACAGGACCACACGGTAGCGTCTCTTGCGGAGGCCCTTGTGGAGCACTATGAGGTAGAGCTGAGTAAGGCCCAGGAAGATGTGGAAGCATTTATTGCGACCCTGGAACCCACCGGTGCGATTTTAGAAGATTGATCATTCAGCAAATTCGGTAAAGCTGGCTTGCTGAAGAGGTGTTTTATGAAACGATATGTGATTGCAGGTTTGGCAGTGGACATGGAGGTTTCCGGTCGTACACAAAAGCAGGCAGCGCCATATCTCACCGAGGCTGATGGCCCTGCGGATATCACGATCAGCTGTGATGTTCGCAGGGTTCTTGAGTTAAACCCCCAGCTGGGCAACGAGGAAATGGCGGAGTATATGGCCACCGGGCTGCTCTTTTCCAGAGAGCTGCTGGCATATCAGGGTCTGTACTTACATGCATCTGCTGTGGTGCTGAACGGACGGGCTTATCTGTTCTCTGCACCCAGCGGTACCGGAAAATCCACCCATACTAAAAAATGGTGCCGGATCTTCGGGGCTGCGTATCTCAATGACGATAAGCCGGCCCTTCGTCTGTGTGACGGACAGTGGATGGCGTATGGAACACCCTGGTCCGGCAAGGAAGACCTGTCCGATCCCCGGGGATACCCCATTGGAGGGATCGCTTTCGTGAAACGGGGACAGACCAACCGGATCTGCCGGATGTCTGCAGAAGAGGCGATCCCGGAGCTGCTGAGTCAATCCCTGTGGCGGCTGCCCCGTGCGGAATTCATGGAAAAACAGCTGTCGCTGATGGATCTTTTGGTCAGACAGGTCCCTGTTTGGGAGCTTAGCTGCCGCAACGAGGATGCGGCAGCCTGGGTGGCCCACGATGCCATGACGGAAGAGAATACCGGAAAGGAAACGAGGTAAAGGCAACAATGCAGACACGCTTGATACCCATGCGGGAATTGGCACAGATCCTGTCTTTGCAGCTGGAAAAAGGCGGACAAGCCAAGCTGACAGTAACCGGCTGCAGCATGGTGCCTATGCTTTATGGCTACCGCGATTGGGTAATGCTGGTCCCGGCAGATGCGCCCTGTAAGCGCGGTGATGTGATCCTGTATCAGCGGGAAAACGGGCAGTATGTACTGCACCGGATCATCGCACTGTCCGGACAAGATTATATCTGCAGCGGTGACAACCAGGCGATGCGCGAACCGGTGTCCCGGGAGCAGGTGATGGCAGTGGTGGAAAGCTTTTGCCGTAAGGGAAAGCGCTATACCGGGAAAACACTATCCTATCGGATATACAAATGGATCTGGGTAAATCTGTTTTGCTTCCGCAAGCCATATATCTTTGTGAGAAGAAAACTTGGACAGATCCGAAAAAAGCTCAGATCCTGGAAAAAGAAACGTAACAAAATTTAGGAGGAAATGAAAATGGACAGACGCATGAAGGTGATTTTGATCTGCGTGCTGGCAATTGTTCTGGTGGCATGCGTGATCGTGGCTGTGGTGCTCACCGGAGACCGGGAAGCCGCAGGCAGCAATGGCGAGACCACTGGGCAGGTGGGAGAAGGCGCGCAGACCCAGGATGCAACCGGCGACACCGCAGAGGGTGCTGAAGATACTGCCGGTGCAACTGATGGCGAGACTGCCGGCAAGGACGATGTCCAGGTTGGTGTAGGCGGCGACGAGGAAGTTCCCGGCTTTGTGATCGATTTCGATGATCTGATCGGTGGCGGCAATTCCGGCAATGGCAATTCCGGCAACGGCAACTCCAGCGGAAATACCGACACCACTACGGCAACGACAGCTCCCGAGGAAGTGCCTGCGGCCACCTCTGAGGCAACAGAGCCGGAAGAGAGCAAGGATAGTAACCAGACTAGCAGCGGCGCGCCTGCAGCAAAGCCTGAGGATGGCGATATTATTATCGAATTTTGATCCCGGTCTCTATTAAACAGTAAAGGACGAACGCAATGAATTGGAAGGAAAACTTCCTGAAACGGTCTCTTCGTGAGATCGTTCGACCGTACCGTTGGAAGATCATATTCCTCTGCGCCATGAGTGTTCTGCAGTCTGTGCTGCAGGTGGCTTTGGCGGTGATCACGCGCTATGTCATCGATGCGGCTGTTACCGGGAAGGGAGACCTTGCTTTTTGGGGGGTGCTGCTGATCGCAGACAGCGTTGCAATGGTGCTGATCTACAGCTTGACGAACTGGTATACTGGCAGCACTTCTGATCGGGTCAGTGCCAAGCTGCGCAGCAAAATGCTGCGATGTGCTGTTTTTGGCGGCAGCCTGCGGACACCCAAAAGCCATAGCGGTGAATTGCTGAACCGGGCCATGGACGATGTGTATTCGGTCTGCGACGGTGTGCTGCTTACGATCCCGTCTCTGGCAGGACAGGTCACCCGTTTGGTGGCAACCTTTGCAGCGGTATTGCTGGTTTTTCCACCGGTAGCCCTGGTGCTGTTTTTGGTTGCTGCTGCGGTCACTCTGTTGGCGGCAATGGTGCGCCCTGCGCTGAAAGCGCGGCAGCGGGCAGTACGGGCTTCAGATGAAGATGTTATGTCAACCATGCAGGAGGATTTTCAACAGCTGGAGCTGATCCAAAGCATTGGTGCACAAAAGCGGATCCTGGATCGCTTTGATTCTGCCCTGCGCAGAAATCTGAAGGATAAGAAGCGTCGCAGACGCTGGTCTGTGGGCGTGAGCAGTGTTGTCACCGGAGCGTCTCAGCTGGGCAGCGGTGTCCTGCTTTTATGGGGGGCTGCCCGGATCGCGGTGGGTGCGGTTACCTTTGGTGAGCTGACTTCGCTTTTGCAGCTGCTATCTTTGTTCCGCGGACCGGTGCTGGGCATTTCCGGCATGCTTACCAGGCTGGCAAGTGTCGAAGTTGCAGCAGAGCGGCTGCAGGGATTGATTACGGAAGAGGAAAAGCAGATCCCTGCCATTACGGAGCAATCCATCTGCGCAGTGGTATTTGAAGATGTAACTTTTTCCTATCCTGGGGACGATGTTCCTGTTCTGCAGGGCTTCCATGCGCGGCTTCCGCTGGATGGCTGGACCTGTCTCACCGGTATTTCCGGCAGGGGAAAGAGTACGTTGTTTAAGCTGATTCTGGGTTTGTACACGCCGCAAACCGGCCGTGTGTATTTGCAGACACCCCAGGGAGAGATCCCATGTTCGGAGCAGACCCGCAGTTTGTTTGCGTATGTTCCTCAGGATTATGCTATGTTTTCCGGGACGGTGCTTGAGAATTTTCAGCTGGTCTGCCCGGAATTGGATATGTCCGCCCTGGAGGGTGTGCTGAAGCTTGCGCAGGCGGAGTTTATTCTGGAAATGCCGGAGGGTGTGCAGACACTTTTGGGCGAGAATAATACCGGCTTGTCCATGGGACAGCTGCAGCGCCTGGCAATTGCCAGAGCCCTGCTGATGGAAAGACCGATTTTTTTGCTGGATGAATGCACCTCTGCACTGGATGCAGAGACGGAGCGCCTGGTATTGCAGAACCTGCATGCCCACGGAAAGCAGGCAATTTTGGTTACCCACAGACCGGAGGCTCTGGAAAACATCGACGGTATCACCAATTTCATGATGGATGAATAAAAAGCAGGTACACGACCGTGCAATGTCATTAAGTTAAGAAAAGCTGGACTTCACAGAAATGTGGAGTCCAGTTTTTTGTAACCATTTTCAAAAAAACACTTGACAAACAAGGGAAAATGTGCGGCCTTTTTGCTAATTGCGATTAGCAAAAAGGCCTTTGTAATTAGAGGTGTTCCCCCCACCGAAAATTACAAGGAGGTTTTCCGGATGTTAGATAAAATTAGCATCGTGAAGAAGAAGCTGATGGAAGCAATTATCCAGCTTTGCGAGGTATCATGGATGTTTGTAAAGGAC
>JAZSER010000100.1:0-22630 GCA_045531815.1 Faecousia sp. | reverse complement strand
CATCCCGAGCGCAGCCGAGGGATCTCATGCAATATCCGAAGTTTCTGTCATCGTCAGATCCCTCCGCGCCCTTCCCTTGGTCGGGATGACTGACTTTGAGGTGACCGGGCAACGGGAGGGGATGGAACCCCTCCCCTACGGCTGCTGTTCGATGGCGCGCCTATGTAGGGGAGGGCCTCTGTGCCCTCCCGCTGATGCACCGATTACACGCACCCGGTTCGTTTGACGCACCGCCCCTACGTTCCGATTACGGGAAAACTCCGATATCATGGGCCTTGGGGAAAAAGAACTTGCTATCTGGGATTTTCACGGGTATAATAGCGGTAAAGAGCACAAAAACCACCTGTTTTTGGCATTTGAAAACCTTCCGTTTGGAGGCGTTTGTATGGAACAAAGAGAATTGGCTTACCGGGGCTGTCTGCTGGGACTGGCGGTGGGCGATGCCATGGGCTACACCGTGGACAAAAAATGCTGGGACGAGATCTGCCGGGATTACGGGCCCAACGGCCTTTTGGGCTATGACCTGGTCAACGGCACTGCGGAGATCACCTCCTATACCCAGATCGCGGCCTTTGTGTGCAATGGCCTTTTGCTGGCGGCTGCCCGGGGGTACGCGGAAAAATACCCCAAATTTATAGCGCTGAGCCTCCGGGAATGGGCGAAAAGCCAGCAATTCCGGGGCGCTGCGGAGAAGACCTTCTGCTGGCTGGCACAGGTGCCCCAAATGCGCCGCCGGTGCTGTATGGACACCCGGATGCTGGATGCCCTGAACCGGGACACCCTGGGTACGCCCCAGGCACCGGTGCTTCGTTCGGACACCCCCGGCAGCCTGACGGCTGCAGTGGCGGTGGGTCTGATGTACGATCCCCAGCGGATGGACCTGGCGAAGCTTCTGCACCTGGGTGCGGAATCGGTGGCATTTACCCACGGCACACCGGAGAGCTTCCTGTCCGGTGCTGTGGTTGCCGGCAGCGTGGCATCCATTATCGCAGAGCCGGAGAAACCCATGGCGCAGCATTTTCTCCAGGCGGCCCGGGCAGTGACGGAGGTGTTCGACCTTCCGGAGGCTGCTATGGTGGCAAAGCTGATAGAGCGGGCGGTGGCCCTTTCCAAAGACCCGGAGCTGTCTCCCCTGGCGGCTATCTCCATGCTGGGCTGCACCACGGCGGCAGAGTGTCTGGCCGGTGCGGTATATGCCTGCGTGATCCACCCTGCCAACTTTGATGAGGGCATGATCGTTTCCGTGAACCACTCCGGACGCAGTGCGGCAGTGGCATCTCTGACCGGTGCGTTCCTGGGCGCGAAGCTGGGAGCGGAGGCGCTTCCGGAGTTTTACCTGGAATCTCTGGAGCAGGTGGATATTCTGTGCGAGCTTGCCGAGGATATGACCCGGCAGAAGCAGCTGATGAACATCTTTGATGACAGCTGGGATCAGAAGTACACCCAGGGCATGCCTGCAAGATAAGAAAAAATATATGCAATTATACAAAAAACCCTTGCAAAACTGAAATAAGGGTGCTATAATACAAGCAATCTAGAGTATATTTACGAAAGAGAGGAGCCGCGGCTCCTCTCTTTTTCATGAAAGAAGGGAAAATTTTGAAGGTTACGGAACTGGTGGAAAGCTTTGCAAAGCCCATCGTGGAAGCCAACGGCTGCCAGCTGTGGGATGTGGAGTATGTCCGGGAGGGCTCGGAGCGCTTCCTGCGGCTGTACATTGAAAAGGAAGGCGGCGTGGACATCGACGATTGCGAGAAGATCCACCGCAGCGTGGACCCCATCCTGGACGAAAAAGACCCCATTGCCGAAAGCTATCACTTCGAGGTCTGCTCTGCCGGCTTGGAGCGGGCACTGAAGCGCCCCGGTGATTTTGTCCGGTTTATGGACAGCCCGGTGCTGGTGAAGCTGTACCGTCCCCGGAACGGTCTGAAGGAGATCCCCGGTATCCTGCGGGGCTATGAGGAAGGCCGGATCACCCTGGAAGCAGGCAAGGAGACCATCACATTTGAAAAATCTGAGGTCGCACTGGTGCGGCTTCGTGTGGAATTCTGAGAAAGACATACACTATAAATATAATGCTGCTTCGGAAGGAGTCGGCAAAGGAGGAAATAAAATGGCAAGAGCCAAGAAAACAGAAGCACCCAAGGTAGATATCGGTGCAGAGATTTTTTCCAGCCTGCGGGAGCTTGAGAAGATCAAGGGCATCCCTGTGGAGTATATGGTGGAGCGTCTGAAGCAGGCGCTGACCAATGCTTACCGGAAGGACCGGGAGGATCACCGGGATATTCCTGCGGAGAATGTTGTGGTGGACCTGAGCGAGAAGGGCCTTTCCATGTACCTGGTAAAGACCGCTGTGGAAGAGGTGGAGGATACCGCACTGCAGATCCATGTGGACGCAGCCCGGAATATGGTGCCCAACATTCAGGTGGGCGAGCCGGTAAGCATCCCCGTTGACATTCAGAAATTCGGCCGCATTGCCGCACAGACCGCCAAGCAGGTGGTGATCCAGGGCATCCGGGAGGCAGAGCGCGGTGTGATCTATGAAAGCTACTCCTCCAAGGCGCAGGAAATGCTCACCGGCACTGTGCTGCGGGTGGATCCCGCCGGCGATATCTTCGTCCGGGTAGGCCAGGGCAGCGAGACCAGCGATGCTGTGCTGCGGGCTTCTGAGCAGATCCCCGGTGAGACCTACGCTGCCGGTGACCTGATCCGGGTCTATGTGCTGGAGGTCCACCGTGCAAACCGCGGACCCCTGGTCCACGTTTCCCGCACCCATCCCAATCTGGTGCGCCGGCTCTTTGAACTGGAGACTCCCGAGATCGCAGATGGCCAGGTGGAGATCCGCAACATCGCCCGGGAACCCGGCAGCCGCAGCAAGATCGCTGTCCGGGCAGCCATGGAGGGCGTAGATCCTGTGGGTGCCTGTGTTGGTCCCCGGGGCGGCCGTGTGGGTGCTGTTGTGGAGGAGCTTCACGGTGAGAAGATCGACATCGTGGTGTGGAGCGAAGACCCCTGCGAATATGTCCGTGCAGCACTGAGCCCTGCAGATGTACTCAGCGTCACCGCTGTGCCCGGCCAGAAGGCCTGCACCGTTGTGGTGCCCGACAGCCAGCTGAGCCTTGCCATCGGCAAGGAGGGACAGAATGCCCGTCTGGCAGCCCGTCTCACCGGCTATAAGATCGATATTAAGCCGGAAAGCCAGGCAGCCGCGCAGACAGAAGAATAAGCCTGGTCAAAGGAGGCAGTCTGATGCAGAAGAAGATTCCCCAAAGGCAGTGTATGGGCTGCCGGGAGCGGAAGGCAAAGCGGGAGATGATCCGGGTGGTGCGCTGCACCGACGGAACAGTGAATCTTGACTTTGGCGGGAAGCTCAATGGCCGGGGCGCTTATATCTGTCCCCAGCCGGAATGTTTGAAAAAGGCACAGAAAGCAAAGAGCCTGGAGCGGGGCCTGGAGGTTCCCATCCCTGACGAGGTCTATGACAGACTGGAAAAGGAAATGGGGGCGCAGATCCATGGATAAAGCACTGAATTATATGGCATTGGCCCGTAAGGCAGGGCGGATCGAGCTGGGCGAAGAGCCTGTGGGTGCTGCGGCAAGAGCCCAGCATGCGCGGCTTGTGGTGGTGGCGCAGGATGCCTCCGACCACACCTGGCGCAGAGCCAAGAGCTTTGTGGCAGGCAGCGGTCAGGTATGTATCAAGGTGCCCTTCAGCAAGGACGATATGGGCATGGCAGTAGGCAGAGCAAGCCTGGCCATTGCAGCATTTACCGATCCTGCCATGGCACTTGCTTTTGTGAAGGCACTGGATCGACCGGAGAATTACAGGGAGGCCCTGGAGGACCTGGAAAAGCGGACAAACCGTGTCCGGCAGCACCAGGCAGAGGAAAAGGCCCACCAGCGCAACAAACGGTTCGGTCGCAAGAAGTAACGGAGGTGCATTGTTATGAGTATCAAGTATCGTTTGAAAGAGGTCGCGGCTGACTTTGGTATGACCACCAAGGACATCAGCCAGATCATGGAGAAATTTTTCGAGAAGCCCAAGTCCAACACCCAGGTGCTGACGGACGAGGAGCTGAACGTGGTTTTTGATTATATCACCCAGAAGAATCAGATCGATTCCCTGGAGGTGGTGTTTGCTGTCAAGCCCAAGGAAGCGCCCAAGGCAGAGGCGCCCAAGGAAGAAGCAGCCAAGCCTCAGCAGACCGCTGCCCCGGCAGCCAAGCCCCAGCCCAGCCAGCCCAAGCCTCAGCAGAAGCAGGAAAAGCCTGCCAAGCCTGCAGAGCCGGAGCGTAAGCGTGAGCGCCGGGTGGTGGACACCTCTGCGGTGCAGGTGAACACCAACCGCTTTGCCGATGTGGACAACCTGGTTAGTGAGCGTGTGCAGAACTACCAGGGCGGCAAGCAGAAGTTCGGCAATAAGAAGGGCCAGCAGCAGAAGAGGGACAATAAGTTCAAGGGCAACAAGGCCCGCAACGAGGAGCAGGAGAAGCTGCGCCGTCTGCAGATGGAGGTGGCCCGGAAAGCACCGGTCACCGTCAAGATCCCTGAGGAGATCACCGTTGGTGAGCTGGCCTCCCGGATGAAGAAGACCGCCGGTGAGGTTATTAAGTGCCTGATGAAGAACGGTGTCATGGCTGCCATCAACCAGTCCATCGACTTTGATACTGCGGAATTCGTGGCGGTGGAGCTGGGCTGCAAGGTGGAGAAGGAGATCACCGTTACCATCGAGGAGCGGATCATCGACGACCATGTGGATACCGCTGAGGAGCTGGTCACCCGGGCCCCCGTTGTGGTGGTCATGGGTCACGTTGACCACGGTAAGACCTCCACCCTGGACGCCATCCGTAAGACCTCTGTCACTGCCGGCGAGGCAGGCGGCATCACCCAGCACATCGGTGCCTACACCGTGGATGTCAACGGCAATATGGTCACCTTCCTGGATACCCCCGGCCACGCAGCCTTTACCTCTATGCGTGCCCGTGGCGCGAAATCTACCGATATTGCCATTCTGGTGGTGGCTGCCGACGACGGCATCATGCCCCAGACCGTGGAATCCATCAACCATGCCAAGGCTGCCGAAGTGCCCATCATCGTTGCCATCAACAAGATGGATAAGCCCGAGGCAAACCCCGACCGGATCAAGGAGCAGCTGACCCATTATGACCTGATCCCCGAGGAGTGGGGCGGCGACACTGTGATCGTGCCTATCTCCGCCAAGACCGGCATGGGCCTGGACGACCTTCTGGAAATGGTGATCCTCACCGCCGAGGTCCAGGAACTGAAGGCAAATCCCAACCGCCGTGCAAAGGGTACGGTCATCGAAGCAAGACTGGATAAGACCCGTGGCCCCATTGCCACATTGCTGGTGCAGAACGGCACATTGAACCAGGGCGATATCGTCATTGCCGGTACTGCCGTGGGCCGTGTCCGTGTTATGACCAATGATAAGGGCCGCACCGTAAAGACCGCAGGTCCTTCTGTACCTGTGGAGATCACCGGTCTGGCAGAAGTACCCGCTCCCGGCGACGAGTTCAATGCCGTTATCGACGAGCGTATGGCCCGTGAGCTGGTGGAGCAGCGGAAGCAGAAGATGAAGGATGACGCTGCCAATGCAATGCAGAAGGTCACCCTGGACAATCTCTTTGCCAAGATGCAGGAAGGCGAGATGAAGGAGCTGCCGCTGATCGTCAAGGCCGACGTTCAGGGCTCTGCCGAGGCTGTGAAGGCTTCCCTGGAGAAGCTGAGCAACGAGGAGGTCCGGGTGCGCGTGATCCATACCGGTGCCGGCGCCATCAACGAAAGCGATGTTTTGCTGGCTTCCACTGCCGGTGCCATCATTGTCGGCTTTAATGTCCGCCCCGATGCAGGCGCACAGGCCAGTGCCCAGCGTACTGCCGTGGATATGCGGTTCTACCGGGTCATCTATGACGCCATCGATGAGATCGAATCTGCTATGAAGGGCATGCTTGCTCCCAAGTACGAGGAGGCCATCATCGGCCATGCTGAGGTCCGCATGACCTACAAGGTTTCTGCCATCGGCACCATTGCCGGCTGTATGGTCAAGGACGGCAAGGTCACAAGAGATGCCCAAGTCCGTGTCCTCCGGGACAACATCGTCATCCATGAGGGTGAGGTGGGCTCTCTGCAGCGGTTCAAGGACGCAGCCAAGGAAGTTACTGCCGGCTACGAGTGCGGCATGAGCATCCTGAAGTTCAACGACATCAAAGAAGGCGACATTTTCGAATGCTTCGTCATGGAAGAAGTTAAGAGATAACCCATTCAGCCGTGCCGCGACCCGGCACGGCTGACGGCTTATCTCATTGAAAATTTAAGATTTCAATGTAGGGGAGATCTGCGATCGCCCGCAGGCGAACAAAGGTCGCCCCTACAGTGATTTTTGGTTCTCAATTCACTGCACGACGAAAGGAGTGTATCTATATGGCATCTAACAGAATCGGACGGATCAACGAAGAGATTCAAAAGGAACTGTCTTCCCTGATCCGCAACTTAAAGGACCCCAGAGTCCAGGATACCATGATCTCCATCACCCATGTGGAGGCAACACCGGACCTGCGCTATGCCAAGGTCTATGTCAGCTTTCTGCAGCAGGAGCGCGCACAGGATGCCCTGAAGGGTCTGAAATCTGCCGGCGGCTATCTGCGCCGGGAGCTGGGCCGGGCACTGCAGCTGCGCTACACACCGGAGTTGGTGTGGGCGCTGGACGACAGCATTACCTACGGTGCGAAAATGCTGAAGCTGATCAACTCCCTGGAGGTAAACAAAGATGGGGATTCTGAACAATCGTGAGGCCGCTGCGTGGCTTTGGCAGCAGGACCGGTTTCTGATCCTGACCCACCGCCGCCCCGACGGTGACACCCTGGGCTCAGCAGCCCTGCTGTGCCGGGGTCTGCGGCAGCTGGGAAAGCAGGCATGGATCCTGGAAAACCCGGAGCTCACCCCCAAGTACACCTTCCTGGTGGAGGGGTTGACCATCCAAAAGGCGGAAGAAAGTCACACCCTGGTCAGTGTGGATGTTGCCACACCGGATATGCTGCCGGAGGCCTTTGCGGAGCTGTCTGACCGCATCGCTTTGCGCATCGACCATCACCGCAATCCCGAGCCCTTTACCACCCATGAGCTGGTAGACCCGGTTTCCGCAGCCTGCGGACAGATCGTGTTCTGGGTGCTCCAGGAAATGGGGGCTGTGCTGGACATCCCCATGGCCAATGCCCTTTATACGGCAGTGGCCACGGATACCGGCTGCTTCCGGTTCGCCAATGCCCAGGCCCAGACCTATGAGACCGCGGCGGCCTGCGCCCGGGTCACCCCCTATCTGCGGGAGCTGAACCATATTTTGTTTGGTACGGTCTCTCTGGCCCGGCTGCGTCTGCAGGGCTGGATGGTGGAAAATGCCATCTTTTTGGAAAATGGCGCTGTTTGCATCTGCCCCATTCCCCTGTCTGTGGAGCGGGAGCTGGGTCTTACGGAGGACGATATGGAGAACATCTCCGGCTTCCCCCGGTCCATTGAAGGAGTGCAGATCGCTGCCACCCTCCGGGAGGACGAAAAAGGAAGGATCAAGCTGTCCATCCGCTCTTACCCCAATTATGATGCCGGCAGTATTTGCGCAAAATTCGGCGGCGGCGGACATATGGGCGCAGCCGGTGCAAACCTGGATATGAATATGCAGGAGGCCATTGAGGCGGTGAAGGCCGTCATGCCTCCCATCAACTATGAGCCGAAGATCGGTGATATCAACGGCTGAAGGATCTGCCTATGAACGGAATCGTAATTATCGACAAGCCGGAAGGCTGGACAAGCCAGGATGTGGTGAGTAAGCTCCGGGGCGCGCTCCATACCAAGCGCATCGGCCACGGCGGCACCCTGGATCCCATGGCCACCGGTGTGTTGCCGGTGTTTGTGGGCAGAGCCACCCGGGCGGTGGAGTTTTTTGAGCATGCGGAAAAAACCTATGAGGCGCAGCTGCAGCTGGGTCTGGTTACAGACACTGAGGATGTCACCGGCACAGCGCTGGCGCAGCATCCGGTGGCGGTGACCCGGGAACAGCTGGAAGCGGTGCTGGAAGGCTTCCGGGGAGAGATCTCCCAGATCCCGCCTATGTATTCCGCTGTGAAGATCAACGGACAGAAGCTGTGCGACCTGGCCCGGAAGGGCAAAGAGGTAGAGCGAAAGCCCAGGACCGTCACCATCTATGCGCTGGAGTGTCTGGCATTTTCCGGGGATACTGCCCGGCTGCGGATCCACTGCTCCAAGGGTACATATATCCGGACGCTGTGCAAGGATATCGGACAGGCGCTGGGCTGCGGCGGCTGCATGGCTGCGCTGCGAAGAGTCATGGCCGGTGCATACACCATTGACCGGGCGATCCCCCTTGCCCAGCTGGTGGAAAGTGAAGACCCGGAGGCATATCTGCTGCCTGTGGATTCTCTTTTTGTGCAGTATCCCTCGGTGCAGCTGACGGACAACCAGGAGAAGCGATGCCGCAACGGCAATGCCTTTTCTGTGGCTCTGGCAGAGGGTACCTACCGGGCTTACGGCCGGGATGGGGAATTTCTCATGCTGGCAAAGGTGGAAGGCGGAATTATGTCAACCATCAAAAGCTTTTTTGAAGTATAATTTTATTGGCATTGCGAAGTCCGCTTGCGGGCTGTGGCAATCCGCTCCCTATTGTCATTGCGAGCCAGTGCGCAAACTGGCGTGGCAATCTAAAGGTAAATGTATGAAAAAGACAATCTATGCCTTAGGCTTTTTTGACGGCGTGCACCTGGGTCACCAGGCGCTGCTGACCGCCTGCCGCCAGCTGGCGCAGGAAAATGGCTGCGATGCCGGTGTGGTCACCTTCACCGCCCACCCGGATACCCTGGTTTTGGGGCAGACCCCCAAGTTGCTGACCACCGCCGCTGACCGAAAGAGCCTGCTTTCCCAATTTCATATCGATACTGTGGTGGAGCTTGTATTTGATGAGACCTTGATGAAGACCCACTGGTCTGTCTTTTTGTCCTCGCTGGTGACAGGCGGCGCAGCAGGTTTTGTCTGCGGCGACGATTTCCGCTTTGGCGCCGGCGGGCTGGGCACACCCAAAAAGCTGCAGGCCTTTTGCAAGAAGCGGGAGCTTCCCTGCGTCGTCGTTTCTCAGCAGGAGGTGGACGGCATCCGGGTTTCTTCCACCCATATCCGCAGCCTTATAGAGCAGGGAGATGTGGAAAACGCTGCCCGGTTTTTGGGCCACCCCCACATTTTCACCGGCACGGTGGTCACCGGCAGAGGTTTGGGGCATACCATCGGTATCCCCACTGCAAACATGGCGCTGCCGCCTCAGCTTTTGCAGCCCAAAGCCGGTGTGTATGCCTGCACCGCCCATGTGAACGGTCACACCTATGTTGCCGTCACCAACATCGGCAGCCGCCCCACGGTAGGCGGTCATGAGAAACGGGCAGAGAGCTGGCTTTTGGATTTTGACGGCGACCTGTACGGCAAAACGCTGACCCTTGGCTTTTTGAAATACCTGCGCCCGGAGGAAAAATTTAATTCTCTGGAAGAACTGCAGGCGCAAATCCGGCAAGATGCCGCCACCGCGTACGCGCTTTTCAGATAACCCCGTTGTCATTGCGAACCAGTTCGCAGACTGGTGTGGCAATCTGAAACAGGCAGTATAGATTGCCACGTCGCTACGCTCCTCGCAATGACAATAAAAGTTGCTATTATCCCAAATTCAATGAAATTTTCTCTTTACAATTGGGAAAACTTGTGATAAGATAGTCGGGCTGGCTATGGCCGGTACATTCTCATGCCCATGGCTCAGTTTCGGGACACCGCCCAAAAGGCACTCCACTGGCCCAAACTTGGCTCTGCGGCAAATATTATGAAAAGGTGGAAAACACAATGATTCTGAAGGAAAAGAAGACCCAGGTCATCCTGGAAAACGCAACCCACGAAGGCGACACCGGTTCTCCCGAGGTCCAGATCGCAATTCTGACCGCTCGCATCAACGAGCTGACCGATCACCTGCGTGTGCACAAGCATGACAACCACTCCCGTCGTGGTCTGCTGATGATGGTTGGTAAGCGCCGTAACCTGCTGGACTATCTGGCAAAGAAGGACATCAACCGTTACCGTGCGATCATCGCCAAGCTGGGTATCCGTAAGTAAGAACAAAAAGGGCGACGGATACCGTCGCCCTTTTTTACAGCAGGCCTTTTGCCCCAGCTCCGGCTTATAAAAGCCTCGGAATACACAAAGTATGCCGTCGGCTTTTATCGCAGGATCTGAGCCAAAATTCCCCGCTGTTCACATCCATCGTCAACCGGGAGATATTTAGCAGTTGAAGGTATGCTTTTGCCGAAAGCACAGCTTCAAGTGCTAAACCTCCCGAACAAATAAACCACTGTCATTTTCCCTGTCATTGCGAACCAGTGACCGTGTCACTGGTGTGGCAATCCGCTCTCCTTTTGAGATTGCCACGTCCCTACGGGTCCTCGCAATGACAATAAAGAATGACAACCAAATTTCAAGGAGGTATATACAAATGATTACTCGCAAGCAGTATCCCAACCATCATGTTTATGAGATGGAGATCGGCGGCCGTCCCTTCACCGTTGAGACCGGTAAGGTGGCAGAGCTTGCCAATGCAGAGTGCATCTGCCGTTACGGTGACACCGTGGTCCTGACCACCTGCACCTGCAACCCCATTCCCAAGGCCGGTATCGACTATTTCCCTCTGACCATCGAGTTTGAGGAGAGAATGTACGCTGTGGGCCGCATCCCCGGCTCCTTCAACCGCCGTGAGGGCAAGCCCTCCGACCGCGGCATTCTGAACAGCCGTATCATCGACCGCCCCATGCGTCCTCTGTTCGACGAGGAGCTGCGCAACGACACCGTCGTTACCTGCACCGTGCTGGCAAACGATTACGAGAACCCCGTGGAAGTGGTTGCTTCCCTGGGTGCTTCCATCGCCATCGCATCTTCCGATGTGCCCTGGAACGGACCTGTTGCCACCACCAATGTCTGCCACCTGGGCGACCGTTATATCATCAACCCCTCCGCTGATGAGCGTGAGGCCGGTGATTGCTTCGTGTGCATCGCATCCACCTTCGAGAAGGTGGTCATGATCGAGACCGAGGCAAACGAAGCACCTGAGGCTGTGGTGCTGGAAGCCATCCGCATTGCCCACGAGACCAACATGGAGATCGTGAAGTTCATCAACGGCATCGTTGCTGAGATCGGCAAGCCCAAGTTCACCTTCGAGAAGGCTGCTGTGAACCACGACCTGCTGGACGACCTGATGGAGTACGGCCTGCAGAGAATCGAGTATGCTTTGGACACCGACGACAAGAACGTTCGTGAGGAGCGCCTTACCGCCGCCCGTCTGGACTTTGCGGAGAAGTTCGGTGAGAAGTACGAGGACTTTGAGACCCACATCGAGGTTTGCCTGTACAAGATGCAGAAGAAGGTCGTTAAGAAGTGGCTGCTTCAGGGCAAGCGTGTTGACGGCCGCGGCATGGACGATATCCGTCCTCTGGATGCACAGGTCGGCCTGCTGCCCAGAGTCCACGGCTCCGGTCTGTTCGCCCGTGGTCAGACACAGGTCCTGTCCATCTGCACCCTGAACACCCTGTCTGCTGCACAGAAGCTGGACACCATCTACCCCGAGGAGACCAGACGCTATATCCACCACTACAACTTCCCCTCCTTCTCCACCGGTGAGGCAAGAGCTGCCCGCTCCACCTCCCGTCGTGAGATCGGTCACGGCGCACTGGCTGAAAAGGCTCTGCTGCCTGTGATCCCCCCCATCGAGGAGTTCCCCTACGCCATCCGCGTGGTTTCCGAGGTCCTTTCCTCCAACGGTTCTACCTCCCAGGGCTCTATCTGCGGCTCTACCCTGGCTCTGATGGATGCCGGTGTGCCCATTAAGCGTCCTGTTGCAGGTATTTCCTGCGGTCTGATCTCCGATCAGGAGACCGGCGAGTGGAGAACCTTCACCGATATCCAGGGTGTTGAGGACTTCCACGGTGAGATGGACTTCAAGGTGGCAGGTACCACCGAGGGTATCACCGCTATCCAGATGGACCTGAAGAACAAGGGTCTGACCATGGAGATCATCGCTGACGCTCTGGAGCGCTGCCGCAAGGCCCGTCTGACCATTCTGGACGAGGTGATGCTGCCCTGCATCGCAGAGCCCCGTGCTGAGGTTTCCGAGTACGCACCCAAGATGATCAGCCTCACCGTTCCCGTGGACAAGATCCGCGAGATCATCGGTTCCGGCGGAAAGACCATTCAGAAGATCTGCGCTGACACCGGCGCAAAGGTGGACATTGAGGATGATGGCAGCGTGTTCATTTCCGCTGTGGATTCCGCTGCAGCATACGCAGCCAAGAAGATGATCGACGACATCTGCTTCGTGCCCGAGGTGGGCAAGCTGTACTACGGCAAGGTGGTCCGCATCCTGCCCATCGGTGCATTTGTTGAGATCGCACCCGGTCACGATGGCATGGTCCACATCTCCAAGCTGGAGAACCGCCGTGTGGAAAAGGTCGAGGATGTTCTGAATCTGGGCGACATGACCTGGGTCAAGTTCATGGGCTTCGACGAGAAGGGCCGCGCAAACTTCAGCCGCAAGGATGCACTGAAGGAAATGGAAGGCCAGCAGTAATACAAAAAGCCGTATTTCCCAAAAGGAAATACGGCTTTTTTGCGCCTATTCATTCGCATAAATGTAGGGGAGGGCCTCTGTGCCCTCCCGCTGATGTACCGATTGGCCGTATCCGCCTTGGCAGGACTTGCGGATCAATTCTCCTTTTCCAGCTGCTGTTTGGTATGCTGGAGGGTGTAGAGCTGATAGTATCTGCCCCGCTGCTTCAGCAGCTGCTGGTGGTCGCCCTGCTCCAGGATCTGCCCCTGGTGCAGCACGATGATGTTGTCCGCATGCTGGATGGTGCTCAGCCGGTGGGCAACGATCAGCATCGTTCCGATGTTCTTCATTTTCTCCAGGGAATCCTGGATCAGAATTTCTGTTTCCGTGTCAATGTTGGCAGTTGCCTCGTCCAGGATCATGACCCCGGGCTTGTGCAGAATGGTCCGGGCAAAGCTGAGAAGCTGCCGCTGACCGGCAGAGAAGTTGTTGCCCCGTTCCCGCACCGGCTCATCCAGACCCTGCTCCAGCCGGGAGATGAAGCTGTCTGCGTTGACATAGCGAATTGCCTGGGAGATCTCCTCCTGGCTGACCCCCTCCATACCCAGAAGCAGGTTGGACCGGATGGTGCCGGAGAACAGGAACACATCCTGAAGCATCTGACCGAAGTGTCGCCGCAGGGAGGCGATCCGGATGCTCCGGATGTCTCTGCCGTCAATGAGGATCTGGCCCTTCTGAATGTCATAGTTGCGGCAGATCAGATTCAAAATGGTGGTCTTGCCGGAGCCGGTGGCGCCTACAAAGGCCACGGTCTGCCCCGGCTCTACCCGGAAGGAGACCCCCTTCAGGACCCACTGGTCCGGCTTGTAGGCAAACCATACATCCTTAAATTCGATCTCACCCCGGATGCTTTCCAGGTCGGTGGCACCCGGCTCGTCCACCACCTGGGGCACCATATCCATGACGGTGAAGATCTTCTCCGCAGAGGCGAAGGCCTTCTGCAGCATATCAAACTGCTCCGCCAGGGCGCTGATGGGGTTAAAGAACCGGGAGATATACATATAGAAGGATACCACCACACTGCTGGTGATGGTCTGACCGAAGTAGTCCACTTTCAGAATGTAGCCCCGGGAGCTGACATAAAGCATACACATCACTGCCGCAATGTTTAATAGATACACCAGGGGACGGAATGTGCCGAATACAAACAGCCGACCGAATTTGGCTTTTTTCAGATTGTCGCAGCGCAGCTGGAACTCCGCCATTTTCCGGTCCTCCCGGTTGAAGCTCTGGGTGATCTTCATGCCGGAGAGATTCTCGGACAGGTAGGTGTTGATATCCGTGGTGGCATCGCTGACATTGCTGTGGGCCAGCCGGGACAGCTTCCGGAACAAAACGGAAAACAGAACCAAAAAGGGTACAAAGCACAAAACCGTCAGGGTCAGCGCGTAGTTTAAAAGCAACATGGCCACCAGCACACCGATGATCACCATGAAATTCTTCACCAAAGTCACCAAAATATTGGTGAACAGGTAGGAAATGGCATTGGTATCGTTGGTAACACGGGTCACCAGTTTACCCACCGGGGTGTTGTTCAGCTGATCGTGGGACAGGCTTTCAATGTGGCGGAACAGGTCCAGCCGCAGGGCGGAGAGGATCTGCTGTCCGGTTTTCTGCAGAAGCATGGCCTGGATATAGGTGCACACCATGGACACTGCCAGTATCAGGGCATAGGCACCCACCACGGCAAACAGGTAATTCAGAGAGAACTCCCCGGAGACGGTCTGCTCGATGTGACCCACCAGCAGCGGTGCGACCAGATCGTAGACAATGGAAAGGAGCATGATCACCAGCGCCAGCAAAAAGCGCTTCCAGTAGGGCTTTGCATAGGCAAGGAGCCGACGGATCAGCTCCCGGTCACTCATGCGGCGCTCCCGGAGCTGGGCGGCCCTCTTCTCCACGATGTGCCACACGCACAAAAACAGCAAAGACACCACACCGATGATGCCGCCAATGATCAAAACAGGCAAATACTCAAGCATTGAGCGCACCTCCTTCCGCTTCCAGGGCCTGGAGCTGTACGGTCTTCCGATAGGCGGGGCAGCTTTCCAGCAGCGCCTCATGGGTGCCGAAGGCCAGGATCTGCCCCTGGTCCATAAACAAGATCCGGTCCATTTGCTCCACGGTGGAGATCCGGTGGGCGATCAGCAGGGTGGTTTTGCCCTGGCGGATCTTCCGCAGGTTTTCCAGAATGATCTTTTCCGTGTGGATATCCACAGCGGATACCGCATCGTCCAAAATCAGAATGGGGGCATCCTTGATCAGCGCCCGGGCAATGGAGATCCGCTGCTTCTGACCGCCGGAAACGGTGACGCCCCGCTCGCCCAGCACGGTTTGATAGGCCTTGGGGAACTGGCGGATATTTTCATCCACATCTGCCAAAACTGCCGCGTCTGCCACCTGATCCGGATCGGTGGTGTCCATGCCGAAGGCAATGTTGTTGGCAATGGTGTCGGAGAACAGGAAATTGTCCTGGGGCACATAGGCGCAGCCTGCCCGGACAGAGGAAATGGTCAGGGTGTTCACATCCCGGTCGTCGATCCACACCGTTCCGTCGGGGACGTTGTAGATCCGCAGCAGCAGATCCGCCAGGGTGGTTTTGCCGGAGCCGGTGGCACCGACGATGCCGATGCTCTGTCCCGGCTGGACGGTGAAGGACACATTGCGCAAGGAATCATAATCCGCGTCGGGGTAGCGGAAGGTCAGGTCCTTAAATTCGATCTTGCCCCGGACGGAGGAAAGGGGCTGGGCGTCCGGTGCGTCTTGGACATCTGCGGTCTGGTCCAGCAGCCGGGAGATCCGGATCAGAGAAGCCTTGCCCCGGCTGGTCATATCGATGAGCTCGCTCACCGCCATCACAGGCCAGACGATGGCATTGAAATAGCCGATAAATTCCACCAGCTGACCGGCATTGAACCGGCCCTTGTACACCAGATAGCCGCCGTAGCCCAAAATGATACAAATCACGCTTTCCACAAACAGCGTCACCAGAATGCGCATCAGCACCGATGCCTTGGTGTGGTCCAGGTTGGCTTTTTCGTTTTCTTCGTTGTGCTTACGGAAGGTCATCAGCTCCACGGATTCCTTCACAAAGGCTTTGATCACGCTGATGCCGGAGATGCTCTCCTGGGAGAAATCCGAAAGCCGGGAGAAGGCCTCCTGACGGATATCCCATTTTTTGGTCATGTACTGCCCCACCACCGTGGCGCAGGCCAGCAGCAGACCCATGGGGATCAGGGAAAGCCCTGTCAAAAGCAAGTCCATCTGCGCCATGCGGATGACCGCAAGGATGCCCAAAAGCAGGGCATCGAAGAACATCATAATGCCCCAGCCGAAGCATTCCTGCACGGTATCCAGATCGTTGGTGAACAGGCTCATCAGGTCGCCCACCTTGTTGCGCTCGTAGAACCGGGCGCTGAGACCCTTGGCCCGGTCAAACATACGGGAGCGCAGGTCTGCCTCCACCCGGATGGCAGAGCCGAAGAAGCACACACGCCACAAAAACCGGCCCAGTACCATAAGGATGATGATGCCCACCAGGGGCATACAGATCCGCTCCAAAAGGAAGGGGATGTCAAAAGGATACACCGTGCCGTCCACGGATACGCTGCCGTCATTGATGCCGTTAACGACCATCTGATACATTCCCGGGATCAGAAGCTGCAGATAGTCCACAGCCACCAGGGTCACAAGACCCAAAAGCAGCATGAAGGCATATTTTAAGTAATATTTGTTGATATACTTACCGAAGATCATGGGATCACCTCTTAAATTAGGAGTATATCACGAATTGACAGGTTTTACAATTATTAAAAAGGAAAACCGGGGAATCTTTCTTGCTTTTTACCCGGGTGTATGATAAACTGAAAAAACCGAGAATGCGGAAATGTCGAAAAATGTCGATTTTCAGGAAAGGAGGGTGCCCAATGCGGAAAATATTTGCAGTTTTAGCGGTTTTGTCCATACTGTTTTTGACGGCAGGAAGTGTCAGTGCTGCAACCAGTGCATCCTCCATGAGCACCCATTGCACCGTGGCTGCCGACGGCAGCTGCCAGGTGAGCATCAGCGTGACGGTGCGGTTGGAGGAGGCAGTGCAGAAGCTGACCTTCCCTGTCCCTGCTGAGGCCACCGGTGTGACCCTCAACGGTTCCCGGGTGGGTGCTGCCAAATCCGGTCAGGTCCGCAATGTGGATCTGCGCAGGATCACCGGCAATGCTGCCGGCACATTTACGTTTAATATCCACTACTCGCTGCACGATGTGATCCATATCACCGAGGCAGGACTTTTGGAAATGCAGGTACCGCTGATGTCCGGTTTTGCATACCCTGTGCAGGCGCTGTCCTTTTCCGTGACTCTGCCCGGGGCTACCGGGACGCTGCCGGGGTTTGTCAGCGGCTATCACCATGCCAATATTGAAAAAGACATCACCTATCTTGTGGAAGGGGCAACCATTTCCGGATCTGCCGGCAAGGAGCTGAAGGACCATGAGACGCTGATGATGACCATGATCGTCTCGGAGGAGATGTTCCCCCAATCCATTGTGAAGCGGCAGGACTCCAATGCAGGCGCTGTGGCAATGGGCGTTTGTGCCGGTCTGGCGCTGCTGTACTGGCTGATCACCATGCTGAATTTCCCCACCTGGCCCATGAAGGCCCACCAGCTGCCCCAGGGCACCAATGCCGGTCAGCTGGGCTGTGTTTTGGGGATGCGGGGCCTGGATCTGAGCATGATGGTGATCCATTGGGCGCAGCTGGGCTACCTGACCGTCCGGGTGGAGCGGGGCAAGCTGGTCACCCTTTGCAAGCGGATGGAAATGGGCAATGAGCGGGCGGAATATGAGCAGCGGCTGTTTAAGGCCCTGTTTGGAAGAAAAAATACGGTGAATACCCAGGACTTCAGCTATGCGGCATTGTATATCCGCTGCAAGGATAAGACCGCAGGCATGCAGGAATATTTAAAGCGCTTCAACGGCAGCGGCAAGATCTTCCGCAGCCTGGCTTCCGGTATCGGCCTCTTTGGCGGCGGCAGCCTGGGCATTATGCTGGGCGGCGGCGCGGTGCTCCAGTGGCTGATGATCCTTGTGCTGGCGGTTTTCGGTCTGGTAAGCGGCTGGTATATGCAGGATTGGGTATCCGGCTGGGTCCTCCGGGATAAAAGCAAGCTGACAAGGGCGCTGGTCCTGTCCGGCTTCTGGCTGCTCCTGGGCCTTTTGGCAGAGTCTTTTGCCCTGGCTGCATGGATGGTGGCTGGGATCCTCATTGCCGGTGGCCTACTGTTTTGGGGTGGCCGTCGGACAGCAGCGGGTGTTGCTGCCAGAGAGCAGCTGTTTGCGCTGCGGCGGTATCTGTGCCGGCTGGACAAGGCCACGCTCCAAAGTCTTTGCGCGGCTGACCCGGACTATTTCTTCCGGATGGCACCGGTGGCGCTGGCATTGGGTGTGGACCGGCAGTTTGCCCGGCAGTTTGGCGCAATGCGCTTTGCCGGATGCCCGTATCTGAGCACCGGTGTGGAGGCGAATATGACCGCACTCCAGTGGAATGCCATGATGCGCAAAAGCCTGGATATGATGGACAAGCGGGCAAAGCAGCTGCCCATGGAAAAGTGGATCCGCCTGATCCGCAGCATTACAAAAGGATAAACAACTGCCCGGTGCGCTTCCTACGCACCGGGCAGAATCTTTTATATTCTTTTTTTCAGAGGCTTACATTTTTCCTGTGCCAAAAGCAGGTCGGAAATAATGGTGTTGGAGAGCAGGAAGCCCTCCGGGGTCAGATGCCAGCGGCCGTCAAAGGTCTTCTGCGCCAGCCGCTGCTCCCGCAGCCGCAGCAGCGCGGCCTCCAAAGGATCAAAGCTCAGAAGGAACTGCTTTTCATACTCGCTGGGGTCAAGGCCCAAAGATAGCCGCAGCCGCAGCATCAGATACTCTCCTGCCCGCTCCCGGTTGGGGATCTCCTGGACCTCCCGGAGCACCTGTCCGCCGGAGCGGATGCCCTGGATATAGCCCTCCAGATCCCGGATCACCGAGAAGCGTCTTCCGGCAAAGTCCGAGCTGGCATCCGGGCCGAAGCCGATGTACTCGCCACCGGTCCAGTATTTCAGATTGTGCCGGGAAACATGGCCTTTTTTGCAGAAATTGGAGATCTCATACTGGCGGTAGCCGAAGCTGCGGAGGATCTGCACCGCGGAAAGGTACATATCCGCCTGGGTATCGTCATCTGCCAGATTGCAGTACTGCTGGTACTGGGCAAGGGGGGTTCCCTCCTCCACCTTTAAGCCGTAGCAGCTGATGTGCTCCGGGTTCAGGGAAAGGACATTTTTTAAGGTAGCCTCCCAATCCTCCAGACTCTGACCGGGCAGACCGTACATCAGATCCAGGGAAAGATTCCGGAAGCCCGCCTTGCGGATCCGCTGGACGGCACTGACCGCCTGGGCATAGCTGTGGGGTCTTCCCAGCTTTTTCAGGATCTCATCGTTGTCGCACTGGACACCCAGGCTCACCCGGTTAAAGCCCTCGCTGCGCAATCTGCGCAGCAGCCGGTCGGAAACGGAGTCGGGATTGGCTTCAAAGGTGATCTCCGCGTTCCGGGAAACATCAAAGCTTTTGCGGATCACCGTCAGGATCTGGGCCATGCCTTCGGCACCAAAGAGGCTGGGTGTGCCGCCGCCAAAGTAGATGGTATCCACCAGATGGTTGGGGGCCAGGGGACCCGTCTCCCGGATGTGGTCACAGATGGCATACAGGTAGCCGTCCAGCAGCCGGGTATTCTTGGAGGTCACGGAGTAAAAGTCGCAGTATTGGCATTTGCTGCGGCAGAAGGGCACATGAATGTAAATACCCAGGGGTGTTTTGTTGTGTCGCGTCAAAAATGGCATAAAAACCTCCGGTTAGTTGACAGATGAAGAGAAAGAACTGTCAACTTTTAGTCTTCGTCTAACTTCAGGACTGCCATAAAGGCTTCGCTGGGCACAGATACCGTGCCGAAGGTACGCATCCGCTTCTTACCTTCCTTCTGCTTTTCCAAAAGCTTCTTTTTCCGGGTGATGTCACCGCCGTAGCACTTGGCAAGCACGTCCTTGCGCAGGGCCTTGATGGTCTCCCGGGCAATGATCTTGCCGCCGATGGCAGCCTGCACCGGGATCTCAAACTGGGCACGGGGAATATTGTCCTTCAGCTTTTCGCAGATCTTCCGGGCCCGGGGATAGGCGTTGTCCGCAAAGAGGATGAAGCTCAGGGCATCCACGATGTCGCCGTTGAGCAGGATGTCCAGCTTCACCAGCCGGCTGGGACGGTAGCCAATAAGCTCGTAGTCCAGGCTGCCGTAGCCCCGGGTGCGGGATTTCAGCGCGTCAAAGAAATCGTAAATGATCTCGTTCAGGGGCATTTCGTAGTGCAGCTCCACCCGGTTGGCATCCAGATAGACCATGTCCTTGAATTCGCCCCGGCGGGAGGTGGCAAGGTCCATAATATTGCCCACATATTCCTGGGGAGCGATGAGGCTGATCTTCACAAAGGGCTCTTCCGCCAGCTGGATACCCATGGGGTCGGGGTAATCCAGGGGGTTATCCACCATTAAAACCTCACCGGTGTTTTTGGTGATGCGGTAGACAACGTTGGGGGCAGTGGTGATCAGATCCAAATTGTATTCCCGCTCCAGCCGCTCCTGGATGATCTCCATATGCAGAAGTCCCAGGAAGCCACAGCGGAAGCCAAAGCCCAGGGCAATGGAGCTTTCCAGCTCATAGGACATGGAAGCGTCGTTAAGCTGCAGCTTTTCCAGCGCCTCCCGCAGATCCTGGTATTTCGCACCGTCTGCGGGATAAATGCCGGAGTAGACCATGGGCTGCACAGGACGGTAGCCGGGCAGGGGCTGGGAAGCACCGTTTTCCACTGTGGTGATGGTGTCACCCACCTGGGTATCTGCCACGGTCTTGATGGAGGCGGTGATGTAGCCCACCTCACCGGCACCCAGGCAATCCCGGGGGATCAGGCCGTTGGGGCTCATAGAGCCTTCCTCCACCACCCGGTACACAGCACCGGTGGCCATCATTTTAATATCCTGGCCGGCACGGACCGTGCCTTCCTTGATCCGGGTGTAGACAATAACGCCCCGGTAGGAGTCATACTGGCTGTCGAAGATCAGCGCCTGCAGCGGGGCCTCCCGGTCGCCCTGGGGGGCGGGGACATCCCGGACGATCATTTCCAGGACGCTGTGGATGTTGATGCCGTTTTGGGCGGCGATCTCCGGGCTGTCCTCAGCGGGGATGCCGATGATATCCTCCACCTCTGCTTTGACCTCCTTGGGCCGGGCAGAGGGCAGGTCGATCTTGTTGATCACCGGCAGCACCTCCAGGCCGGCATCGATGGCAAGGTAGGTATTTGCCAAAGTCTGGGCCTCCACGCCCTGGGAGGCATCCACCACCAGCACTGCGCCCTCGCAGGCAGCCAGGGAGCGGCTGACCTCGTAGTTAAAGTCCACATGGCCCGGGGTGTCGATGAGGTTCAGAGCATAGGGCTGTCCGTCGTCGGCAGTATAATTCAGCTGCACCGCAGTGGCTTTTATGGTGATACCACGCTCCTGCTCCAGCTCCATGGAGTCCAGGATCTGTTCGCTTTTCTGTCGGTTATCCACCGCATTGCATTCCTCCAGAAGGCGGTCAGCCAGGGTGGATTTGCCGTGGTCGATATGGGCAATAATGGAAAAATTACGAATCTTGGAAAGCTCTGTCATAGTTTGCACCTCTTCAAATTCCGGTTTTATCGCATTGCCACCGGTTCGCAATGGCATGGAAAGGCTGCACCCGATAAAAGGGAATTCGGCAATATTTCTTATCTTGTCATTATACAGAAAGTTCCGGGAAAAGGCAACAGTATGTTTTTTGGGTTTTTCGGGCATACTCTGCATTGCAGCGACAAAAACCGCCCAAAGCTGCAGAATTTAAAAAATTTTTTCTCAAAACCCTTGTCAAAATGGCGCAACAGGGCTATAGTCTAACAGAAAACAAACAAAGAGGACGGTGGCTATCAAATGGCATCCAAAAAACAAACCAAAACACCGGAAGAACAGCAGGCAGCGCTGCAGGCGCTGATCGCCCAGGGCCGTAAGGACGGCATGATCCGCACCTCCGATCTCAATGCCGCACTGGAAGGCATGGATCTGAGCCCGGAAAAGATCGAGGAGATCTACGACCGGTTTGAAAGCATGAATATCCAGGTGGTCAGCGGCGAGCTGGACCTGGACCTGGGTGATGACCTGGATGTGGGAGACGATATTGGTGACGATATCGATCTGAGCACGGTGGAAGATGAAGAGCTGGTGGATCCGGTGGATCTGGCAGCGGAGTACAACCTGGACGACCCGGTGCGTATGTACCTGAAGGAGATCGGTCAGATCAAGCTGCTTTCTGCCGAGGAGGAAGTGGAGCTGGCAAAGCTCATCGCAGAGGGCGATCAGAAGGCAAAGAACAAGCTGACAGAGGCAAACCTCCGTCTGGTGGTGTCCATTGCAAAGAAATACAGCGGCCGCGGCCTGCATATTCTGGACCTGATCCAGGAGGGCAACACCGGTCTGATCCGTGCGGTGGACAAATTTGATTGGACAAAGGGAAACAAATTCTCTACATATGCAACCTGGTGGATCCGGCAGGCCATCACCCGTGCCATTGCCGACCAGGCCCGTACCATCCGTGTACCGGTGCATATGGTGGAGGTCATCAACAAGGCCACTCGCTGCAACCGGAAGCTGGTCCAGGAGCTGGGCCGGGAGCCCACTGTGGAGGAGATCGCCAAGGAGCTGAACCTGCCCGTGGAGAAGATCATCGAGGCAAACCGCACCGCCGCCGATACCCTTTCCCTGGACACCCCCGTGGGTGACGAAGAGGATACCTCCATCGGCTCCTTCGTGGAGGACGAGCGGACC
>JAZSER010000094.1:0-29079 GCA_045531815.1 Faecousia sp. | reverse complement strand
CATCCCGAGCGCAGCCGAGGGATCTCATGCAATATCCGAAGTTTCTGTCATCGTCAGATCCCTCCGCGCCCTTCCCTTGGTCGGGATGACTGACTTTGAGGTGACCGGGCAACGGGAGGGGATGGAACCCCTCCCCTACGGTCTGGATACGGGAAATTTCCAATAAACCGCATCACGCAAGGCTCTGCAGCAGTTCCTTGCCCTCCCGGATCATCAGCTCTGCCACACCCGGCCGGAATGCTGAGCTTCTTGCCTCGTAGCCGCCTTCGTCGTAGGCATCCTGCATGGGGAAGTAGCCTTCCTTGCCGTTGGTATTGCAGGTGACCAGCACGCTTTCAAAGCAGCCCCCCTGCACCCCGAAGCTGACCCCGGCAAAGGGCTCACCGGGAACACCCAAAAACGCCACTGGACCAATGCCGATCCCGCTGAGCTCCATATCAAAATACTCCGGGCCTTCCGCCAGCCGGACCATCCGCAGCGCCTCTGCCACCACGGTGGTCAGCTGCATACCGGTGTAGGGGATCTTCTCATCCTGTCCTGCCTCATGGAGGGCTGCATACTCTCTTGCCAGAGGCAGCTGCTCCGGAGTCGGCACATTTGCAGGGACCTTGATGCTCCGTCTGCCGCAGGTTAGCCTGTCCACATCGGTGAAAAGCACCGTGTCATAGCACTGCAGGGCAGCACCGGCAATGACTCTGCCGATATGCCGGGTGGCTTCATAGCCACGGTACACATCGTCGAAATCCAGAGAAAGGCCGTTCATATCTCCGCTCTTGGGGCTGGTGTTCTGGCAGCCCACCTCTCCTTCTGCACCATTGAAGAAGATGGCCTTGGTGCCGGGGATCGCCTGCTCCAGGGTCCTCCTGGCAAAGCCGGGCCAGTCAGCGGAGAATTTGCAGCCGCCTACGGTATCCGGGTGCATACCAAAGTGCAGAAGCACCAGGCTGTCGCCCCCCTCCTGGTCAAAGCGCAGCAAGCGCAGATTGTCGTCGGGCTTGCCCAGCATCTCCAGAATATCCGGGTTTCCGATGCCGGGATTTGTGCGCACTGAGCCGTCCTTCATCCGGTAGCGCCGGGAGAAGGACAGGTTGGGAACTGCGATCTCCCGCCAGCCCATTTTGGCAGGCTTCAGATCCGCCAAGGCCAAACGGGCAGCATCTGCCATCTTCCGGCAGGTCATTTTCTTGTATTCGCGCTCAATGGGTCCATCCAGGTTGGGCAGCAGCGCACCGGCTGTATGGGTATGGGTAGAGTGGATGTACACCGCCTCCCGGGGCAGCCCGGTGGCTTCGCACACCGCCGGGAAGATCTCCGCAAGGACCTCATTGGAAATGCCGGTGTTATCCATGCTCAAAAGCACCACCCGGGTATCTGCGCAGCCCAGGGCCAGGCAGTTGATCTCCAGAGGATCCCGGATGCCCTCTGCGATCCGGGGGACAAAATATCCGTTAATGGCAATGCCCAAGGGGGGTGTGCAATCCACCCGGGCAAAGCCCGCCATCAATTTGTTCATAAATATGCTCCTTCTTCTTCGTTTACTCCGCAACACCCACGATCAGATTCTGGTCATTGAACAGCAGCTTGGCAGACTCCTTCTGCAGGATCTGCCGGGCAACCTCCTGATCCAGCACCAGCTTTTCCACCGGGGTCATGGTGGACATATTCACCAGGGAGATCCTGACATGGCCATTCTCCACAGGTGTAAACCGGTCGGCAGCACCGGGGGTGGGATTCATATACTCCACGCCGTCGCTCTTGGGCTCGTAAGGACCTGTGAAATAGCCGGCAGCTTTTTCCTGTTCTGTGCCGCCCAGGTCCGCAAATACGGTGTTGATCATACCTGTCAACTCTGCCTGCAATGCTTCTGCTGTTCCCTTGGGGTAAAGGGTGCAGCTTTCTGCCTCGTAGCTCTTGTAGGTAAATGCCTTTTCGTCGGGCAGATACTTATTGTTGCCGTTGGCGCAGGTGGCAAAGAAGGTATAGGGGAACTTGGAAGCATTCTTCACGGCGATACCGGTGGAGGTGAACACCTCAAAGGGTGCCAGCACACAGCCAAAGTCGCCAAAGCCGAAGGCATACAGCGGCACTTCCACCGAGCCACCGGCAAACATATGCATCTTTTCCAAAAGGGCGATCTTTCCGGTGTTTGCGTTTTGGAAATCCCCTGCTGCCGCAACGGCGATCTGTGCCAGGGCTTTTCCGTATTCTATGTAATTGGCATAGGGGTTCTCCGCGTCGATCTGAGAAGTGGTGTTGACATTTCCGGAGGGGCCCAGCACAAACAGGCTGTAGCAATCCAGCGCCTGATTGACTTCTGTGCGCAGAACACCGGGATAGTCCGCAGAAATGGCATAATAGTCCACTTCCTTGGTGCCGTAGTAGTGCCCCTGCCAGTTGATCAAAACGACATCCTTGCCGCCCTCCCGGGTAAACTTCACCATCTGCAGCATGGTATCCGGTGCGCTCATATGGCCGTAGATCTCCTCCTGCTTGTAGGCACCGACACCAACACCCAGGTAAGAGCCGTCTGCCATCACATAATGACGGTTAAAGTTCATGCCCTCGGCATGGGTGAAGGTGATCTGCATCTGCGCAGGCTTTCTGTCCGCCATGGCATCGGTTGCTGCCTTGACGCACTGCTGCATATACATTTCATTATATGCCTTAATATTGGGATCTGCATCCCCATCCTGACCGGGAGCGCTGTGGGTATGAGACGCGGTGACCATCACATGGGACACCGGCACACCGGTGGCCTCAGAGATCTGCTTGCGCACCTCATTATTCACCTTAAAGGTCTGGCACAGATCGATGGTCAGCATCAGAACCGTGGTGTTATCCGGATCTGTAAAAGCCGCACAGGTGACATAGATGGGGTCCAGGACCTTTTGGGACAGGCGTTCACCACCGGCAGCGTAACCGTAAAGCTGCAAAGGCAGGTCGGTGGAAATGTCCGCCTGACCGTAGCCTACGGCAAAGGTATCAAACTGCAGGGTCTGTTCCTGCTTTTCTTCCCCACCGCAGCCAGCCAGCAGCCCCAGCACCAAAAGAAATACCAGCATCAAAGAAAAGGTCTTCTTCATATAAAATACTCCTTCGTTTTATTTATAGAAAATTGAGCAGGACTTGGTACGATACCAACCCTTACAAAACCGGGAGTTATTCTGCTTTGATCTCAGACAAGAGCACCTCTCTGCCGCCTTCTTCCCGGCTGCGCAGACCACCGATGACCAGCTTCATCAGCTCCACGGTCTGGGCAAAGGGGAAGGGCTCTTCTCCGGTGCGCAGCCACTTGACAAAGACATCCATCTGCTTTTTGAAGCTGTAATAAGAATCCCCGGAGCGGACCACGACACCTCCCTGGTCTCCCAGGATCATCATGCCGGCACCCACCAGCTTGCCCTGGACAATGTGCACATCGCAGCCGCTTTCGTGCTTGATGTGGACCACTGTCTTTTCCTTTGTTCCGGTGTTGCGCACCGACACAAAGCCAGGTCCCAGCAGCGGGTACATCCGCTCCAAAGCATGGATGCCGTAGGTCTCATAGTACTTTGCCATGGGGGAGCAAATATACTGGAGCTTTCCCAGCTCATAGTGGTTTTCGTAATACGGTTCCAGCTCCTTGGTGTAGCGCAAAGAGGAGGAGCTTATGAATTTTGCACCCTGGGCATGCCATTTGCAGAAGGTCTGCAGATCCGCTTCCTTGTTGACCAGAGGCTTATCAATAAACATGGGTATGCCTGCCTCGATAAAGGGGCGGCAGCGCTCCACATGCTCGTCACCCACATCCGTTGCCACGATCACGGCATCCACATTGCCGATCATCTCCTCCGGGGTATCCACCACATTGTCAATTCCGTTGATCCTGGCGCACTGCTGTGCATCCTCCCTGCCCAAATGACCAGTGAAGCAGATGTGGGTCACCTTCGCGCCTGGGATCCCCAGGGTGTGGGCCGGCTGCTTTGCCAGATACTGCGGAATGGTGGGATACAGCGTCTTGCAGTATTCCTTCATTAAGTCGGCATCATAGCTGCCATTGATCATAGCGCTCCAGGAAAAGGGATGGGCATTGCCCTCGGTAAAGCCCACCATACCGATGCGTAGTTCTTTCTGTCCCAAGGGAAACATACTCTTTCCTCCTATTGATTCATCAAATGTAGCCGGTATCCATTTCCAGCGGTTTTTCCGACAGGGAATCCGGATCCAAAAAGGCTCTGTACACCATCTCCGCGATCTCCGAACGGCCACTGTCGCAATAGCCGCTGTTGGACAGCAGGATCACATCAAAGTCCTCCTCCGGCAAATAAATATGCAGCGTCCGGAAGCCTCTGTGTCCGCCATTGTGGGTAATGCGGAGCTTTCCGTGCCATTGGGTGACGGTGCAGCCAAAGCCCTTGTTGTTCACCGGGGACGGTGTCAGCACCTGCTCCCAGGTCTCTTTCTTCAACAAAAGCCGATGCTTAATGGCCCGGCACAGGGCATACACATCCTCCACTGTCCCCACAAGGTCACCACCGCCCAGCATCCAATCCCAGCCTCTGTCCACCGGGAAAACAGTGCCCTCCCGGCAACCGTAGCCTTGCACCCGGTTGGCAGAGGTGCTATTCTCACTGTCCACAAAGGCGGTCTGCATCCCCAGGGGGGCAAATACATGCGTTTGCATATACTCCGGGTAAGTAAGTCCGGAGAGGTTTTCTATGATCAGCGCGCTGACCATATAGCCGATATTGGAATACCGGAAACCCGTACCCGGTTCAAAAAAGCCGGGGAATTGGGTAAGGAGCTTTAAATGCTCCCGGCTCTTATGGGCATAGCCCGGGGCATATTCCGCCATATAGCCGGGGTTGGGCGCAAAATCCGGGACACCGGAGGTGTGCTGCAAAAGCTGCCGGATGGTCACCCGGCTGTCAAAGCCCGCTGCCTCCGGAAGGTATTTACCCGGATGCGCCTCCAGGTCCACCAGGCCCTGATCTGCCAGCAGCAAAAGCCCCATTGCGCAAAACGGCTTGGACATAGAATACAGGGTAAACAGGGACTCCTCCGAAAAGGGTTGCTTTTTCTCCCGGTCTGCCCAGCCGAAGCTTTGCCGGTGTACGACCCGGTCCTTCCAGGTCACCCGCAGCATACCGAACAGCTGATTCTTTTCGCAAAAGGCTTCCAGCTGTTCCGCCAAACACTTTACTTCCAAAGGAACACCTTCTTATTTTTTGGGTCGGGACAGGACCTGCATGATGGCAGGAATGTCCACCTGGGCAAACTCCCTGCGCAGCCGCTGGGCTGTCTCGGGGCAAAGCACAGGGGTGTCAAAGTAAGCAATGTTGTCCTTCACCTGCTCCGGGGTATCCGCACCCAGCACCAGGCTGGTAACACCGGCGCAATCCCGCATAAAAGCAATGGCCAGCTGGGCAACGCTCATGCCGTTGTCCTCCGCGATCTGCCGCAGCAGGCGGATCTTGGGGGCAGCATGCTCCAAAAGAATGGGATCGCCCAGCTTTTCCGGGTCCAGGAAAAACAGACCCTGCAAAAATACGCTGCGGACAAAGACGGTATAGCCCCGCTGCTGCAGCTTGTCCACACTGCCTCCGGCAATGAGCCGCTGGTCAAAAATGCTCATAGGCACCTGGGTCACAGAGAACACATCGTAAGGTAGCATCCCTTCGATATCCTCCGCAGTGTACACAGAAACACCCACCCGGTCCGTATAGCCATGGTCCAAAAGCGCTTTCACCGCATCGGCACAGGCCTTGCCATGGATCACAGGGTCCTGGGCGCCATGGAGCATGACCGCGTCCACCTTATTAACACCCAGCCGTTCCAGGGATTGCTCCACAGATTCCGTGGCGAACCGCTCCAGCTCTCTGGGGGAGTCTCCCTGGAGCTTCGGCACCTTGGTGACGATGGCAGGCATGCTGCCTTGCCACTGCTTCAGAAATCTGCCGATCACCAGCTCGGAATCTCCGTAGGCCCGGGCAGTATCCAGGCAGGTAACGCCGCCTCGCAGGGCGCTTTCCAAGATGGCAAAGCTTTTTTCCTCGCTGGGCTTTCCATCCTGATTGGCGATGCCGTAATTCATGCCCAGCTGCACCGTTCCCAGAGTCATTGCAGAAAATTTACCGTTTGTTTTCATAGTCACACCTGGGCAATGTCTCTGCCGCTTACCTTTTCTACCATGTCCTTATAATACTTCCACAGGGCCACCACATCCGCACCGGTGCTGATGAAGGTATAGCCCATTTCCACCAGGCTGTCAAAGTTGGCTGCGCCGCCCACAGTGCCGGCAAACTTGCCGTACTTTCTGGCGGTTTTGGCAATGAGGCGGCGGGTCTCGTCGATCCGGGGATCGCTGGAATTGGGCGCACCGATGCCCTGGGAGAAATCCGCAGGTCCGAAGAAGATCATATCGATGCCGGGCAGCTTGCAGATCTCCTCCAGCTCCTCCAGAGGCTCGGGATCTTCGATCTGCACCACGGTGAAGCGCTCCTCGTTTGCCTGCTTGATGTAATCGTTGGCATTTACCAGGCAGTAAGCACCGTCGGCATTGCCGCCGTCAATGGGGCGTCTGCCGATGGGGTGGAACTTGGTGTAGTATACGATCTGCTTTGCCTCCTCCAGGCTCATCAGGTGGGGCACCATCACACCGGTGGAGTCTGCCTCCAGGGGACGGCAGATATCACTGTAGCAGCCCTTGGAGACCCGGGTCAGCACATCCACATCATAGATCTTGGCAGCCCGGACCGTATCCTCCACGCAGGACATATTGTTGGGTACATGCTCCATGTCGATCCACACGCAATCAAAGCCGCACATAGCAGCGATCTCTGCATTGCGGGGGTCAGACAGATTCAGCTTGACACAGGTGGCAACCTTGCCGTTACGCATTTGCCGCAGCACGCGGCTCTTTCTCATGTTCATACTCTTTCTCCTTTACTTTGCACTGTAGCCGCCATCCACCGGGATCACGGCGCCGGTCATATATTGGGATGCCTGAGAGGCAAGATACACGATGATGCCCTTGATGTCGTCACCGTTTGCCAGTCTTCCAAGGAAGGTAGCCTTTGCATACTGATCCTGGAAGGCCTGCGGCTGGTTGTTTTGCAGACCGCCCAGACTCAGGCAGTTGCAGCGCACGCCCTTAGGGCCGTACTTGGATGCCACATACCGGGTGTAGTTGTGCATGCCACCCTTGTGGAAGAAGTAGCTGCTGGGACCATTGCTTGCCATCTGGGGGCAATCTTCATAGAGGGTGTCATTGCAGCCCAGCATGCCCATATAAGAGCCGATATTGATGATGCTGCCTGTGCCCTGCTTTGCCATTTGATCGCCAAAAATATGGCACATGAGGATCACACCTGTGGCATTGGCAACAAAGCTGTGATTCAGACCTTCTGCCAAAGTGGCGTATGCACTGGCAGGACAGCGCAGCACAGAGTTGTTTACCAGGATATCGATCCTGCCGGACTTTTCCAGAATGGCAGCCAGAAGTGCCTGGATGCTGTCCTCGTCCGCCTGGTCGTAGGCAGCACCGTAAACCTCCAGCCCCTTCTCCCGCAGCTGCGCAGCAAAGGCCTCGTTCTTTTCCAGAGTCCGGGAAGCGGTCCAAACCGTTGCCCCGGCCTCGGCCAATGCTTCCACCATCTGCCGTCCGTAATTGCCTGCACCGCCGGTGACCAGGGCCACCTTGCCGGTCAGGTCAAACATTTCCATTACATTCATATGTAGATCCTCCTAAGATGTGTATGTATTCCCAGTTTCCAACTTCCGGTTTATCGCGCAACTGCTGGATAAGCCAAAATTTGTCTGTTTGGTGATTTTCAACGCTCCGGCAATTCCCATTGGGTAGACAAAATGGAATTGTAGCTGTCCCCGGGACATTTCTGATAATAGACTGTGAGGATGCTGCCGTCGGGCAGCTCCACAGAGGAGGGATATCCGTGATCCCAATCCGGAGATTCCGGGCTGATGACCAGTTCCTCTCCCCAGGTCTTACCACCGTCATAGCTGATCCGCGCCCGCTGTCCGTTGGGTGCTACCCGGCGGCTGTAGGTGATCACCAGCGCACCGGAGGAATGGAGCAGGAAATGGGGCGGTGTTCCGCAGAAATCCGTAGGCTGGGGTACAGACCAGGTCTTGCCGCCGTCACAGGAGCGGGTCAGATAAATGGTATTGTCTCCCACAAACCGCTTGGGGGAGACCCGCAGCGCACCCAGCAGTGTGCCATCCGGCAGCTCGATCACATCCGGCTCGTGGACCCAGCTCCGATCCACCCCGTCTGCATCGGGAACAAGGCCCAGCTTTTCCCAGGTCCTGCCCCCATCCCGGCTTCCGATGGCACAGATCCGTCCCGCAGGATAGGCTTCCGTGTCCTCCGGCAGAAACACTCTGCCCAGATAGACAAGGCTTCCATCGCGCTTCCGTACCGGTCCGTGGGGCGAGGTCACCGGCACCCGGACCGGTTCACCCCAGGTTTTGCCGCCGTCACAGGAGCGGCGCAGGTACGAGCCGGGACACTTGTCCTCCTCCGGCAGTGTCTTCCAGAGCTCTCTTGCCGCCAACGCCATGGGAGAATTGCAGGCAGCCGCGTGGGCGGATGTCCGGTTTTCGAAGGACTCCGGCCGCAGGTTGAACCAGCTCAGGATCAGATTCCCATCTCCCCAGGCGCACAGACCGGCATCCCGGTCGTCCAGGTAGGTGTCATTTGCCACGATGGGGCCTTCCCAGCTTTGGCCCCCATCCCGGCTGATATACAAGTAGTTCTTTCCGAAGGGACAGATATGCCCCAGCCGGTGGCCGGAAGCGCCTGCATAAAGGATCCCTTTTTCATCTTTTACCACCGTGGGCCATGCCTGATAGCGAAAAAATCCGTTGGCGGTTCGACCAACTACCCCAAATTTCATAGTTTTCTACCTCCTGTAAAGGTTGTTTTTCTTGACAACAGTTTATCCCGGCTTATATACTTATATTGTATAAGCTTCTTTCCGGAATGTCCATTGAATCTGCGTCCCGGTTTCAAAAAACAGTTCCCATTTTTAAAGGAGGTGCCCATTTTTGGAATTTGAATTTTCTTCCCGCATTGCCGATGCCCAGTACCATATCCGCGGCTATCACAACCGGCTTTTGCACAACGAAACGGTAAATGAGCGCCCCCATATGCACTATTTCATGGAATTTCACTGCGTCTTCTCCGGAGAAGAGACCATCACCCTTCCGGAGCGGGAGCAGCAGATCCTCCTGCTTCCGGGGCAGATCCTTCTGCTTCCGCCGCAGCTGTACCACAGTGTGAGCACCCCGGAAAGCACCACCGTGGACCGGCTTTGCTTCAACCTTTCCATTGAGGCAGCCCCGGACAGTACAGATATCGCCCTCCGGCTTTACAGACAGCTGAAGGAGGCAGTGACCTTTGAAGATCCGGTGGCCAACCAGCTGGTGCAGCAGTGCAGAAATCTGCGGCAGCAGACCCCCAGCGCCTTTATGAACCGCCGGCAGGGTACGCTTCTCCTGTCCGCCGCCTTTCAGCTTATGAGCAACCTGGCCGACAACACCGCCAGCCAGGACAACCCCATCAGCCGCTCCGTGCGGCAAAAATGGACCATAGAGCAGTATATCGAATCCCACTTCACCGAAAACGACGGCCTTTCCGGTCTTGCCCAGGAGCTGTATCTGAGCCAGCGGCAGACCCGGAAGCTGGTACAGCGTTTTATGGGGGAGGATTACAAGACCATTATCATCCGCCGCCGGATGGAACTGGCGGAGATCTTCCTGCGGGACACCGACAAATCCCTGGAGGAGATCGCGTGGCAGGTAGGCTACCGCTCCTACAGCGGTTTTCAGCTTAGCTTTAAACGCTACTTTGGAATTCTTCCATCACAGCTCCGGCAGCAATTGCTGCGCGATGCCTGTAGCATACATTCCGCAACAAACGAAAAGGGGGAAATCACATGATTTCAAAGCAAAGACCCACTGTCAGCCCTCACAAAACAGCCTATGGGGTCTGTTTGGCTGCGCTGACACTGACCGGGGTCGGTTTACTGGTGATGTATCTCATTACCGGCTACCACCCACTGCTGCTGACAGCACTGATCCAGCTTTTGCCGGTATTGGCCCAGCTGATCCTGCTGCTGCCTGCCGGCAAGCTGCCGGAGCCGCTGCCGGAAGCAGAACTGCCTGAAGACAAGAAGGCGCGCCGCCGGCTGGCCCTGAAGAAGCTGCTCAGCCAAATGCAAATGCGCTGGTTTTCCTGGCGCAACCCGCTGGCAGCCATCCTCATCGGCCTGGGGATCCTGGCAGCACATATCCTGTTCTGGAAATTCAAGCTGGAAGCCGCCGGCGGGCTGAACTACCTGTACCCGGTGCTTCTGATCGTCGGCTTCGTGCTGACCATCGTGTTGGAAAAGTGGAGCATCCACGCAGCCTCCCAGGCAGATGCCAAAACCGCTGCGGGGCTGAGAAGTCTCATCAGTGCCATGTCCCTGATCCGCATTGCCTACATCATCTCCCTGGCAGCCATGGTTCTGAAGCTTTTGGAGATCTACGATGCCCTTTCCATCGTGCATGTCCTGCTGGGCATTCTGTTCGTCTATGAAAGCGCCATGCTGGCCTTTTCCGTGACGGTGCGGCTGATCCGCAAGGAGCTGGCCTCCAGTCCGGAGCTGGCCGTCAGCTTCCACGGCATGGGCAAGGATATGAACATTCTGACCTACCTGGAGCAAAACACCGGCATCACCATGCGCTCCCTCTGGTCCTTGCAGCTGGTGAAGCAGCTGCTGCCCGGTGCGCTTTTGTGCCTTGTGCTGGTCCTTTGGCTCAGCACCGGTGTGGTGCAGATCGAAGCCTATCAGGAAGGCGCGCTGTTCCGGCTGGGCAAGCTCCAGGAGCAGACCCTGCGTCCCGGCTTCCACCTCACCCTCCCCTGGCCCCTGGACCAGGTGGATGTGTATAACACCAACACCATCAGCAAAATGTCTGTGGGCTATGTCTCCGAAGGCTCACAGGACAACATCTGGACCGAATCCCACGGCGGTGAGGAATACCGGCTTCTGCTGGGCGGCGGTACAGAGATCGTCTCCATCAACCTGATCGTGGAATACCGGATCAACGACCTGATGGCATACATAAAAACCAGTGCCTCCCCGGAATCTCTGATGCAGGCCCAGGCCTATGAGATCATCACCGCCAGAACCATTGCCACAGACCTGGATACCCTGCTGGCAGCAGACCGCTCCGCATTTTCCGCCACCTTCCGGCAGGAGCTGAGTCAGCGGCTGGAGGGCTATGCCCTGGGCATCGAGGTGGTCAATGTTGTTTTGGAAAGCATCCACCCGCCTGTGGAGATCGCTTATATCTATCAGGATCTGATCAGCGCCGGCATTGACGCCGAGTACCTGCGGCTGTATGCCCAGAACAGCGCAAATTACACCATCATGAATGCCAAAGAAGAGGCCACCAAGCTGGTGGCCCAGGCCCAGGCAGACCAGTTCAAGCTGGTGGGTGAGGCCCAGGCATCGGTTACGGAATTCATGGCCGCTGCCGCAGCTGACGGTGCCCACCGGGATGCCTACCGCTTCCATAAGTACATCCAGGCTCTGACCAAAGCCTACGGTGGTGCTAAGCTGGTGATTGCCGGTACCGGTGTGGATACCAAAAACATCTACATCGGCTCGCTGACCACGGAATCTTCCACCGCCACCACCGAAAGCGGTACCAACCTGTGGGATATAGAGGGCATGGAAGATATCGACGAATATGACGACGATGCCGACTACGACATCGCAGATCCGATCTGAGGGAGGAGTTAACATATGATCTTTAAAAAGAAAGACCCGGAAGCCCGGCAGCAGACAGAAAAGAAAAGCGCGGGCATCCATGTGGTAAAATATATCACTGCCGCACTGGTGGTGCTGATCCTGTTCTGGTTCGGCTTTATCTGCCAGGTAAGAGAAGGCAGCTGCGCCGTGATCCTGCGCTTTGGCGCCATCCGGGAGCAGATCACCGAATCCGGTGTTTACATGAAGCTGCCCTGGCCCTTTGAGACCGTTGTGACCTACGATTCCCGGCTGCAGTACCTGGAATCCAACCGGCTGGAGACCACCACCTCCGACAAGCGCAACATCATTCTGCAGTCCTATGTGGTCTGGCAGATCGACGATCCTGTGCTGTACCATAACAGCGTCGGCTCCCAGGGCGCAGCGGATACCTATATCAATGACCAGGTATTCAGCGCCACCAACAGCACCCTGGGCGGTTACCGGCTCACCGAGCTGGTGTCTCTGGACCAGGAGGAGATCAAGATCGATCAGATCCAAAAGGATATTTACACCCGCATCCACGATACCTGCCTTGCCAATTACGGCATCAATGTGGTGGATGTAAGCATCCTGCGGATCTCCCTGCCCGGCACAAACCTGGAAAGCGTCTTCGCACAGATGACCGTGGACCGTCAGAAGGACATCGATGCCATCATTGCCCAGGCACAGCTGGAATCCACCCAGATCACCACCGATGCACAGAAGGAAGCCGCACAGATCACCGCTGAGGGCAACACCGAAGCTGCACAGATCAAGGCCGCCACTGAGACCGAGGTTGCCCGGATCTATGCCGAGGCCCAGGCCGCAAACCTGGAACTGTACCAGTTCCTGATGAATCTGGACACCCTGGCTGCCTCCATCAACGAAAACACCGTGCTGGTGGTCAAGGCAGACGAGTATCCCTTCAATGTGCTGTCCAAGTACTCCCAGAGCATGACCACCGACGGCAACACCACGGTGATCAACGATCTGAGCTACATCCTCAGCAAGCTGCCGGAGAAGGACCGGACCGCTTTGACCAATGCCATCTCCCAGCTGATCGCAGACGCTGCAAAGAAAAACAGCATCCCCGTAAACTGAGGTGCTGCATATGGAAAACAAGAATTTATTTGCGGACATCCTCAGCACAGTGACCAAGTATCTGCGGATCCTGGTGGTCGTTGTGATCGTGGGTATCTTCCTGTCCGGCATCCGGATCGTGGAAAGCGGCAATGTGGCGCTGATCCTGCGGTTCGGCAAGCTGGTGGGCGATACCTATGAGGAGCAAGTCCATGAATCCGGCCTGCTTTTGGCCTTCCCCTACATCATCGACGAGGTGATCATGGTCCCCACCACCACCGTTATGGAGCAGAGCGTGGAGACCTACTACCCCGGCAACGACTATGCCAGCAACGGCAGCTATGTAATGACCGGTGACCACAACATTGCCACCGTAGCCGCCTCTGTCAAATACATGGTCTCTGACCCTGTGGCCTACGCACTGAATGTCAAGGACATCCCCGGTGTGATCAACGCCTGCGTCAGTAACGCCATTTTGAGTCAGGCTGCCAGCTACGATGTAGACGACCTGCTGACCACCGGCAAGGATGCCTTTGCCATGCAGGTCCGGCAGCGCGCCACCGACAAGCTGGACCATGCCGGTGTGGGCATTACCATCACCACCCTGGAAATGACCCGGGTGACCATGCCCCTGGAGGTCCGCTCCGTTTACGAGGAAGTCAATGCCGCCACGGTCCAGGCAGCCACCATTTTGGAAAATGCCCAAAGCTTCCGCAACAGCCTGCTGCCCTACACCCAGGGTCTGGCCGCACAAAAGATCGCCACTGCCAATTCCGACTATGCTGCTGCCACCGGTGCTGCAGAGCTGGCGCTGGCAGAATTCTGGGGTCTTTTGGATGAGTACAACCAGAATCCCCAGGTGGTAAAGACCCGGGTATTCAATGCCAAGGTCACCCAGATCATGGATTCCATCGGCACCATCCGTGTGGTCCACAATGGGGAAACCAAGATCTTTTTGAATCCTTAGGAGGTGGCCCATGGAAAATATTGACAATATGACCCGAAATTCCCTGGAGGCCCTCTCCCGGGACAACCTGAACGATGCCTCCCGGAAAAAGCTGAAGGCAGAGATCCTGTCCGGTGCTGCTACATTGTGTCTGCTGGGTGCCGGTCTGCTGTACACCTATGTGCTGGGAAATCCCTACCCTGTAGTCCCTTCCCTGCTTTACTTTATCGGATTTCTCATTGAGGGTCTGCCGGTGATCATTGCCGGCATCAAGGGCCTGTTTACCAAGAATCTGACCAATGCCATGGAGCTGCTGGTGGGCATTGCCATCATTGCCTGTGTCTTTAACCGGGATATGATCCTTGCCCTGCTGATCCCCCTGATCCTGAATGTGGTGCACCTGCTGGAGGAGCGGAGCATCATGGGCGGCAGAGAGGTCATCGACAATCTGATGAAGATGCAGCAGCACACCGCCATCCTGTACGAAAACGACGAGGAGACCGAGGTGGATGTGGCGCAGCTGAAGCTGGGTCAGCACATCGTGATCAAGCCCGGCATGGGCATCCCCATCGACGGTGTGATCGTCAGCGGTGAGACCAACATCGACCAAAAATCCCTTACCGGTGAGCCCCATCCCGCCTTTGCCGGCCAGGGTGACACCGTCTATGCCGGCACCACCAATCTGGACGGCCGGATTTTGGTGGAGGTCAAAAAGGAATACGAAAACACCACCTTCTCCAAGATCCTGCAGCTTTTGGAGCAATCCGAAGGCATCCAGCTGCCGGAATCCCGTCTCATCGACCGCTTCCTGGCAGGATACATCCCCTTTGTGCTGGGTGTTGCGGCTGTGGTCAGCCTGATCACCCGGGATATCTCCCAGGCCATTGCCATTTTGGTGGTCTCCTGTCCCTGCGGTCAGATGCTGGTCAGCTCCGCACCGATGATCGCAGCGCTGTCCGCTGCCACCCGGCAGGGTATTCTCATTAAGAATTCCAAGTTCATTGAGGAACTGACCAAGATCGATACCGTTGTCTTTGACAAGACCGGTACCATCACCAAGGGTGAGCTGACCCTTACCGAGATCGTTCCCTACGAAGATGCCATCTCCCGGGAGCAGCTGCTCACTGCTGCGGCAGCGCTGGCTGTGGCCTCCAACCACCCGGTCTCCCAGGCAGTGATCCATGCGGTGGGAGAGGAGCACTTCGACCGCACCCTTTCGGTCCACGAGATCCCCGGCGGCGGCATGGAAAGCCACCTCAGCGACGGCTCTGTCCTGCGCTTCGGCAGACGGGAGTGGATCCAATCCTTCGGCTGTCAGATCCCCGACGAATTCCCGGAAAACAATTCCGGCTCTGTCAGCTACATCAGCCGCGACGGACAGCTTTTGGGCTGCCTGTGCTTCAACGATACCCCCCGTGAAAACGCAGAGGAAACCATTCAAGCCCTGCGTCAGCTGGGTGTCCGAGAGACGGTGATGCTCACCGGTGACCGGGAAGCCCCTGCCAAGCTGATCCAGCAGAAGATGGGCATCGACCGGGTCTTCGCCCAGCTGCTGCCCCAGGACAAACTGGAGCGGCTGCGTCAGATCTCTGCCGGGGAGCACAATGTCCTGGCCATCGGTGACGGCATCAACGATGCTTTGGCCCTGCGGGAAGCCGATGTAGGCATCGCTATGGGCGCCATGGGCTCGGATGTTGCCATTGAGTCGGCAGACATTGCCCTGATGAACAACAATCTGATGAACATTCCCTTTGTTATCGACCTGGCCCGCCGGACCCGTCGGATCATCTATCAGAACCTGGCACTTTCCATCTGCATCAGCGTTGTGATGATCGCCCTGTCTGCCTTTGGTGTGATCAGCGCCCTGGCAGGCTCGGTGCTGCACAATGTAGGCGCATTTGCCGTTCTGATCAACAGTTCCCGGATCCTCCGGGAGGAAAAGGAGTTGTGATACATGAGCCTTTATCTGCAACGGATCACCGAAGCGCTGCAGCGCATTGAAGCAGAAGAAGCCCCCGCCATGGAAAAAGCTGCCCGCCTTGTGGCAGACACCATTCAAAACGGCGGTCTGATCTTCACCTTTGGCTGCGGCCACTCCCATCTGCCCGGCCTGGATGCCTTCTACCGGGCAGGCGGCCTTGCCAATGTCTCCCCCATGCTGGACACAGACCTGATGCTCCACAACGGTGCCGCCAAGGCCAGCCGCATGGAGAAAATGTCCGGCATTGCCCAGGAGGTCTTCCGGCGCTACACCCCCAGCCCCCGGGATCTGCTGTTCCTGTTTTCCGCATCCGGAAAAAATCAGGTGCCCGTGGAAATGGCCCAGGCTGCCAAGGCAGCCGGTGTGCCCACTGTAGGGATCTCCTCTGCCGCTTATTATGACCGGGGCGGCAGGCTGCATCAGTTTGTGGATATTCCCATCGATTGCAAAGTGCCCTACGGAGATGCCTGCATCCCCGTGGGGGAGGCCATGATGGGCGGTCTTTCCACCGCAACCAACTGTTTTATTCTCAACAGCTGCCTCATTGCAGGAGCGCAGCTTGCAGCAAAAGAAGGAACAAAGCCCCCTGTGTACCTCAGCGGCAACATTGAAGGCGGCAGAGAGTACAACATCGTTTTGGAAAACGAGTATCTCCCCCGGGTCAAGCATCTGTAATGCCCTGGGCCGGCACATTGCACACTTTACCGTGCGATGCGTGACAGCATCCTATCCCCTGAGAAAAAGGACCAAGCCTTTGCCGGCTTGGTCCTTTTTGTCCCATTTCCCCGCCCTACATTCCCGTTACGGGGAATTTCCGGTATATCCGCAGATTGCGCAAAAACCGGACGGTATCTTTTAGATACCGTCCGGTGATTTGATTACAGGGGGGATTGCTTGATCTTGGCATAGCGCCGGGGATACTGGGTGGGGGTGGGCTTTACCTTGCGCAGGACGATCACGGTATGGGCTGTGCCGTCTGCGGGAAATTCCTTGACGCTTTCCAGCTTCAGACCAAGCTTGGTGATGGCCTGCCGTGCTTCTGCCAGCTCTTCCTGGGCGGCAGTGCCCTTCATGGCAAGGACCTTGCCTCCCACCTTCACATAAGGTGCGGTAAGCTCCAGCAGAATATTCAACCGCGCCACTGCCCGGCTCACTGCCACATCGTAGGTTTCCCGCCGGGTCAAAACCGCTTCTTCTGCCCGGGCGGTGATATACCGGGCATCGACGCCCAGCTCCGGCAGCACCGTTTCCAGCCATGCCATCCGCTTGCCCAGGGAATCCAGCAGCGTCAGATGCATCTGGGGGCAGGCAATCTTCAGGGGCACACCCGGAAAACCGGCACCGCAGCCCACATCGATGACCTGCTTTCCTGCCAGATCTTCCACCGTCAGCAGAGTCAGGGAGTCCAGCAAATGGAGCTTTGCCACCTGCTCCGGCTCTGTAATGGCGGTGAGATTCATTACTTCATTTTGCGCGATCACCCGTTTGCCGAACTGACAAAGGGTGTTTTGGGTCGCTTCCTCCAGCTCCAGCCCCAACCGGGGCAGCCCTGCCTGCAGGGCGGTTTCCATTTCCATCAGCCCGGAGCGTTTACGATGCCGGAAAGATCCACCTGGGTGGGATCCTTGGGATCGAAGGGGAGCTCTTCCTCCTGATGCAGCGGCAGAATGAACTTCTGAATGTACCAGCTGGCCAGCAGGTCGGAAACGTCGGAGTACTGGGAGAATTTCACCATGCTCACGGTATTTCCGGTGGAATGGACCACATCCCGGGAATCGCTGACACCGGTTTCGCTGTCCTCAGCACCGTAGAAATCGGAACAGGCCTCCAGATCGTGGCGCAGCAGAGAGTTGACGCCGGCACTGGTGGTCTTTGCGCAGGACTGTGCCGTAGCGGTGGGAACAGAGGAAAGGGCGCTGTAGCTATAGTAATATGCCATCATGTAGGCAGAGTACTGGAATTCCGGTGCGGGGTTGGAGATGCCTGCCAGAAAGGCGGCAAACCGGGCATCTGCCTCGCTGTAAATGATCACCCGGTGGGCCATTTCCTTGCACATGGCAAAGGGCAGCGCAGCGGCCGGAACATTGGGGTTAACGGCAGCCTCGCCGGTAAGGGCCACCATGGTGCCGGGGTTGCCCTTCACAGCACCCCACTGAAGCTTCTTCACCGGGGCGGAAGAACCGGCAAACACGGAGATGGCCTGATTGTAGGTCAGATCCTCGTAACCGTCCACCGCCTGCAGCGCCAGCTCCTCAAAGGAAGCAAGCTCCACATTGCCTTGATTGTCCCGCTTTACCTTTTCTGCCAAAGCGTTGGCCTGATCCCGGAAATACACGGTGGCCTCGTTCAGCTCCGAAACGGTATAATCCATGACCTCCAGGCGGATGTCATCTGCCAGAGGGCCTGCGTACTGATTCAGATCGTACACCACGGTGTTGAGCATGAAGATGCAGCTGATGGCAGCCAGCACCCAGCCAAACCACTGGATGGGATTCCATTTCAGCACGATCATCAGCACGATACTGACGATGCCCAGGGCGATCAGGACCATCAGCAGGACCTGCCACAGGCAGAAGCTCAGACCGCCGGTCCAATCTGCCAGGGATGTAACGATCAAACGGGTGATATACGGGTAGATCATATCCACAAGCACCGCATGAGCTTTGGCAAATTCCACCAGGCCCCAGGATATGGCTGCGAATATGACGGCTACCAGGTAACCGCGCCAATATTTCAAAGGAAACGCCTCCTTGGTACAAGTCTATATTACATCACAATATAGTATAGCACACTTTTTCTGAATTGTCTGCCCTTATTTTTGAATTTTTCGCAAACATATTAAATGAGTGTACCCTTCACACCGTCCCGGAACACTTCCGTTACGGTCACCTCCCGCAGCTGATTGTGCAGCTCCTGCCGGGGGACATAGACCTTCACATAATTGGGCGCATGGCCTGTGAAGAATTCTCCCTCAGCCTCTTCAAACAGAACAGTCAGCCGGCTGCCCACCAGGGCCTGCCGGTATGCCTGCGACATCTGCTGCGCCAGGGCCATGGCGGCCTTGCTCCGCTGTTCCTTCACGGCATTGCTGTGCTGTCCGGGCATTTTGTCTGCCGGAGTGCCGGGGCGGCGGGAATAGGGGAAGATGTGCATATCGGAAAATGCGCAGGTTTGAATAAATGCCAGGCTTTGGGCAAATTCCTCCTCCGTCTCTCCGGGGAAGGCCACGATCATATCGGTGGTGATGGCGCAGCCCGGGAAGGCCTGCCGCAAAAGGGTCACACTTTCCAAATACCGGGCGGTGTCATACTTGCGGTGCATCCGTGCCAGAACACCGTCGCTGCCGGATTGCATGGACAGGTGGAACTGGGGGCAGAGATTGGGCAGGGACTTCAGCGCCTGACAGAATTCCTCCGTGACCACCCGGGGCTCCAATGAGCCCAGCCGCACCCGCAGCTCCGGCACAGCGGTACAGATGGCCTGCAAAAGCTGGGTCAGCTTGGGCTTTCCCGGCAGGTCCACGCCCCAGGAGGCGATCTCAATACCGGTGACCACCAGCTCCCGGTAGCCCTGCTGCTGCAGGGAAAGGGCCTGCTCCACCGCAAGGTCGATCGGTGCCGAACGCACCGGTCCCCTTGTGTAGGGAATGATACAGTAGGTGCAGAAATTCACGCAGCCGTCCTGGACCTTCAGCATGGCCCGGGTCCTTCCCTCCAGGCCGCCTGCCGGCAGCACTTCAAAGCTCCGCCGCTTCAGGGCGGCATCCACCTGGGCGCGCTTCTGCCGGTCCTCCAGGGTCGCCAGCAGATCCTGCAAAAAAGCTTCCCGGTTGCCGCTGCCGCCAATGACATCCACACCCAGGGCCTCTGCCGCTTCCCGGGCATGCTGGGGATAGCAGCCGCAAACGCCGATCACCCCATCGGGGTGCTCCCGACGGCAGCGCCGGATCATGGCCCGGTTCTTTTTGTCTGCCACTGCGGTGACGGAGCAGGTGTTGATGACATAGCCGTCACAGGGCTCTTCCAATGTCCCAACACTGTGTCCCCAGCCCTGCAGCAGCTGCTCCATGGCCTGGGTCTCGTATTGATTGACCTTGCAGCCAAGGGTATAAAATCCGATCTTCATAATTCTTTCACCAAATGGAACCGGGTCATTCCGCTATAGGGAATGACCCGTTTGTTTATTCTTGGGGCTTTCCTTCTGCGCCCTGGGGGCCCTTTGGCCGGCGGCGGGGCGGCCGGCGGCGGTGATGGTGGGGCTTTTTCTGCCCTTCCTCAGCAGGCGCCTCTGCTTGCTTGCCCGGCTGCTTCTGTCCGGCCTGGGGTGTGGGCTTATCTGCCTGGGGCTTGGTTTCCTTTTTCTGCTCATCGGAGGCTCTGCCCTGGGACTTACCGCCCCGACGGCCGCGGCGGTTGCGGTTGGGTCGACCCTCCTTGGGTGCAGGTGCGGGCGCTTCTTCCACAGGCTCGATGCTCTGCTCTTCCACCAGCTGCTCCGTGCTGTAGCGGAAACGGATGGAATCCAGCACCCTGGGCTGGGACTCCTCGGTCTCCTGCTTTTTGGGTCTTGCCTTGGCAGCACCGGAGATAGGCGCAAGATCCGCGGGAATGGGAGGATCGGTCTTTTTGGCCTTGCCGTTGCGCAGCACCGCAATGTCGGCATTGGCATAAGTACCGATGACCTCGGGCTGGTCCTCCATGCGGACCTTTACCCGCTGCCGCAGCAGATCCACCTCCACAACGGTGCCTCTGCCGTCTACGGTGTCCACGAAGGATTCGTTTTTGGGGCTGGTGCGGATCAGGTCCTCGTAAGCCTCCTGCTCATACTTCAGACAGCACATCAACCGGCCGCAGGTGCCGGAGATCTTGGAGGGGCTGAGGCTGAGATTCTGGGTCTTTGCCATTTTGATGGACACCGGCTGAAAATCATCCAGGAAGCTGGCGCAGCAGAAGGGTCTGCCGCAGATGCCCAGGCCGCCAACCATCTTGGCCTTGTCCCGGACACCGATCTGCCGCAGCTCGATCCGGGTGTGCAGGGCGCTGGCAAGGCTTTTTACCAGGTCCCGGAAATCCACCCGCTCGTCAGCGGTGAAGAAAAACAGCACCTTACTGCCGTCAAAGGCATATTCTGCGGACACCAGCTGCATATCCAGGGCGAATTCCTCCACCTTTTCCATGCACAGCTGGAAGGCGCGGCCTTCCTTTAGCTTATTCTCTGCGGCAATGGCATCATCGTGGTCAGTGGCGATGCGGATCACTTCCCGCAGGGGGGAGACCACCTCCGCCTGGCGGATGCGGTGATTTCCGGCGGTGCAGGTGCCGTATTCCGGACCTCTTGCCGTATCTATGATCACATGGTCGCCTGCCTTGCAGCTTAGCCCGGCAGGGGAAAAATAATATACTTTTTGACCGGGGCGGAACTGAATATCCACCACCTCAACCGTTTCCGGTTGGCTTTTGACTTGCTCTTCCATAGTAACTCCTTTATGCCGGGGTTTGCTGCCCGGACTCATTGGTATTATCGCAGCACCCAGCTCAGATAGCCGCAGATGGCGGCCGGGGATACGTTGCCACCGGCATATTCGATGGCTTTTTTGATAGCTTGTACGGCCTGCATCAGCTCACGGGAGCTGCGCACATTTCCCAGCTCCCGGGCCAGGGGGGAGAGGACCTTGGTGCCGTTGCGGCAGAGAAGGGCTTCCTGCAGAAGCCTGACCCACTGCTCCAGGGTCTGACAGAGCTGATCCCGCTTCCATTTTTCCATAGGGACCAGGGTCTGCAGCAGCAGCAAAGGATCTTTGCGGAGCATGGCCTGCATAAAGGCCTCTGTTTGCGGGTCCTCTTCGGGCTGCTCCAGCAGAGCCCGGGCCTGCCCCAAATAGCCGCCGCTGCGCTCCAGCACTGCCTGCAGGGTCTCAGCTGAGGCATCGGGGAATTCTTTTTTCAGCGCCTGGGTCAGAACGGACTCCGGCAGGCTTTGCATTTTCAGGATCACGCACCGGGAGCGGACCGTGGGCAGCAGCTTTTCCGGATTGTCTGATAGCAGAAGAAATACACCGTAGGCCGGAGGCTCTTCCAGGATCTTCAAAAGGGCATTCTGGCCCGGCTGTTCCATATTTTGGGCCCTGGGAAACAGGTAGATCTTCTTTTCTCCCTCGTTGGGCCGGGTGTAGATATCCGACCGGGCATGGCGCACCAGGTCAACCGGCACGACCTTCTTTTCCGGGTCGTCAATGGTGATGTAATCCGGGTGTGTGCCTGCCATCACCTTGCGGCAGTGGGCGCACTGCATACAGGGTTTTTTTGGCTGCTGACACAGCATGGCAGCTGCCAGCACCCGGGCAAGGGTATGCTTTCCGGAACCGGCAGGGCCGCAGATCAGATAGCCGTGGGAGGTCCGTCCCCGGGCAATGCCGGTCTGCAGATTCTGCTTCAGTTGTTCGTTGCCGAGGATCTGCGAAAAACCCATAAGGACCTCCGAATCATAATAAGATTAGCCCCAAAGAGCGGACAGCATGGGAATGACCTGCTTCTTCCGGCTCATGATCTTGGGCAGGAATACGGTATTCTCCTTGGGCTGGACATTGAATGCTTGCTCGATGGTCTCGTCGTTGCCGATGTAGATCAGCTGTGTGCCTTCCAGCAGCACGTCGGTAAGCATCAGGATCACCATGGAGAATTCCTTTTCCCTGGCGATCTTCTTCATCAGCTGCAGGAACTCCTCTTTTCTGGAGAGCATGTGGGGGCTGTCCACGCAGGTGATCTGGGCAACTGCCAGGTCATGACCGGCAATGTGGAACTCCTTGTAGTCAGAAAGCAGCAGATCCTCTGCGGATTTATTGCCCGCGGAGGCGGAGAAGATCTCCTTGCCCAGCTCATCCAGGGAGACGTTGGCGATCCGGGCCATACGCTCTGCGGTGCGGCGGTCCCGGTCGGTACAGGTGGGGGACTTGAACATGACCGTGTCGCTGAGGATGGCAGCTGCCATCATGCCTGCCATATTGGCCGAGGGCATCAGACCCCGGTCCTGGAACATACCGGCAATGATGGTATTGGTAGAGCCCACAGGCTCATTGCGGACATAGATGGGATTGTTGGTTTGAATATCGGCAAGACGGTGGTGATCGATGATCTCCAGAATGTCTGCCTCCTCCAATCCGGGAACGGATTGCGAGATCTCGTTGTGGTCCACCAGCACCACCCGTTTTCTCCTGGGACGCAGCAGGTGGTACCGGGTCAGAACGCCGACAACCTTTTCATTTTCATCCAAAATGGGATAACAGGGGTCCCGGAACTGCAGTACCCGCTCACGGACCTCGTCCACCCGGTCGTCCAGGTGGAAGCACACCAGAGAATCGGTGCGGCAGATGCTGCCGATGGGAGCGGATTGGAAGATCAGCCGGGCAGCCCGGTAAGCATCGTAGGGGGTGGAGATGATGCAGGTGGAGGTGGGCATGGTGCGCAGCTCCTCGCTGATCTCCGATTGACACAGCACCAGGCAGTTTACATTCATTTCCAGGGCTCTGCGGATCATATCCGGCTGGTGACCGCAGATGACAATGGACTCTTTCTTGTTAAACAGCAGGTTTTCCCGGTCCTGCGGCAGGGCAATGGTCACCTCGCCGGAGATCATGTCGGTATTTTCACCGGCATCGTTGAGGATCTTGCCCTCCAGCACGGAAAGGACATTGAACAGGGGCACAGGGGCCAGGTTGGCTGCGCCCACCAGCTCCATATTGTAGCTGGCCACATTTTCCCGGGACAGCATACCGTACAGGGTGCCGTCCTCCCGGGTCACGGGAACAGCGGAAATATTCGTTTGCTGCTGCAGGATCTTCCAGCCCCGGCCCACAGTAACCGCGGCGCTCAGAAGGGGCGGGGTATCAAATTCCAGGTCCCGGACCTGGGTATACATATTGTAGATCCGCTTCGGCGGCTGAAAGCCGAACCGGTCCAGTACCAGTTGGGTCTCGTCGGAAACGTGGCCCAGGCAGGCGGCCTCGTATTCCCTGTCGCCAACGGCATTGCGCAGGGCGGCATAGGCCATGGCGGCAACGATGGAGTCGGTATCCGGGTTGCGGTGACCGGTGACATAAATAGGATCCATAAAGCCATCTCCTTTAACGGTCTGCAGACAGACCGGGGGTGTATAATATCGCAAGATAATTATATCCCCATCGGCAGAAAATAGCAAGCAAAAAAAGAAGCCCCGCCGATTGACCGCATCCAATAAATCGCACCGTCAATGTAGGGGAGGGTCTCTGTGCCCTCCCGCAAACCGCACCGATTATACCAATTGGGTGCGCTTATGCCACCGGGTAACGGGAGGGGATGGAACCCCTCCCCTACGGCTGCTGTTCGATGGCGCGCCTATGTAGGGGAGGGCCTCTGTGCCCTCCCGCAAACCGCACCGATTATACGCACCCGGTACGGATCGACACTGCGGTGCCTGCCGGCGGCGGGAGCAAGCCCCCGCCCTACGCACACATAGGGAAATTTCCGATGTATCCCCTCCGGGAAAACACGCAAAAAGGCGGCATCGCAAGATGCCGCCTTAGATTTATGCTTCCCGGATCAACTCCTGGAACAAGGGAATGCTTCTGAGGATCTTTTCATGGCTGACGCAATAGCAAAGCCGGAAGTAAGCAGGACACCCAAAATCGTTTCCGGGCACCAGCAAAACATCCTTCTTCTTTGCCTTTTCGGTAAATGCCATGGCATCTCCTCCCGGTGCTTTTACGAACAGGTAAAAAGCGCCGTCGGGCTTTGCCACCTCGTAGCCTGCTTCCACAAGGGCCTTGTGCAGGACCTTACGGTTTCTGTCGTAGCTGCTCAGGTCCGGCCGCAGGTGGGCGCACCGGGCAAGGACCTTCTGCCACAGCGACGGTGCGCAGATGTGACCGGCACCTCTTGCCGCACCGCACAGGGCGGTAAAGAGCTTCTTACTGTCGGTGGCCTGGTCCGCCACATAGATGTAGCCGATCCGCTCACCGGGCAGAGACAGACACTTGGAGTAGGAATAGCAAACCAGCGTGTTGGGATAGAACTTGGGAATGAAGGGGGCAACGATGCCATCGTAGGTCAGCTCCCGGTAGGGCTCATCGGCAATGATGTAAATAATATGCCCGTATTCCTCGCTCTTGCGCTGCAGCAGTTCCGCCAGCTGGGTCAGCGTCTCCTCGGAATACACCGTACCAGCCGGGTTGTTGGGGGAGTTGACGATCACTGCCACGGTGTCCGGGGTCAGCATAGCCTCCAAAGCGTCCATGCGGATCTGAAAATCCGGCTCATCTGCGGGAACCACATCAAAGCCGCAGCCGTTCTCCTCCACAATGGGGCGGTACTCCGGGAAGAAGGGGGCAATGGCCAGGATCCGGCTGCCAGGCACTGCCAGGGTCCGAACCACAATGGCAAGCTCCGGGGCAGCGCCACAGCCGATGAACAGCTGCTGCGCAGTCACACCGGCATCATAGCGGGCATTCAGGTCGTCGGCAATGGCTTGCCGGGTGGCCATTTCGCCCACAGCGGGGGTGTAGCCGTGAAGCTGCAGGGGGTCCGTCTCCTGCAGAAGCTGCAGCACGGTCTCATTCAGCTCCGGCGGGGTGGGGACACTGGGATTGCCCTGGGCAAAGTTGAAGACATTCTCCTCCCCCACTTCCAGGGCCCGCTGGCTTCCGTAGGCATGCAGCTCCCGGATGCAGGAGCCTTCTGCGCCTAAATCGTATGCTTTTTCTCGAAACATGGTTGGTCACTCCATTTCAATGATTTTACAGTTCGTAAAGGGGGACCACAGGGTCGTAGGGCTGCGGCTTGTATGTAACAGAGCCGATGGGCTTACTGCCCAGGCCGTATTTGGGGTTGTAGCCAAAGAGATTGATGTAGCGGTGCAGGTCCGGTTTTTCCTGCTCCATGGCCTTCATCACTGCCACCGTTGCGATCACATCATCCACAGCCCGGTGGGAATTGACCACCTGCCCGGCAAGTCCGTAGGCATCAATGGCATTGCACAGCTTATGGGGATAGCTGCGCCGGTCTTTGTAAACAGTAAACAGATCCAGCTTGTCCTTTCCCTTGAGGATCGAAGGGTCTGCGTTTTGCAGCAGCAGGTAAAAAAGAAAGCTCAGATCAAAATGGGCATTGTAAGCCAGCAGCAGTGTATTTCCCTGGATCATATCGGCAATATCCCGACAGACCCGGGCCTTGGGAATGCCCCGCTCCCGGATATCCTGGGTGGAGATACCGGTGAGGTTTTCGATGAGAGGCGGCACAAACCCACCGGGGCTCAGGGTCACCAGTTGGTCGTATTCCTGAAGGATCTGGGCTTTGCCCTCCCGCTGCTCCACCACCACGGCGGCAAACTCAATGATCTCATCCTTGTCAAATTGCAGGCCGGTGGTCTCTGTGTCAAAAAGCACCAGCCGGTCATACCGGGCAAATAACGATTCAAATTCTGCCATATTACTCTCCTTCAGCCAGGGAACGGGCCCGGCGGAATTTACTGTAAGGCTGGGGGGTGAGGCCGTAAGCCAGGGCAAGCTGGGAAGCGTAGGCAATGGCCGCATCCCGGCTGCCGGATTTCAGCTCCACCTCGGCTTCGCACAGGTCCAGGGTCTTGCTGCCCCCGGTGAGGACGCCTTGATCCAGGGCAAGCTCCACTTCCGCATCTGCCAGGGTCACGGTTTTGGCGATCCGGGTAAACCGGGCACCGCATATGGCGGTAACACCCCTGGACAGGAGGGCTTCCAAATCGGGAACACCGCTTAGTTTACATAACTCAGGGATGGCATCCTGAATAGAATCCTTTTCCACTTCAAATTCCATCCGCGCACTGCCGGCGGCGGGGAGCTTCAGAGTACAGACCGAGGTATCGTTTTCCATCCGCCGGCGCAGGGTGTAGTGCAGCCGGGTCAGGTCTGCGTTGGGGGTGTCATAGTAGGTGGTCTGCATCCGGATCACCTGCCGGGAACCGACACATGCCTGGTCCATAGCTGCCAGCTGCTCCGGTGTGGCCTGGAATTTCAGCTCAAATTCAATACCCATAGATCGTACCCCCGGGAAAGGTTTTCCTTATTATACACCCATCTGCCAAGGAGTGCAACAATCTTTGCGAATCCTTTTTTGCGGGGTTGGAATCCGACAAAATCCTTGCCTTCCCTGTGATAGCATACAGATATATCACCGGAAAGGTCGTGGATACATATGAATACCCCCCTAAAGTCTTATGTTCGGCAGGGGAAAAAGTTGCTGTGCGGGTGGATGCTGGATCCTACCATCCATCTGTACCTGCGCTGTGCTGCCCACCTGGTGGCGGGCTTTGGCTTCAGCGCAGCCAGCCTGTGCCATGTGCCGCTGCCCCTGACCATGGGGCTGGTCTGTGCCTGTACAGGCTGGTCTGCACTGCTGGTGGCGGTGGGGGGAAGCCTGGGCTACCTGGTTTTTTGGGGCAGCGCAGGCCACCAGGGGATCGCATGGCTGGCAGTGGGTCTGCTCAGTGTGGTGTTTCGCAGGGACCGGCGGCTCAGCGTCCAAATGCCCTTCCTCCAGCCGGCACTGTCGGGGCTCATCGTCTCTGCCACCGGGGTGGTGTTTCAGACCTGGCTGTCAGAGGATACCCAGGTGGGGGTATATTTGCTGCGGGTGTGTCTGGCGGCAGCTGCCACCTGGGTCTTTTCCACCACCTTAGAGCGTCGCAATCCGGTGACGGATTGGCTGTGCAGCGCCTTCGGGGTGCTGGCGCTGGCACAAATGACACCGCTGCCCCTTTGCAATCTGGGTTTTGTGGCTGCAGGCCTTTTGGCGGTGGCGGGGGCTCTGCCGGCAGCGGCCCTGGCAGGACTTGCCCTGGACCTTTCGGTGGTGACCCCGGTGAGCATCACCGGGGTGCTGTGCGCGGCCTTTTTTCTGCGGTTTCTTCCGGGAAGGCCCAAGTGGCTTTTTGCTGCCGCCCCGGCGGTGGTGTATCTGACGGTGATGGTCCTGACAGGAAACGCAGACCTCTTTCCCCTGCCGGGTCTTCTGCTGGGAGGCATGGCGGGGGTGCTGCTGCCCCTGCCCTCCAGGATCCCCAACCGACGGGGGGAGACGGGGATCGCCCAGGTGCGGCTGGAACTGGCAGCCGGTGTCCTTGCCAAGGCGGAGCAGCTTCTGCAGGATGTGCCGGAACGACCCATTGACGAGGAGGCGCTGGTGGCCCGGGCGGCAGAGCAGGCCTGCAGCGGCTGTCCCTGCCGGAAGGGCTGCAAGGACAGCCGGAAGCTGGAGCAGCTGCCGGTGGGGATCTTGTACAAGCCCCTGGTAAGTGCGGAGGAGCTGCCGGTGATGTGCCGCAAAAGCGGGCGGTTTCTTGCCCAGCTGCATCACAGCCAGGAGCGGCTGCGCTCCATCCGGGCGGACCGGGAACGGCAGCAGGAGTACCGCAGCGCGGTGACCCAGCAGTACAGCTTTCTTTCGGAGTATTTGCAGGACCTCTCGGATACCCTGGCCCGAAGGACCCAAAACCTGGTGGCATTTTACGGGGCAAGGGTGCAGATCTTCGGCAACCGTCCGGAGCCGGACAATGGGGATCTGTGCTTAAGCTTTGCAGGTCCGGCCTGCAAGCATTTTGTGGTGCTGTGTGACGGCATGGGAACAGGACCGGGTGCGGTGCAGGAGGCCCGGACCGCTGCCGGGATCTTAAAAAAGCTGCTGTACGCGGGATTTCCTGCGGAGCATGCCCTGGAAACCCTGAACAGCCTTTGTGCCCTGCGCTCCCGGGCCGGGGCGGTGACGGTGGAGCTTTTGGAGCTGCAGCTGGATTCCGGAAAAGGGCTGCTGTATAAATGGGGGGCGGCAGCCAGTTACCTTCTGCGCACCGGAATGGTAGAAAAAATCGGGACAGCCGGGCCGCCTCCCGGTCTCGGTGTTTCGGACCAACGGGAGACGGTACATCGGCTGTCCCTGCGCCGGGGAGAGACGCTGGTGCTTGTCAGCGACGGAGTCGGGGAAGAGGATGCCCTGTACGGTTGCCTGGAGGAACAGCAGCGCACACCGGAGGGGATGGCGGAAGCGCTTTTGCAATGCGGACAGGCGGGAGAAGAGGACGATGCAACCGTAGTGATGGTGCAGCTTGTGCTGACGGAGGGAGAGGCGTAGGCATCCACCGGCAGCCCCGGTCTGTAAGCAGAATATCACAAAAAGTGTGCATATTTTGTCGAAACACAAGATGTTGTCCGTAAATATGCAGAAAATTACAAGATATTGCACTGGTGCAGTTGACAATTGACAGGTAAGTCGCTCGATGGCGCATCTATGTAG
>JAZSER010000020.1:0-9546 GCA_045531815.1 Faecousia sp. | reverse complement strand
GGTGATATAATGAATCTAAGTCAACTCTTGATATGATCAGGTGAGTATTATGAAGCGAATCGAAGACTATGAAAAAGAAATACGCTCTGCAGCAAGTGAGCATTTAAACAGACACACTGGCTCCGGTGTAATGTACCTCTGCGGAAAGAGCGGAATGGGAAAGACTCTGCTCGCCCGGCAGTATGCGAAAGATCATGGCGGGCTGTACTTCTCCTTCCGGGGTCTGGACGCTGCGCTTGCACCGAGAATCTTTTTCCCGGACTGCAGCAACTGGGATGCATTCTTTCAAAAGATCTCGGAAGCAAAAAATCGCCCAGTCATTTTTTTCGATGACATGGACGATCGGAACGATAAGGATATTTTATTGGAGAAGCTGCCTTTGCTGAAAGGCTCGGCATTTGTGGTTTTGATCTACCGAAGAGAAAGTATGATCCCGGAAAAGGCAAAGACGCTGATCCTGAAACCGCTCACTCCTCCGGAACTGTGCAGAGAATATAAAAAGCTGGAGCAGAGGGATGCCTTACGAATCATTGCCATGACAGATGGCATCCCAGCTTTGGTGTTTCTCTTCCGATTGGATGCTAGCTTTGAAGAAAATATCAAAAGCCTTTTTACCGCCGATTCCCTCTATCTGCGGTATGCAGAAGAAAATCTTCGGCGGGAGTTCCGGTCTCCCGAAAGCTACAACACACTGCTCTACGGCTTGGCCATTGGGTGCAACCGCATCAGCCAACTGGCCGAGTTCTCCGGGTATCCGAAAAACAAGTGCGACAAATACCTGAAGGCATTGGATGCAGCTGGCTGCATTGAAACACAGCAGAAGAAAGACGAGAACGGTCAAGTGCGCACGCACTATTTTCTGAAAGGCGGATACCTTAGAGTGTGGTATCAGCTTTACTTTCCACGGCAGCAGGATTTCATAGATCCGTTGGACGAGGGCACGGTAAAAGAGTTGGTCTTTTGGATCGATGACTGCGCCACCAAATATTACTTCCGGAAGCTCTGCTGGCATTGGTTTTCCAGAAATGCTTCTGGCTTTTACGGAGACGGTTCGGTGGCATCCGAAAATCCTGTGCAGCATGATGTCACCGTCAATGGAGTCCCACTTGATTTCACTCAGCATGGGAAAGATCGAGATCTGTACATGAAGATCTGGGACGATCCGGAGGTTGGATTCCCCAAGGATTTGTTCCAAGAAATTGAGAAGGCCACTACCATAGCCCGACCGTTCTATGACAACATCTACTTTCTGTTTTCAATCGGCCGTGTCTGCAATTATGTAGAAGATCTTCGCAAACTGGGAACCGTTTCGATCGTGGAGCTTCGCAGCTTCTTCGGAAGAAACAACGCAGAGCATTTTGAAAAGCTGTAACATCCACGAATACATTTTTGTTTGTGTCGCTGTGGCGGCAGGGAGCGTCGAAGACGCGGAAGTGCCCTTGAGGCAGACGGGAGTGTGATATACCTTCCGCTCCCCCGGTGATGCCGCTCTATTTCAAAAATCTGCTTCACAGTTTTTCTCCATTGCGCCGCACCACCTAAACCCGAACAGCCGGATTTCGCTTGATCGAATCCACACATTTCTCGTCCCGGAGGGACCCGAAATCCGTCTGTTCTGTGAGCATCTCAAAGTGCTTGTTCCTCCGCCGACCAACCCCTTTGAGCCGCCCACGGTCGCAAAAGGTATAACACACTAGACTTTACACAGTAAAATCGTGTGCCAACAGGGCGCTTTCACCCCTATTGGAAGCCCCGAATCAAAGGAATCTGCCATTCCTTTGAAATCCCAGCCGTTTTGAAATCTGTATATACAAACCGGAAAAACGGTGTTTGCATCTACACATCCCAAAACAAAAAATCCCCACAGTCGATCCTCCGAAAAGGAGAGGAAAGACTGTGGGGATTTCCAATGCCGCATTCATGAGAACGCGAGAGAAATTCATGCGTCACACACCGCTGCAGCGCAATTAACAAAACACTAGATTGCAAATTGCTTCAGCTGCTCAATGGCGTAGGCATCATGTTTTTTGTTAAAACCGTGTGCACCATCTTCGATGATACACAACTTGGTGCGGCCAGAAAGAACGGCTTCATAGGCATCCGCAGCCTTTCGGGCATAGTCCACATGAACGATTTTATCCTTTGTGCCATGGACAATCAGAACGGGTCCCTGATAGGGTGAGATTTCTGCGTAGGGATCCATTTTGAGCACATCCCGGGGATAGCAACCGCCAAGTTTCATAGGACCGCAGTTGATTACGTCAGGAATATTCTCCGGATCAAACTTTGCGAAGAGCATCTTGCCGGCTCTTGCATCATCAGGAATACACAGCGCAGGATAGAACAGCACCAGCTTACTGACTTTGTTTTCTGGTTTGACAGATACCAGTCCGGAGACAAAACCACCCTGGCTGCAGCCCATGAGCAGCAGCGTATCAGAGGTATAGGAAAGACTCCTGGTGTATGCGATGACAGCTTCCAGGTCCTTTACTTCTGTCAGCACAGACATATCGGTGGAGGCACCTTCGCTGGCACCTTTGCCGGGGGCACTGCCGCCGCAGAAATCAAAGCAATATGCTGCATAACCAATGCTGGCCAGGGCTTTGCAGTAGTGCCGGACTGTATCCTGGAAGCCCATAAAGCCGTGGGAAACGATGGCGATGGGTAGACTCTCCCCTTCAGGGCGGTACTCGGTACCCCGGATGATCAGACCGTCCCGGACACATTCAAAGGTGGACTCGGTGACACCGGGAATCGGCATCGGCTTTTTACGAAAAATATCAAAAAGACCCATAAGATACTCCTTTCATCATGTGCGGTTTACACCTTGTATTTTTTTAATCCATTTGCCGCTACGCAGACGGTATGTGCACCACACAGCTTTGAGAATCTGGTCAGAGTACAGGCAGGTATAGATCCAGAAGGAGGGCAGCTTCAGCCACAGACCTGCGGCCGCACCCAGGGGGATGGCAATGAGCCACATCAGGGATGTATCCGCATAAACCAGGAATTTTGTGTCGCCGCCGCCCCGAAGAACACCCTTGGCCAGAATGGTATTGGCAGAGCGGAAGACCACGATGAAGCTGATGGCGTTCATCAGCTGATGGGCGATTTGCTTGGTGTCATCGGTGATGTTGTAAGAATTGATCACCGGTGTTTTCAGCATGGTAATGAAACCGGCGGCCAGAATACCGACGATTGTGCCGATCAGCAGCATGGTGGTGCCTTGCCGCTTGGCGGCTTCCACATCTTTGGTGCCCAGGGTCTGGGTGGTGATGATGCAGCCCGCATGGGCCATACCGCTGATGAAAATGGTGCTGAGCCGCTGGACCACGCCGGTGATGGCGTTGGCAGCCACGAACTGAGAGCCGATGTGGCCCATGATCACCGCCAGGACACTTTCACCGATGCCCAGCAGACTGTCGCTGAGCATCACGGGGATGCTGATGCGCAGGAATTCCTGTATCATATCGGCGCACTTGCCGAACAGATCTTTGATGCGGTAGCAGAGCTTCCGGTCCACCCGGAACACATAGATGCACATGATGGACGCTTCCACGATACGGGCAATGACCGTTCCCAGAGCAGCACCGGCCACGCCCATTTCCGGGAAGCCGAATTTACCGAAAATCAACACATAATTGGCGCCGATGTTCACAAAGAAGGAACACAGGGATGCGATGAAGGAGATGTGGTTGACACCCACACTGCGGATGACGTTGGTGGACACCGTATTCATGGCCATCAGCAGGAAGGTGGCGGTAGACCAGCGCAGGTAGATGGTACCGGCTTCCACAACCGGTGCTTCGTCGCTGTAAAGGCCCATGATCTGCCGGGCAAAGGCAAAGTTGATGACCGTAAAGAACAGGGCAATGCCCAGACCGATCCGATAGGCAATGGTCACGACTTTTTTCAGGGAAACCATATCCCTGGCACCCCAGAAACGGCCCGTCAGCACGGAGGCACCCATACTGATGCCCATGCACATGAAAATGAACAGGACAATGAATTGGTTGGCCAGGGAACTGGCGCTGAGGGCGGTTTCCCCCAGCTTGCCCAGCATGATGGTGTCGATCAGATTGACACCCACCATGATGACGCTCTGCATGGCCACCGGGAAAGCGATGGCTATAAGCTTTTTGTAAAAGCCGATATCTGTTTCTATATGTTTCATGACTGATTACCGCTCCATGATAAACTCGTCCGCTTGCACACGGAAGGAGAAGTCGGAAAGATCGGCCCGGAGGAAAGCCCGGCTGCCAGCATATTCCCAACTGACTTCCAGCAGGTTCTCATGGGGGCAGGATACCTGGATGGCAGCTTCCGGATGGAAGGCGGGACAGTTGTTGCGCAGCCGCAGCAGCGCCACCTGGTCATGGAACAGGGCGGTGGTGATTTCTGTTTCAATCCGGTCAAGACTCAGATTGGTGCGGTTGATCTCCTTATGACCGCCGGGGCCGGCGCGACGAACGGCTTCGTGGTCATTCCTGCCACCGAAGAGGTCCAGGTACCAGATCTGGGGTTTGCCGGGCATGAACAGCTGGATGGCCCGAGCCACGAGCATTTTCTTTTCGTCTTCGCCCAATGCGCTGAAGTAGGTGGCATTGACCTGATAGTACATATTTTTCTGGCCGTGGAGGTTTTTGATGTAACCGCCCCGGGCAACGATGGTGTCGATGAGATTCTGGATCTGCTCGCCTTCCAGCATGCCCTTTAAGTCCAACATGGGGATGCCATCATGGCAGCCCAGCATATTCACGGCCCACATCTTTTTGTCCAGCAACTCCTGGGCCCAGTCAGCCAGCAGTCTGCCGCTGCGGCGCTCCAGCGCATCGATCAGCAGGCCAGGCAGGAAGAAGTCGTAGATCATGTAGCCCTTGGAGGCCACCAGTTCATGGGTCCTCTCGCCGTAGCTGGCGTGGATTTCCGGCAGAAGGGTAACGCCGTACTTGTCGGCCAGCTGTCGCACCTGCTCCAGCAGATCCCAGGTGCCGGGCTCGTTCAGGAAGTTACGCAGGCCAGGTTCTTTGGGGGCATAGGCAAAGGCATCCAGCCGGACGATCCGGGCACCATAGGAAGCCAGTGTCTTCAGGGTGTTGTCGTAATGCTCCCATACCTTGGGGGACTTGATATTCAGGTCCATCTGGCCTAAGTACTTCCGGTCGGATTCCAGCAGATCGATAACGGCCTCCCGGGCTGCGCCCGCTTCCGTCAGGTCGATCTGAGCGGGCTTCAGCCCGGCATCCAGCCCCTCGTTGATCCGCTGTTCCAGAATTTTGGCCACGCTGTACTGCATGCCGGTTTTGCCTACCAGATCCAGGGCGTCCACATGGGAGTAACGGACCTCCTGGTAGAAGGTATTCCAGTAGGGGACATCCTTGCCGTCAGGCATCCGGACCATCAGAATGGGCAGGCCGGGCTTGCGGAAGAACATATCCTTGATCAGCGCAGGGTCCGGCTGAATATAGCCCTCGGGAGTCATCTGGCCGTGACCTTCCCAGAATTTGTTCCAGTCGATGAAGAAGTCCCGGTACTCGGAAGCGTCGCCGTTTTTCAGAATATCCTGGAAGGGGGCAGAAAGAACCGAAGCGTGGTTCAAAATGAAGTCCAGCTTCAGGTCGATGCCCAAATCCTGCAGCCGCTGCAGATCCTCCCGGCTGGCCATGGTCTGATCCAGACCGTAGTCGATGACGGAAAAGCCCCGGTCCAGATCGGTGTTGAAGAGGCTGGGCAGGATATAGAAGGAGGAAAAAGCGCCCCGCAGTTCGGCCTTTTCCAGTACGGTGGCGATGTCTGACAGGGTGCCGCCCATGCTGTCGGGATAGGCATTGAGCATGGGCTTCAGATTCAGATGGTTCATAAGAAAGCTCCTTTCTTCAGCGCGTAATGTGGCATCCTATATGGATTCATTGTAAATCAAAGGAATGGGCCAGGCCATTAAAAAGGTAAGGTGGGTTTTTGAATTTGAAATCGAAACCGAAGGATTGGTTTTTAATAGTCATTGGCGGGGATATGCCGTATCATGTAATTATCAAAATTGTGCACAGGAGGCGGCAGTATGTACGAAACCAATTATCAGGTCCTTTGCGATATCGTCAACGAAAAAAGTGTGCTGCGTCACGTATCCAAGCACCGCAATCCCGATGGCAGCTTCGACATTGCGGGAAGCCTGCGGCTTTGGAACGAGGCCATTGCCCGCTTTGAGCAGATTCAGCTCTGGGAGGAGGGCGTCCCCAATTTTAAGCCGGAGGAAGAACTCCAGCCCCAGCCTTCCATTGTGTTTGTCCCGGCGCAGAACGCGCAAACGCCCAGAGGTACGGTCATCGTTGCCCACGGCGGCGGCTTCTCCACCCGTACCGGCTGCGAAGGCATCCATGTGGCCAAATATTTCACCGATGCGGGCTTTAATACGGCCATTCTGACTTATCGGCTCCAGCCCTACAGCCGCTACGATGCCATGCACGATATGCAGCGGGCCATCCGGCTGCTCCGGGCCAGAAAAGAGGAACTGGGTATTACGGACAAGGTGGTGGCCATGGGCTTCTCCGCCGGCGGTATGCTTTCTTCCAACTGCGCCACCCATTTTGACCTGGGAAATCCCGACGCGGAAGATGTCATCGAGCGCCAGTCCTGCCGGCCTGACGGCGCGGTGCTGGGCTACGGTGCCTTTGCCTTCTGCGGCCTGCCCGGCGGCTTCTTTGTGGACCCCTTCGCCAATATGACCCACAATCCCTTTGTGGCCAACAAGGACGAACTGATTTACTTTGCTCCCGAAGTGAATATCAAGCGGGATACCCCGCCTTTCTTCATCTGGCAGACCAACAGCGATGACCCCCGCCATTCCTTTACTCTGGGCCAGGCGCTGACCGCCATGGCGGTTCCCTTCGAGATGCACCTGTTCCCCGGCGGTGTCCATGGCCTGGCTCTGGCGGACGGCAACAACGACCTTTATATGGATGTGCCCCATGTGGCTCAGTGGGCGCCCCTGTGCGTCACCTGGCTCAATGGCCTGGGCCTGTAAAGGCAGGAGATTTTTATGTATCAGAAGAATTACGATGCGGTTTTGCGGATGGAGCGGGAGCGGACCCTGATCTGGCCTGCCAATGAGCAGCTGGATGCCATGGGTAAGCTGGATCTGCATACCAACAAAACCATCTGGAACAATGCGCTGAAAGCGCTGGATACCATCCCCCTCTGGGAAAATGGCGCCCCGGGCTTCGATGACCGGGATCCGGATCAGCTGGAACCCATGCTGGCATTCCTGCCTGCCCAGGGCGTGGATACCCCAAGAGGCACCATCCTGGTCAGCCACGGCGGTGCCCTGGTCTGCCGGGCAGGCCACGAGGGCTTCTATGTAGCCCGGATGCTGGCATCTCAGGGCTTCAATGCCGCGGTGCTGTCCTATCGGCTGGCACCTTACGGCAAGCCGGAAGCCTTGGCGGATATCCAGCGGGCGGTCCGGGTTCTGCGGAGCAAACAGGAAGAGCTGGGCATTACCGACAAAATCGTGGCCATGGGCTTCTCCGCAGGCGGTTATCTGTCCGCCCTTTGCTCCGTCCATAATGATGCGGGCAATCCTGCGGCGGCGGATCCGGTGGAGCGGTTCTCCTGCCGGCCCGATGCCATGGTGCTGTGCTACGGCAACCACGCAGAACTGACACATCCCGGCGGCTTCGGCGTGAATCCCTTTGCTGACCCGGAAAGAAAGGAACGGTTCTATTTTGAAGCCGTTCATCACATCACCCCCGATACACCTCCGGCATTCATCTGGCAGACGATTTCCGATGATCCCCGCCATGCCTTCACCTTTGCTGGCGCGCTGACTGCCGCCGGTGTCAACTGCGAGGTGCACTGTTTCGATGCGGGTTTCCACGGTGTGGGTCTGGCGGACGGCAACAACGACGGGGATTTCCGGGATGAGCATCTGATGAAATGGGCAGACCTGGCCATTTCCTGGCTGCATAAGCAGGGAATCTAAGGAGGAACCGAGATGAAAATACGAGAAGTTGTGGAGAGAATTCTTGCCTACCATCCCCAGTTTCCCGCCGAATATGCCGGCTGCGACGACTGGAAGTGCGGCAATCCAGATGACGAATGCACCGGTATCGTCACGGCCCTGGCGCCTACCATCAACGTCATCAAAAAGACCATCGAGCTGGGCGCGAACCTGCTGATTGTTCACGAGCCCACCTTCTATACCTCCGAGGACGGCCCCGGCTGGTTTGAGGATTTCCCTTGCAGCGTCTACGACGAGAAGCGGAAGCTTCTGGATGACCACGGCATTGCGGTATGGAGAGACCACGACCATATGCATGCCCATGACCCCGACGGCATCTTCACCGGTGTCATCAAGTACATGGGCTGGGAGGGCATGGCAGAAGTGGACCGGGATACCGGCCTCTTCGCCCACTATCTTGTGAAATTCCCGGAAATGACGGTCCGGGAACTGTGCCAGTACGTCATTGACCATGTGGGCATCAACGGTGTCCGCTACATCGGCGACCCCGAGGCGAAGGTCAGCTCTCTGGCTATGGTGGGCCATCTGTACCCCATGACCAGCATGAAAAAGCGTAAGGACGGCTCCGATTTGGAGTATAGTGTCAGCATTATCGACACCCTGGAACAGAAGGTGGATGTGATCATGCCCGGCGAAGTCATCGACTGGACGGTGCTGTCCTACGTCCGGGACGCGGTCCAGCTGGGTAAGGCCAAGGCCATGCTGAACATCGGCCACTACAACTGGGAAGAACTGGGCATGCGCTACTATGCAGACTGGCTGCCCGAACTGATTGACAACAGCATTCCTGTAACATACGTCCATTCTGAAGATATGTACAAGTTTGAACTAAAGGGGTAATACTTATGAAAGAATTGAGAAATAAGCTGCAGATTCACGGAAGAACCGTTTGGGACGAAGAAAAGCAGGCGCTGTTCTGCAACTGGACCTGCTCCGGTTTCACCGTCCGCTTTACCGGCACGTATCTGAAGGCCAAACTGATCGTCCTGGCCGACCAGATTCCCGCCATGCCCGGTTTCCCGCCCAATCCCGACTACTATCCCCATGTGGGCGTGGTGGCCGATGGCAAAACATTGGAAAACCGGCAGGACATTCTGGCAGATGGCTGGTATGATCTGTGGCAGGGTGAGGCCGGTGAGCACACCGTTCGATTTGTGAAGGTTAGCGAGAACTCCCGGGGCAAGCTGGGCATCCAGGCCCTGGAATGCGACGGTGAGATTCTTCCCGTGGCGGCGGAGAAAAAGCCCGTGATGGAAATTGTGGGTGACTCCATTACCTGTGCCTTTGGCAGCGAATCTTCCAATAATTCTCCCGAGTTTATCTGCAGCGAGGAAAATGGCTGGACTTCCTACGGCGCCATCGCCGCCCGGGAGCTGGGCTACGAGTGGCGGCAGATCTGTGTTTCCGGCATCAGCGCCAGCCAGCCCGAGCATCCCATGTTCCCCATGCCCGGTATGAACGAGATTTATCATCTGACGGATCAGCTCTATGATGAGCGCCGGGGTGTTGCGCCGGCGGCCTGGGATTTC
>JAZSER010000069.1:0-64930 GCA_045531815.1 Faecousia sp. | reverse complement strand
CAAAATGAATGAGACAACCCCAAATTGAATATTTATGTGTAGGGAACGGCCTGTGTGCCGTTCCTAAATCTATATTTTGGAACTAATTTTCGGAATGACACATAGGTCATTCCCTACATATGCATTTTGAGACACCCTCTTTTGGGATTTATTCGGGAAGGACCACATCGGTATAGGTCACATAGTCGCAGGCAGAGCAGCTGTGCTTGGTAAAGCCCGCAGAAGTTGGGGTCGCTGCCACGGTCTCGGTGGTCTCGGTATGACCGGTGGCCTCTGCTGTGATCTGATACCACTGGCCGCAGGTATCGCAGTTAAACTCGGTATAACCGGGGATCAGACAAGTGGCCTCACAGGTCTGCACCTGGTTGTTGTGGGTAGCATCCGGGCAAGCACCCCGGCTCACCCGACGGGTCAGGCCCTCATAGGCCTTCTCATCAAACACGAATACTTCGTAGGAATTGCTGTAGATGCTGTTGCCCCGCTCCTGGCTCTGGGCACTGCCGGTGAATTCCAGGTCGCCGGCAAACAGACGGGCAATGCCGTGGCCGGTGTCACCGTTGGACTCGGAGTAAGCTCCGATGAGCATACCGCGCATGGTATTGTTCAGCTCACCGTTGCGGATAGCACCGCCGTACATATGGAATACCGCATGGTTTCCGGCCTGCTGGCCGTAGACATAGACACCGCCGCCTCTTGTGATGTTACCGTAAACCATAGCATCGCAGATGGTGCCGCCAAACATATGCATCATGGAATGGCCCTTGACGCCCACATTACCGGCTGCTGCAGACTCCTCTTCCTTGTTATCGCAGTTGCTGATGCCGCGGCTGATCTCGCCATTGTACAGGCGGAACACAGATTCCCCGGAAATGAAGATATTGCCGCCGCCTTCGCTGACCGAGGTGATCATGGTCTCACCCTTTGTGATGGTGCCGCCGTAGATATCCATCTGAGAATCCGTCAGGTAGATATTTCCGCCGCTGCCGCTGACCATGCCGTCGGTGATCAGCATTCCGTCATAGATGCTGACCGTGCCGTGCTCGGCAAAGATATTGCTGCCATACATATTGCTTTCTTTTCCCCGGAGGCCGGTCAGTGTGCCGCCCCGCAGGACCAGGTTGCCACCGGAGGCCGCCAGGTTGCCGCCCATGGCAGCTACACCCTCGGTGACATTGCCGCCATACATGCGCACAGTGGACTCGGTATCCTGGGCAAAGACATTGCCGCCGTTATTGGCTGTGCCGGCAACGATCTCACCGCCGTACAGATAAAGACCGGCATCGGCGCTGCCGTAGTTGGACAGGAAGACATTGCCGCCGTCTCTGCCGGCAGTATTGCCTGTGATGGTGCCGCCGAACATATGCATCTGGGCTTTGCCGCTGAGACCGACACCGCCGCCAAAGCCTGTGGTCTCGTTGCCCCGGACGGCCTCACCGCCCTGGATGCTGCCGCCGAACATCTGGATCACTGCCTGGTCGGCTGCGTAGAGATTGCCGGCAACACCGGCCTTGCCGTTCTGCACAGTGCCGTCATACAGATAAAGCACCGCGTTGCCTCCCAGGGAGACCGTACCGCCGGCACGGCGCTGCCCTTCCTGAGAGCCGGTAAGCACCGTATTGCCCCGGATGGATACCACAGCCGGCTGCCCCTCCGCAGGAGACTCTGCATGAAGCACACCGCCGCTGACTCTGCCGGTAACCGCGCTGTCATCGGTGTTGGTCAGGGTCATGTCCACCAGCTCCAGGGAGGAAGCGGCACCGCTCAGCTGCAGAAGACCGCCGTTGGCATCTGCACCGGGCATAGCGATACTGCCGTTCTTCAGCACCAGGGCTGCACCCTCGGAAACCAAAAAGGCCTGGGTAATGGCATCCTTCTTATTGGAAATGGTATACCCGTCCAGATCGATGATCACGGTATGGCCGTTGTCAATGACCGCGGGGGTGGCCAGCTCCACATCATCGGAAAGCTTAAAATAATATGTACCCGGGGTCTCCACGTTGGTCAGGCTCTTCTTCTGCTGTCCAAACCAGCGGCTGAAGGCACCGGCAGAGCTCAGCTTTGCAGGGTTGTCTGCAGAATCACCACCGCCGCAGCCGGGCAGGGTGCAGCTGAGCACCAGAACCAATGCCAGGACAAGGGCAAAGCGTTTTTTGAAAGATTTCTTCATTTTCATTCCTCCTCGCAAATTTTACGCAGGAGCTTATTCAAAACGGTCTCCCGGGGTCAGTGGGACTGCTATTTTCCATTTTAAATAAACATACATTATTTATTGTACAAAAACCCCTACAGGTTGTCAACAAAATCCCCCGCAAAAATTTTTCGAATTTCCTATTGACAAATAAAAACGGATGTGATATTCTCTAGATGTAAATGATAATCATTCGCAAATAGAAAGCCGAGGTGACAACATGGAACCTGCCAAGAAGCACTTCCGCAAGCGGGACGCGATCCTCAGCGGTCTGCGCAGCACAAAAGCCCACCCCTCTGCCGAGATGCTTTTTGCCACCTTAAAGCCCCAGATCCCTGACCTCTCCCTGGCAACGGTGTACCGCAATCTGAGCCTGTTTAAAAAGCAAGGTCTTGTCAGCAGCGTCGCCACCGTCAACGGTACGGAGCGGTTCGACGGGAACACCGATCCCCATGTGCATTTCATCTGCAATGTATGCGATGCCGTGATCGACCTGGAGCAAATACAGGTCCCGGATACACTGCGCAAGGCAGCCGCCGGCTGCTGCGGTGGAGAGGTCACCGGCTGTCAGCTGAGCTTTTCCGGCATCTGTGCCGGGTGCCTCAGTAAATCTGAATCCGCTTAAATAAAACTTATTATAAAAATGGAGGACAATATTATGAAGAAGTTTGTATGCAGTGTTTGTGGTTACGTTCACACCGCCGAGGAGCTGGCCGCCGATTTCAAGTGCCCCGTGTGCAAGGTGCCCGCTTCCAAGTTCGTGGAGCAGAAGGGCGAGCAGAAGCTGGCCGCTGTCCATGAGTACGGCGTTTACGCACAGACCGTCAAGAACAACCCCGACATCAGCGAGGAAGACAAGAAGTATATCTTCGATCAGCTGATGGCCAACTTCCAGGGCGAGTGCTCTGAAGTGGGTATGTACCTGTGCATGGCCCGGATCGCACACCGTGAGGGCTACCCCGAGATCGGCCTGTACTGGGAGAAGGCAGCTTACGAAGAGGCTGAGCATGCTGCCAAGTTCGCAGAGCTGCTGGGTGAGGACCTGGAGCCCAACATGAAGGCCACCACCAAGGATAACCTGGCATGGCGCGTTGACTGCGAGTTTGGTGCGACCCAGGGCAAGTTTGACCTGGCTGTCTGCGCAAAGAAGAACGGCCTGGATGCCATCCACGACACCGTCCATGAGATGGCCCGTGACGAGGCTCGCCACGGCGTAGCTCTGAAGGGCCTGCTGGAGCGTTACTTCAAGTAAGAAAATAACCGACGATACCAATCTACCGCCGGTCTCCGACCGGAGACCGGCGGCATTTATTCCTTAAGTGGAGATGCAAACCGGATATGGAACTGAAAAGTGGATTTACCACAGTTGTACGGGCAGAAAAAGAATGTGATGTCTACTGCCCCATCTGCCACAAGGTCCTCCATGTGGAGGCCGGGCAGGTCATTCCCCGCTGCTGCGGAAAGCCTATGGAGGTCAGAAGCTGACCTTCCGGAAAGGAGATCACTATGAACGAAAAAATCGCTGCCCTTTTAAACGAGCAGATCAACAAAGAATTCTATAGCGCCTACCTGTACCTGGACATGGCCAATTACTATGACCAGCTGGATCTGGACGGCTATGCCAACTACTATATGGTCCAGGCCCAGGAAGAGCGGGATCATGCGCTTTTATTTATGAAATATATGCAAAACAACGGTCTGAAGGTGACCCTGGAAGCCATTGGCAAGCCGGATAAGACCTTTGACTCCATCCTTGCCCCTCTGCAGATCGCTGCAGAACACGAGCGCTATGTCACCGCGCTGATCAACAACATTTATCACGAGGCCCATCAGGCGAAGGATTACCGGACCATGAAGTTTCTGGATTGGTTCGTGGACGAGCAGATGGAAGAAGAGGATTCTGCCGACACCATGGTCAATCGCTATCAGCTTTTTGGCCAGGATCCCAAAGGCCTGTATCTGCTGGACCAGGAGTATGCCGCACGGGTATACACCGCCCCCAGCCTGACTCTGTAACAAACCCTTGCTGCTGCAGTGGTTTTGCCACCAAGACCAGGTGTGCGTCCTCTTTTTTCCACTGCAGAGCAAGTTCCCGCCAATAACGGCACGCGAAAAGAGGGGGGTCGCTCCCCGGAGGCACGGCGAAAGCCGTGCCTCTTCGTTTATTCCTGCCGGGTACGGATCAATGGGATCGTAGGGCGGGGACCTCTGTACCCTCCCGCTGATGCACCGATCATACCAACCGGGTGGGTTTATGCCACCGGGTAACGGGAGGGGATGGAACCCCTCCCCTACAGTCTGGATACGGGAAATTTCCAATAAAACGCACCGCCCATGTAGGGGAGGGTCTCTGCGCCCTCCCGTTACCGCACCGATTATACGCACCCGGTTCGATATTTTATCAGCGTAACGAAAGAAAACCACTCATGCCCGCGGGCGTTTCACATGGCGCAGCCATATTTCACACGCGAGCGGGATTCTATAAAAAACCGGACCGCACAAAAAGTGCGATCCGGTGTGGGATACTTATTTTGCAATGCCGACGACTACATTCTGCTCATTGCGCAGGAGCTTCACTGTGGCCTGTGCCAGCACTTCCTTGGCAACTTCCTCGTTGATTGTCAGGATCTGTCTGATGGTTGTGCCCTCCAGCAGTACGATCCTGCAGAAGCCGTTGGCCACCTTCACATAGGATGTGGTATCTCCGGCTGCGGGATTGATGTACTCAATACCATCGCAGGTGGGTTCAAATTCCGGCGTCACATAGCCTTCGTCCTTCTGGGCTTCTGTATTGCCGCTGGCTGTGAAGCAATCGTCCACCAGCCGGGTCAGAATGTCCTCTACCACCTGGGCTGTTCCCATGGGGTACTTGGTTACTCGCACCTCGTAGTGCTCCACCCAGCTAAAGGACGTATCAGTGGGCAGATAAGAGTAGCTTTCGTTACTGCAGGAGGAGTAGAAGGTCATCTTGAACTTCGAATTATCCCGCACTGCCATTGCGTTGGTATCGAAGATCTCAAAGGGTGCAAAGAAATAATGCAAGGACTTTTTTCATAATTTAACTACCTCCATTTGAATTTATGACAGCTTGTTTGCTGACTGAAGACGCTGCTGCTGTGCAAGATTGATCTTTTTTCTGACAATGATATAATATGCGATCAGACCCACAGTGCTGCACAGATAGGATACAGGGTAGCATGTGTACAGAAGCTGCTGACTCAAAGGTGCGATGGGGCACACCAGATAGATCCACAGAACACGCACCACGCATACACAGACAATATTGATGGAGGAGGGAACTGTGGTCTTTTTCAGGCCTCGCAGACAGCCCATGGTCGATTCGGAAATGCCGTAGAGCACATAGCTCCACGCCATGATGATCAGCTTTTCACTGCCGGAGGCAATGACCTGAGGATCGGTGTTGAAGATGGCGATAAATGTGCCGGGGGTGATGGTGATGAGGGTTGCGCAAATACTTACGAAGGCAACGCAGATGCCGCTGCAGATACAAACCACCTTGTCGATGCGCTTATATTTGCCTGCACCGGAGCACTGACCGGCAAAGTTGACGCAGCAGGAATAGAATGCTGCCAGGACCTGGTAGATCAGACCCGTAGTGTTTGCCGAAGCGGTACTGCCGGCAACCACGATATCGCCAAAGCCGTTGACCGCAGCCTGGACCGTGGCATTGGAGAGGCTGAACACCAGGGGATTTAAGGCACAGGGCAGACCGATCTTGATGATGTTCCAGGCCTCCTTGGGGTAGATCCGAAGCTCTTTGAAGGAGAGCTTGTATTCGCCCTTGGGGTTAAACAGAATGAAAAGGACGCTGGCGGCAGAGACATACTTGGAGATAATGGTGGCAAGGGCCACGCCGGCAACGGACATATGGAAGTAAAGAACGAACACCAGATTCAGGATCACATTCACAAGACCGCTGACCGCCATGATGTACATGGGCCGCTTGCTGTCGCCGTGGGTGCGCAGGATGCCGGCGCCGTAGTTATAGAGCATGGTGCCGGGAGTGCCGCAGAAAATGATCCGGATGTACAGGGTGGAAAGATCGATAATGTTCTCCGGGCAGTTCATCAGCTGCAGGATCCAATTGGAGATCATAAAGCCAATGAAGCCCACAACCAGGCCGCCGATCAGGGCGAAGGTCAGAGAGCAGTGCATACTTTTGCGCAGGTCCTTGAACTTTCTTGCGCCCAGCAGATTGGAGTTGGTTATGTTTGCGCCGGCGGACAGGCCGATGAGCAGATTCAAAACCAGTGAGGTGGCAGGTCCGGTAGCACCGACAGCTGCCAGTGCGGTTTTGCCCACGAACCGGCCCACCACAGCGTTATCTGCCGCGCTGTACAGATGCTGCAGCAGGTTCGTAATGATCAAAGGGTATACAAACAGAAGCAGTTTCCGTATGATCGGACCTTCTGTCATATCGATTCTGTGCTTATTTGCCATGATATCACCTGGGTTATCTTGATGGTTTGCCAAATTGGCTTTAAACAGTATATCACTAATTTATAAAAATACTACTGATTATGTGTGCATCACTTGCAAAAAGGATACATTGTGATATAATGATCACAAATTAACCGGGAGGTGCGCCATGGAACACGCAACACTGGATACGCTGCTTACAGCTTTGGAAAAGGACCGGAAGGTCCGCATCTGTGTGATCTTTCATGAGAATATCGAGAATCCTTTTCTTGTGCGCAGCACAGAACACAGATCCCATGCGTCCCTGGTATGCAAATCCATCCGGAAGAACCACGGCGGCTATCAGGATTGCCACCGCTGCCGTGTGCTGGTCAGCCGCATCCTTGAGCGTACCGGAAAGCCGATCTGCGGCTGCTGCCCCTACGGTGTGTATGAATACTGCAGCCCTGTGATCTACCGTGACAAGGTCATCGGAGGTATCTTTATCGGAAACATCCTAAGAAACGATCCCAGGCAGCTGGATCGGTTGGGCAGGCAGGTGGACCTGGCGCTGAGTGCCACCATGGAACGCAGGTACACCGATGAGGATTGCCGGATCACTGCCGGCATCGTTTCCAGCTATATTACCCTGCTTTTGGATGTTTACGGTGTTCCCGAGCACAAGCAGGACGCGCTTTCGGACAAGATCCGGCACTATATCCTGGAGAATTATGCCTTTGATATTTCTGTTTCCAAGATCGCCCGGGCCTTCGGATACAATGAAAAATACCTGGGCAGGCTCTTTAAAAAGCAGACCGGGCAGACCATTGTCGAGTACTGCAACAGCCTGCGCATCCATGAGGCCAAGAAGCTGCTGGCAACAACGGATCTGGCGGTATCGGAGATTGCAGGCCTCGCCGGGTTTAATAATATCACATATTTTAATTATGTTTTCGGAAATAGCACCCAGATGTCCCCCAGCCAATACAGAGAATCCGCAGAGGCCGGGCCAATGATGACAATGGACAGTTGACAGTTCGGTACGAATACGGGAAATTTCCGATATAACGCACCGACCCATGTAGGGGAGGGCCTCTGCGCCCTCCCGTAACTGCACCTATTTAATCGCACCCGGTACATTTAATGCACTGCCCCTACATTCCCATTACGGGAAATTTCCGGCGTGTATCCGATTGGTTATGGTTGCACAGATGGCAAAAAAGGGAGGGCGATTGCCCTCCCTTAAGTGATTATTCTGCGATTCCAACAATGATGTCTCTGTCATCCACCAGAAGCTTCACGGATTCCTTTTCGCTGATCTGTTTTGCAAGCTCTTCATTATCTACAAGCCAGAATTTTGGGGTTGTACCCTGAATGAGCATCATGATGTAGTGACCGTTATTGCCGGGCGTTGCGGCATCTGCGCTGCCGGGCTTGGGATTGATGTACTCCAGACCGTCACTTTCAGGATCAAAAGTGGTAACATAGCCCACCGGCCGTTCTTTTTGGGTCTGTCCGCTGGCTGCAAAGCAGCTGTCCAGCATCTGTGTCAGCTTTGCCTGGACCTGCTCAGCAGTGCCTCTGGGATATCTGGCAGTAGATGCCTCATAGCAATCGTAATCGAAGGAAGCGTCATTGGCAAGATACATATTCTGTGAGCCTGCATTGGCACAGGAGGCATAGAAGGTGTAAGGGTACTTGGAGCTTTCCCGGACGGCCCTTGCGTGGCAATCGAAGATCTCCCAGGGTGCGAAAGCCATGGCAAAATCACCGAAACCAAAGGTGTACAGATAGTTTTCCTTAATGGTGCCCTCTGCAACAAAGGGGAATTCCTCCAGGTGGATGATGCCGGTTTCCAAAGGCTGGAAGTTGGCTGCTGCCTTCACAGCCTCTGCTGCCAGCATTTTACCGTGCTCTACATAGCCTTTATTATGGTTTTCTGTGGGGATCTGAGAGGTGCTGTTGATGTTGCCGGCACCGCCCAGAACAAAGGCCGCATGGCAATCCAACTGTTCTTCCACTGCTTTTTTTAAAGCACCGGGATAGTCAGCGGAGATGCCGTAGTAATTAATTTTACTGGTTCCGTAGTAGTGGGCCTGCCAGTTGATCAGCACCACATCCTTGCCGCCCTCCCGGGTAAACTTCACCAGCTGAAGAAGATTGTCCGCTTTCCACAGGTGGCTGTAGATCTCTTCCTTGGGCCGTTCACCCAGATGGTACCCGTCATAGGTGCCGTCAGTAATAATGTAGTGACGCAGATAATTCAGCCCCTCCGGTCGTGTGAAAGAGCCAAACATCTTAGCAGGCTTCCGGTCTGCCAGAGCATCCTTGGCGGCCTGCAGGCAGCGCTCGGAGAAAACCCGGTTTGCTTCGGCAACAGTACCTACAGCGTCACTTCCCTGGTCATAGCCGCTGTGGGTGTGGGATGCGGAGAACTGAATGTGGGAGTAGGGAATGCCGGTCTCCTTGGAGATGGTGTCCCGGAGGGCGTCCAGCACATTTCCATAGCTGTTAAGAAGGTCTGTTCCGAACACCAGGACTGTGTTGCCCTCTGCATCGGTAATGGCAACACAGGTGGCATACAAAGGATCCATCACCTGGTTGGACATACGCTCCATGTTGTCACCGAAGCCGGACAGAGGCACAGAGCCGGTGGGGGTGATATCCACTTTGGCAAAACCTACGCTGAAGGTGTTGACTGTTTCCGGTGCATTGCTGCCATCACCTGAGGTGTTTTGGGTGCAGGCGCACAGGCCCAGCACCATGCCAGCACAAAGGAGAAATGCAAATAAACGTTTCATAATGTCACATCCTGTCTTAAGAATTTTAAGTAAATTATATATAATCTATAAAAATATTGCAATAGGAAATATTGGCTTTTGTGAATTATTATTCTTGGTAAGCGGTGCTTACTCGCAAGATGCCCGGATCTCTGTGATTCTTGCACTTTCGTCTCCGCAGGTGGCAGTTACGGTGACCCGGAGCTTTTGTGCCAGGATGGGCTGGAAGCTGTGAGTGCGCTTTCTCATAAAGTTGCCTGTAATGTCCGCAGCCTTGTGCCACTGGCTTCCGTCGAAGACCTCCAGGAAGTAGTCGCTGACGCAGGTAGGGACGGTGGGATATTTGTCGCCCCAATAGGTGCCGGGGTTTGTCATGTCAGTATCAAATACAATGCTGACTTCACGCACCATTTCCGGCTTTTCGAAGGCTACCTCCAGCCACTGAGGAAGTGTCTGGTTAGGATCGGAGACCCACTCATAGTTTTCGGCACTGAGGATTCTGGAATGGCCGTTGATCACATTTTCCGGTGTGCAGTTGGCAATGATATCCTGCGGCTCTTTCAGAGAGAAGTTCAGGCAAGTACCCTTGGTCCAGATCCACTTGCCGTCTTTGTCCCGCTCACCGACTTTGCGGTAGTTGGAAAGCTTCACGAGAGACCGCCAGGAGATGCCCTCCGCGGCTTCGATCCACATCTGCAGATATGCTCCCTCCAGGAACAGGGCAGGATCGATCTTGATAGAAATGGGGAAGAATACCCAATTCTCACCCATGGGGGGGACTTCGGCTTCCGCAGTGTACACCTGGTCGTTGTGGTCTACGGTGTCCAGGTCGCCGATGGGCTTAACATTCAGCTGAAGCTTCTTTGCTTCCGGAAGGGAGGAATGGAGCTTCACATAGATGCCGTTGATATCTCCGTATTTGGGGGAGAAGCCGGAAATGGTGGCTTTTGCCACATCCAGGGGAACGAGAGGACCTTCCGCACCGTGCTTGGGCACAAAGACCTCGCGGGTGCTGTAGCTGGATGCGCTGACCGTTGCCCGGAGGCAGGGATCCATGGGATCTTCGTTCTTTAAACCGGGGATATACTGGTCGTTTTTGATCAGCAGCTGCTGCAGAGCCTTCATGTGGTGCTGATAGATACCTCTGGGAGTGGTGTCCAGCTTGACACACATTGCAGCGGCACAGCCGACAGCCTGTCCCAGGGTGGCGATGGTGTTCTGCACTCGGGTCGTACCCAGGGCAATGTGGGTGACACTGATATTTCTGCCTGCGAACAGCAGATTATCAATGTTCACAGAATACAGACAGCGATAGGGGATAGTGGGCATAGGAACGCCTCTGGCACAGTACAGAGGACCTTCCTTGCCGGAGTAAATACCCATGGGGTGGTGGATGTCCAGCGCCCAGCCGGAGTAGGAAACAGCGTCCTCAAAGACACGTCCGCTGGTGCAGTCCTCCTGAGACAGGATATAGTCTCCGATGAGACGGCGGGATTCTCTGCGTCCGTCAATGACGCTGGCAAAGCGGAACTGTGTCTTCTTAAAGCTTTCTCTGCCGGACCAATGGTTCTTCAGGTGATCGTAGTAGCCAAGAATGACCATAAACAAGGCATCCCGGGTCTGCTCACCGTCCCACATATCGTCGTAGGTATTGGGGGCTTCCAGCCACCAGAACATTCTGGGGGTCTGTATCACGCGGCCGAATTCCGCATCGTCTGTAGGAAGCTTGGGGACCCATTCAGGGGCATGATACTCGATATCTTCCTCGCTGTCAAAGAAGAAAGGCAGGTTGCCGGAACGGATGCAGCCACTCATGGTCATGGTATCCGCGGCTTCCGGTGCAATGTCCTCATTGTGCTGGCAGGCAGCTTCCCGGCCGAAGCGGTATTTTGCGCCGGCATAGTAGCCAACCCAGCCGTCGCCGGTGCAATCGATAAACTGTTTTGCTGTATAGGAGGTTTTCAGCAGGGTGTTCATATCCAGAACGATGACACCGCCGATGGTGGTATCGTCCTTCATCTGCACATCGCAGACATGGCTGTTGCACAGGACAGTCAGGTTTTCTTCTGCTGCAGCCAGCTGCTCCATGGCACGGGTCCAGTCACCGATGATAGTATCTTCGCGATCACGCAGACGGTGGATCTCCTCTACAATTCCGCCTGCACGGGCTCTGGGATGGGCAACCTCCGCACCGTCGAAGGTAATGCCGATCTCAGTGCTGGCATTGCCGCCCAGCATGGGGCGGTTTTGAATCAGCAGCGTACGGATTCCCTGACGGGCGCAGGCAATTGCTGCAGGCACACCGCCGGGTCCACCGCCTGCGACGATCACATCGTAGTCACCGGCATAACGGACAGAATCGTCCAAGCCCTTGATGCGGGCGCGCTCCCGGTGCATTCTCCCAAGCTCCCGGCTGGGGACATAGTCAAAGTCATTGGTAATGACAATGGCTGCACAGCGGCCAAAGTAGCCGGAGAGGTCGTGCAGTGCCAGGACACATTCTCCTTTCTCCAGGGTATAGTCACCGGCGATCTCCCAGATCCAGGCATCGGAAGGCTGCTGTCCTAGTACAGAACCGCTGTCCATTCCGTTTACCAACAGGCCGAACTTACCGGGGCTGTGGGGCCGCAGCCAGTTTCTGCTGCGTACCCAGATCCGGTAGGTGTCCTTCCCGGGAATGGGGACACGGATGGTCGCATCCTCCACAGGTACACCGGGTTCGTCTGCGGCAATGAGATAGCCGCTGCCCATGAGGTGTACAAACTGGGTGTCATATTTCCAACCACCCTTGTGCTTAAAATCCAGGGCATCGATCCATAGCGTTACATTCTTTTCCACAAATGTCATCCTTTCTATGTGTTATTCTGCAATGATTATACATCTGCTTAGCACTGATTTACTTAAATTCGGAATGTTATAGTTGCACAAAAGAAACATATATGGTATGATTTAAGAAAATTCAGTGCAAAATGGTGGGAAATATGGAGCATAGTTGCTTGGCCGATCTGATTCGTTCTCTGGAAAAAGGCACGAATATGCATATTTGCGTTGCCTTTTTGAATAACTTCGGAAACCGCAAGACCCTCTGCGCACGTTCTCAGGCCATCCATGACAGACCGATCTGTCTTGCTGTGAAGCAGACCCAGGAGGGACTTTCCCAATGCTACCGGTGCCGTATGACGGTGCAGAAGTATGTGACTCGGAGCAAACGCTCCCTGGGCGGCTACTGCACAAAGGGGGTATATGAGTATTGCCGGCCTGTGGTTTATGAAGACAATGTGATCGGGGTGATCTTCATCGGAAACATTCTGACAGGAGACCCACGGCAGCAGAAGCGTCTGGAGGAAACGGTGGGAAAGGAGCTGCTTTGTACCATGGAGCGGCACTTTTCTGCGGAGGATTGTGTGCGCACCGCCAATATTCTGGAGAGCTACATCCTGTTTCTGTTTGATCGCTACGGCATCGAGAATATGACCTATGATCCCCTGGTACAGAACATCAAGAACTATATCTGTGAGAACCTGTCCTTTGATCTGAATATGGCGGAGCTTGCCTCTGCCTTTGGCTACAGCCAGAAGCATTTGGGAAGACTTTTCAAGCAGCGCACCGGTCAGACCGTCAAAGAATACTCCAACCGTGTCCGCATCCTGCAGGCAAAAGATATGCTCTCTGAAACAACTTTGGCTGTTGCGGATATTGCGTTCCGGGTGGGCTTTAACAACATCACCTATTTCGACCGGCTGTTCTATAAGGCCGTGGGAATGTCCCCAAGGGCCTATCGGAACTGGCTGCGGGGGAAGAAAAATGGAACCTAATATTTCCTTTATAGACATTCCGGGAAAAAACTGTATAATAGATCTATATACAAATACTGGGTGGAGGTTTTTATATGAAGCTCAACTACAAACGCACGATCTTAGTCGGCTTTGCCTTTTTCCTGATCAGCGCATTCTGGCAGGCCTACGATGCGACCATCCCCGTGATCCTGACCAATAAGTTCGGTATGTCCCAGACCTGGTCCGGTGTGATCATGGCGCTGGATAATATTCTGGCTGTGTTTATGCTGCCCCTGTTTGGCGCCCTTTCCGACAAGAGCAAAAGCAAGCGGGGCAAGCGGACTCCCTTCATCACCATCGGTACGGTGATCGCAGCCGTTGCCATCCTGGCCCTTTCCTTTGTGGACAATGCCCAGCTGCGCAATATCTCCCAGGTGGCGCAGATCGACGATCCTGCCGCACTGGAAGTGATCTACGATAGCCAGAAGGATGCCAAGCTGCAGACCCCCGAGGGTGAGCCTTTCATTCTTTCCGAGACCTACTCCAAGGAGGAATTCATTGCCATCCGAACCGATGACAAGGTGACCCAGGGGGATAAGCAGATCTCTCCCTACACAAACTATGTTGTCCCTGCCCGGCAGGCTTACGCCGCTGAGCGAACAGCTGCCAACCCCATGCCCCTTGTGCTGTTTATCGCCCTTCTTCTGGTGGTGCTGGTTGCCATGGCCACCTTCCGCAGCCCCGCTGTGGCGCTGATGCCGGATGTGACGGTGAAGCCCCTTCGCAGCAAGGCCAATGCGGTGATCAATCTGATGGGTACAGCCGGCGGTATCATCGTGCTGGTGCTGGGCATCGTATTTGCCACCTCCAATGTCCGCAATCAGCTGATGAGCTATAATATTTATTACGGTGTCATTGCAGGCCTGATGCTGGGCGCACTGGCCATCTTCCTGGCAACGGTCCGGGAGACGCAGTGGTCCAAGCAGATGCAGCAGGACAGCGTTGCCCTGGGCATCGAGGAGGAAGCGGAGCAAACAGACCAGAACCGGAAGCTCTCCGCTGCACAGAAGCGCTCCTTCCTGTTTATTCTGGCATCCATTGCCCTGTGGTACTTTGGCTACAATGCCGTCACCTCCAAGTATTCTGTCTATGCGGGAAATATCCTGAATATGGACTATAACACCACCTTGCTCATTGCCCAGGCAGCCGCCATCGTGGCCTACATTCCCGCAGGCATCGTGGCTACCAAGGTGGGCAGAAAGAAGACCATCCTTGCCGGCGTTGTGATGCTGACCGCAGCCTTTGGCGCAGCGTCCTTCCTCCGGTCGGGCAGCTCTGTGATGCTGATGAATGTGCTCTTTGCCCTGGCAGGTATCGGTTGGGCTACCATCAATGTCAATTCCTTCCCCATGGTGGTGGAGATGTGCTCCGGTGGAGACATCGGAAAGTACACCGGCTTTTACTACACCGCTTCCATGTCTGCACAGATCGTGACCCCCATGCTCTCCGGCTTCTTCATGGACATGGACGGCCTGGGTATGACGGTGCTGTTCCCCTATGCAACGATCTTTGCAGGACTTGCCTTTGTGACCATGCTTCTTGTTAAGCATGGCGATGCCAAGCCCCAGAGCAAGAAGGGCCTGGAAGCGCTGGATATCGATGATTAAGAAAGCGGGATCTGTTTGATGCTTGTTTTGATAATCCTTTTGGCTCTTTGCGTTTTATATATTCTCAGTACTATGTGCCGCAGCGGCCATAAGGGGCTGCAGGATCTTCGCAACCATGCCTATGCCCACAGAGGTCTCCACGGGGACGGCGCTCCGGAAAACAGCATGGAGGCCTTCCGCAGAGCCAAGGAGGGAAACTACGGTGTGGAGCTGGATGTCCACCTGCTTGCCGACGGAGAACTGGCGGTGATCCACGATTCGGATCTGCGTCGTACCACCGGCAGGGAGGGCTTTGTGGAGGATCTGACCTCCGGGGAGCTTTCCGGATACTTCCTGGAAGGCACGGACCAGACCATTCCTTTGTTTTCCGATGTGCTGAAGCTCTTTGACGGCAGTGTTCCCCTGGTGGTGGAAGTGAAATGCGCCCGGAATAATTATGCTGCCCTTTGCGAAAAGACCTGCCGGATGCTGGAAGCATATCCGGGCATCTACTGCCTGGAATCCTTTGATCCCCGTTGCGTTTACTGGCTGCGAAAGAACCGGAAGGACCTGATCCGCGGTCAGCTGACAGAGAATTATTTTGCAAGCAAATCCTCGAAGCTTCCCTGGCTTTTAAAGTTCATTCTGAAGAATCAGATGCTGAATTTTCTCACCCGGCCGGACTTCGTGGCATACCGCTTCCGGGATCGCAGGACCGTAAGCAATCATATCGTGCGGAAGCTGTGGGGCGCCCAGGGCGTCACCTGGACGCTGCAGTCTGACCGGGAGCATCAGGAGGCTCTGAAGGAGAACTGGATCCCCATTTTTGAAAACTACCGACCTTGAAGAATGATTCTGTGGCACACTTCCATGGGGAGTGTGCCACAGGTTTTTGTTGTACCGGGTGCGTTTTATTGGAAATTTTCCGTATTCAGACCGTAGGGGAGGGGTTCCATCCCCTCCCGTTACCCAACCACATGAACGCACCCGGTTGGTATGATCGGTGCAGCAGCGGGAGGGCACAGAGGCCCTCCCCTACATGGGTGCGGTGCGTCAAACGAACCGGGTGCGTACGATCGGTGCGGTAAGCTGTGGGAGAGGATCCTTACGCAAAATAGGCGTCGATCCTTTGCTTTGCGGCAAGGCTCAGCTGTCCCAGGGGCAGGCGGCACCGGCCACAATCAAATCCTGCGTACCGCATGGCGTATTTTACGGGAATGGGATTGACCTCACTAAAAAGCAGCTCTACCAGGGGCTGCAGCTGGCATTGCAGTGCCGACGCGGTGTCAAAATCTCCGTCCAGTGCCGCCTGGGTCATGGCTGCCGTTTCCCTGGGGCAGAGGTTGGACAGCACCGAGATGACCCCCTTTCCACCCAGGGACATCACCGGCACGATCATATCGTCATTGCCGGACCAGATGTAGAAATCCTCCGGGCAGGCCTCCCGGATCCGCTGGATCTTGGTAATATCGGTGCTGGCTTCCTTGACCCCGGCGATGTTGGGAAGCGCAGCAAGACGCTTGTAAACGCTTACCGGGATATCCACCCCCGTCCGGGATGGGACATTGTACAGGATCACCGGGATGCGGACGCTGTGGGCAACGGACATAAAGTGGGCAAAGAGTCCCTCGGGATTTCCTTTGTTGTAATAGGGGCTGACCACCAGCAGGGCATCCGCACCTGCCTCCTGGGCTGCAACACTCATCCGGACGGCATGCTCTGTGGAGTTTGTGCCGGTGCCGGCAATGATCAGACAGCGGTCCTTCACAAAGGCCTTGGCTCTTCTGAACAGCTCACACTTTTCGCTGTCCGTAAGGGTTGGGGCTTCTCCCGTTGTCCCCGCCAGAACAATGGCCCGGACTCCGGCATCCAGCTGCGCCTTCAGCAGCTGCTCCAGAAGGGGATAGTTGATCTCGTCGTGAAAAAAGGGAGTGACCAGGGCTGTGCACACCCCGGTGAATACAGGATTTTTCATAAGCTGATACCTCCAGTGCAATCTATGCGCAAAACCCCGGATTTGCGTGTTGCAAAAATCGGCAAAATCGTCTATACTAGGAAGGATTCCTGTGATGCACGGATTGTTTTGGGAGGAGATTATTTGAAAACCCACGTTTTTTGGTATGATCTGCCGGAAGAACTCATTGCGCAGACCCCCTTGCTTGCGCGGGACAGCTCCCGGCTGATGGTTTTGAACAAAGAAACCGGTGCGGTGGACCACCGGCACTTTTCTGACATTTTGGAGTATTTGCAGCCGGGGGATTGCCTGGTGATGAATGACTCCCGGGTGCTGCCTGCCCGTCTATTGGGCCATCGCCCCACGGGAGGCGCAGTGGAGCTTTTGTTGCTGCGGGACCTGGGAGACAACCGCTGGGAGTGCCTTGCAAAGCCCGGAAGAAAGCTCCTGGATGGGCAGCAGGTCCTTTTTGGAGACGGAGAGCTTACTGCTACGGTGGTCTCGGTGTGCGATGACGGCAACCGGGTGGTGGAATTCCACTATACGGGAATTTTCCTGGAGGTGCTGGAGCGCCTGGGCAAGATGCCGCTGCCGCCTTATATCAAGGCAGAGCTCCAGGACCAGGAGCGTTACCAAACGGTTTATTCCAAAGCCCTTGGCTCTGCGGCAGCACCCACAGCCGGATTGCACTTTACCCGGGAGCTTCTGGAAAAGATCCGGGAAAAGGGTGTAAATACTGCCTTTGTGACATTGCATGTGGGCCTTGGCACCTTCCGCCCGGTGAAGGCTGAGGATATTGCCAACCACCATATGCACAGTGAGCTGTGTATGCTCTCGGAGGAAACGGCTGCCCTTCTTAACCGGACCAAGGAAAACGGCGGCCGGGTGATCTGCGTGGGCACCACTTCCTGCCGCACCCTGGAATCCCTGGTGGAGGCGGACGGAACCTTCCGTGCCAAGAGCCGCTGGACGGATATTTTTATTTTCCCGGGCTACCGGTTCAAGGCAATGGATGCTTTGATCACCAACTTCCATTTGCCGGAAAGTACCCTTGTGATGCTGGTCTCCGCCTTCGCAGGCAGAGAACAGGTGCTCAATGCCTATCGCATTGCCGTGGAGGAGCGCTATCGGTTCTTCTCCTTCGGAGATGCCATGTTTATTGGTTGAGGTAAGATATGTTTAAGCTTTTAAAAACAGAGGGCAATGCCCGCCGGGGAGAATTTACCTGCGCCCACGGCACGGTCCAGACCCCGGTATTTATGAATGTCGGTACCCAAGGCGCTATCAAAGGCGCGCTAAGTGCCAAGGATCTGAAGGACATCGGCTGCCAGGTGGAGCTGAGCAACACCTACCATCTGCATTTGCGCCCCGGTGACCAGCTGGTGAAGGAATGCGGCGGTCTGCACAAGTTCATGACCTGGGACGGTCCGATCCTCACCGACTCCGGTGGATTCCAGGTGTTTTCCCTGGCTTCCCTGCGGAAGATCAAGGAGGAGGGTGTCACCTTTGCCTCCCATATTGACGGGCATAAGATCTTCATGGGCCCGGAGGAGAGTATGCAGATCCAGTCCAACCTGGGCTCGGATATCTGCATGGCCTTTGATGAGTGCATCGAAAATCCCGCACCCAGAGACTATGTGAAGCAGAGCGTGGACCGGACCTACCGCTGGCTGGAGCGGTGCAAGGCGGAGAACGCACGGCTCAATGCTCTGCCGGATACCGTCAATCCCCAGCAGATGCTCTGGGGCATCAACCAGGGCGGCACCTATCCCGATATCCGGGTGGACCATATGAAGCGCATTGCAGACCTGGACCTGCCGGGCTATGCCATCGGCGGCCTGGCGGTGGGGGAGACCGCCCAGGAAATGTATGATATCATTGAAGCGGTAGAGCCCCATATGCCCCGGGAAAAGACCCGCTATCTCATGGGCGTGGGTACACCCAGTAACATCATCGAGGCAGTTGCCAGAGGTGTTGACTTCTTTGATTGCGTCATGCCGGCAAGAAACGCAAGACATGCCCGGCTGTTTACCTGGGAGGGCGCCATCAACCTGAAAAATGCCAAGTATCAGAAGGATCTGAACCCCATTGATCCTGCCTGTGACTGCCCGGTTTGCAGACGCTATTCCAGAGCCTATATCCGGCATCTGTTTGTTGCCGAGGAGATGCTTGCCATGCGGCTTTGCGTGATGCACAATCTGTACTTCTACAATAAGCTGATGGAGCGCATCCGCAATGCCCTGGATGCAGGCACATTTGAAGCCTTCCGGCAGGAATATTCCGAGAAGTTGGGAAGACGAATCTAAAATAGCTTGCATTTTCCGCATCAGGTGCTATAATGGACAGGAAATTATAATAAAGGAGTATGACAAATGTTTCATTTTTTAACTGACGCCGGTGCTGTAGATCCCACCGGTGGCAGCCAGATGATCTCCACCATCGTGATGCTGGTGGCTATGGTTGCCGTGTTCTACTTTATGCTGATCCGCCCCGAGAACAAGCGCAAGAAGGAAGCAGAGCAGCTGCGTTCCTCTTTGAAGGTCGGTGATCAGATCATCACCATCGGCGGCATCACCGGTAAGGTGGTCAGCGTGAAGGAAGACCGCTTTGTGATCGAGACCGGTGCTGACCAGGTCCGTATCGAGCTGATGAAGTGGGCCCTTTCCTCCAATGAGACCGCTGCCGCAGCCGCTAAGGAAAATGCCAAGAAGGCAGAAGCGGAAAAGGCAAGAGCTAAGGCTGAAAAGAAGGTCAAGAAGAGTATCGACGGCTAATTCAAACCCCCATGGATGCACTCCATGGGGGTTTTTACTATGCTTTTCGTTTGATCATCGCCAGAAAGCGGAACACCGTGGAGACCATCAGAATACCCACTGCCAGGATCCCTGCGATGGCCAGGGTGTCACCGCCGTTTTTCAGGGCCATGGTTACATTTCCGTTGAGCACACCCATCATGGTGTGGTAAATGCCGGCACCGGGAAGCAGCGGAAACACAGAGATCACAAGATAGGCGGTTGCCGGGTACTTTCGGATCCGTGCCATGATCTCGGCATAAACGGCAGCCACTAAGATCGCGGAAAGGTTGGCAAAATAGGAATTGTGGGTGTATGCAAAGACCATGCGGTAAGTAAACCAGGTCAGCGCACCGCCCAGGGCACACAGTATACCGCCCTTGCCGTGGATATTAAACAGGAACAAAAGACCCAGACAGCCGATAAAGCAGGCTACCACATCCGCCCAGATGGGATTGACCGTGTGATTGCACCCGGGGAGCGGTCCGCCAATCCAGGTGCAAAGCTGCCATGCAGCACCTGTTCCCAAACCGATGGCAGCGGCAATCAAAAAGACCTGCACCACCCGGTTGATGCCGGAGTTGGTATCTCCAAAAATGATATCCCGCAGGGCGTTGGTAAACAGAAGTCCAGGCACCAGGATCATCAGCGCGCCGATGACCACCGCATCGGTATAGACGGTCAAAGAAAGGCTTGCTGCGGTATAGGCTGCCAGCCCCGCTGCAAAGGCAGAGCAGATGGTGACGAAGAAGGGATTTACCTTCAGCCGCTCCAAAAGGGCATTGACAAGGCAGATAAGGCTGCCGCAGATGCCGGATAACAGAAGATCCGTCCAGTATCCGCCGTAGAACAGGACATTGTAGCCGCTTCCCACCAAAAAGCCCCCCAGGATCTGAAGCCACAGGGGATAGGACCGGGCGTTTGTCTTTGCTTCTTCCAGCCATTTGGACCATTGGGACAGCTCCGGGACTTCCTGGCAGACTTTGCGGCTGATGTTGCTGTAGGTCTCCATGGTGTCCATATTGTTGCCGTGGTGACCGATGCGACGCATCCGGGTCAGGGGTGTGCCCTCGGGAGTCTCCATGCTTACATGGAGGCAATTGGGGATGGCAAAGACCTCGGCATGGACACCGTAAGCGCCCAGTGTCCGCTGAATGCTCTCTTCGATCCGGTAGGTCTCCGCACCGTTCATGGCAAGGCGATAGCCCAATTCCACGGCATTGTCCAAAAGAAGGTTGTAGTCCATAGCTGTTTCCTCGCTGCGTTATTTGCTTCAGTATATCACATTGCCGGAAAAAAACAAGGATGTGCCACCAAAATCAGGGGCACATCCGTATTTTTTCTTACTTTCTGACAAACAGAACACCCAAAGTTCCCGGTCCGCAGTGGCAGGAAACGGTACAGCCGGCTTCTGTCCAGTAAATATTTTCAAAGTCAGCGTGCTGCTCCACAGCATTTTTCACGCTCTGCAGGCACTCGTCGGTGACCGGTGTTCTGGTGACAAAGAGGGTCTGCCGTTCCAGGTCCTCCCGGGCAGCAATGCGGTCTTTGACATAGTTTGCAAGGCACTTTGCGTAGTTGCCCCGGTACTTTTTGACAACGGTGAGCTTGCCGCCTCTGACCTCGATGCAGGGCTTCAGATTCAGAAGATTTGCACCCAGGGCTGCCACAGAGGAGCAGCGGCCCCCCTTGACCATGTAGGTCAGCTGATCCAGCAGGAAGCTGGCTTCCACTCTGGGGGTGTAAGCGTCCAGCTGACGGACGATCTCGTCCAGATCGTCGCACTGGGCTGCCAGCTGGCAGGCCTTCAGCACCACCAGGCCCTGGCCGGTGGACAGATTCTGAGAGTCCACAGCCCGGACATTGTCAAATTCTTCCGCTGCCAGCCGTGCATTCTGATGGCTGGAGGAGAAGCCGGAACCCAGGCTGATGTGGATCACACCGTCATATTCCTGGGCATACTTACTGAACCACTGCGTGTATTCATCCATGTTGGTCGCGGTGGTGGAGCAAAGATTGCCGCCGGCTGCCACATGGGCAAAGATGTCCGCAGGCTGGATATCCACACCGTCGGAGAAGGATTCTCCGTTTTTAATAACGGTCAGAGGAATGACGGTAACATTCAGCTTTTCCAAAAGCGCCTGGGAAAGGTCGCAGGTACTGTCACAAAGGATCTTGATATTCATAAATAGGTCTCCTTCACGATCTTTATTTTGTAGTGTTGGTCTGCATCATAAAGCAGTTGGGCTCTAAGTTTTTCCCCCGGAGGTAGTCAGCGCCCCAATCCCGCATGGCAACCAGGACAGGCATCAGGCTCAAGCCCCGGTCGGTGAGGGAATACTCCACCTTGGGAGGGATCACCGGATAAACCTCTCTGTGGATGAGAGAATTGGCCTCCAGCTCCCGCAGCTGCTGGGTGAGCATTTTTGCGGTAGCACCGGCAACGACCTTCTTCAGCGCGGAGAACCGCAGCTTGCCGTTGGAAAGATGCCACAGGATCAGGGCCTTATACTTGCCGCCGATGAGATCCAGGGTGGTTGCCACAGGACAAGTATTTGTTGTTTGCATGAGATCACCTCGGTATCCAAAAGGGTAGTATGTCACAAAAAGGTACATACTTGTCAAAATTAAATTGCGTGATAAAATAGTACCATAGAACCGATACTGTGTCAATCTTTTTCAAGAGGTGGTCTAATTGAAGCTGAAATTCGATGTTACCGGCATGACCTGTGCCGCTTGCTCAGCCCGGGTAGAGAAGGTGACCCGGGGCATTTCCGGTGTTATAAAAGCCGAAGTCAACCTGCTGGCAGGGAAGATGGAGGTGGAGGCGAAGGAGGATATTTCCCGGGAAATCATCCGGGCGGTTACCGATGCCGGCTATGGCGCCTCCCTGGCCGGACAGAAGGAAAAGTCCGTTGCCCCCATAGAAAATGAACACGCTGCCATGGTCAGAAGGATCCTTCTCAGCGCTGGTTTTTTGGTGGTTTTGATGTATTTTTCCATGGGGCATATGCTCCACCTGCCCCTTCCGTCCTGGTACCGTGGGCAGAGCAATCAGATGGTTGCCGCCCTTTTGCAGCTGCTGCTTTCTCTTCCGGTGGTGTTTCTCAACCGGGTCTACTATACCAGGGGCATCAAAGCCCTTTTTAAGGGTGCGCCTAATATGGACACGCTGATCGCCGTCGGCTCAGGTGCAGCCCTGGTGTACAGCGTGGCAGTGATGTTCCGTATGGCCCATGCCATGGGCAACGGCATCCCGGTGGACCATGAGAATATGCACCTTTACTTTGAGTCTGCTACCATGATCCTGACGCTGATCACCTTCGGCAAATTTCTGGAAAGCCGTGCCAAGGGCCGCACCGGAGATGCCATTCGGCAGCTGATGGATCTAAGCCCCAAAACGGCAACCCTCCGCAGGGACGACCGGCTGGTGGAAGTGCCTGTTGAGGATGTGCGCATCGGAGATACCGTGGTGGTCCGTTCCGGTGGCAAGATCCCGGTGGACGGAGTGGTGACCAACGGCAGAGCCACCCTGGATCAAAGCGCGCTGACAGGGGAGAGCCTGCCGGTGGAAAAGCTGCCGGGGGACACGGTGGCAACCGCCAGCGTGGTGCTGGAGGGCTACCTGGAGTTCACCGCGGAAAAGGTGGGGCAGGATACGACCCTTGCCCAGGTGATCCGGCTGGTGGAGGAATCCGGCGGTTCCAAAGCCCCCATTGCCCGGCTGGCAGATCAGATCGCAGGCATCTTTGTGCCGGTGGTTATGAGCATTGCCGCTGTGACATTTCTTGTTTGGATCATTGCGGGGCAGAGCCTTTCCTTCGCCCTTTCCAATGCCATTGCGGTGCTGGTGATCTCCTGCCCCTGCGCATTGGGACTTGCCACCCCGGTTGCCATCATGGTGGGAACAGGCCGGGGCGCTGCATTGGGTGTGCTGTTTAAGAACGCGGAGGCGCTGGAAAACCTCCACAAGGTCACCACCGTGGTCTTGGACAAGACCGGCACACTGACCACCGGTAAGCCTGCGGTGACGGATGTGATCCCCAATGGCATTTCTTCCGAGGCCCTTTTGCAGCTGGCTGCTGCAGCTGAATCCCGGTCGGAGCATCCCTTTGCCAAGGCGATCCTGGAGAAATACGGAAACGGAACATTTTCTGAGCCTTCTGCCTTTGAGACCTTGCCCGGAGAGGGAGTTTGTGCTATCATTGAAGGAGAGAGGATCTACGGCGGAAATCTGCATCTGATGAACCGTCTGGGCATCCCCGTCAAGGAAGACCAAAGCCTTGCCCAGGGGGGAAAGACACCCCTTTACTTTGCGTCGGAGACCCGGGGCTTTTTGGGCATCATTGCCGCAGCGGATGTGCTGAAGCAGGACTCTGCCGATGCCATCCGGGGTATGCATGCCCTGGGACTGAAGGTGATCATGCTCACCGGTGACAACCGGGTGACGGCCCAGGCGGTTGCCCAGGCGGCCGGGATCGATCAGGTGATCTCCGATGTCCTGCCTGCGGACAAGGCCGCGGTGATCCGGGAGCTGAAGGAAAAGAATAAATCGGTTCTGATGGTGGGAGACGGCATCAACGATGCCCCTGCCCTGGTCAGTGCCGATGTGGGTATGGCCATTGGTGCTGGCACGGATATCGCCATTGAATCTGCGGATATCGTGCTGATGCAGAACTCTCTGATGGGTGTCTGCCGGGCCATTGCCCTGAGTAAGGCCACCGTCCGTAATATCCGCCAGAATCTTTTCTGGGCATTCTTTTATAATTCCCTTGGGATCCCGGTGGCAGCCGGTGCATTGTATCCTGCCTTTGGGCTGCTGCTCAATCCCATGCTGGGCGCAGCTGCCATGAGCATGAGCTCGGTTTTCGTGGTGACCAACGCATTGCGCCTGCGCTACTTTAAACCGAAGCACGAACCAATTGTTGTCACTCAACCCACACAGATTAAGGAGGAAAGAACTATGGAAACCGTTATTAAAGTGGAAGGTATGATGTGTCCCCATTGCCAGGCCCGGGTGGAGAGCGTCTGTAAGGCCGTTGCCGGCACTACGGATGCCGTTGTGGATCTGCAGAAGAAGCAGGTCACCGTTACCGGCAATGCAGATATTGCACAGCTGAAGAAAGCCATTACCGATGCCGGCTATGAAGTGATCGGCTGATATGAGAAACGAGTTTTACTTTGATTCCTGCGGCAGCGGAAGGATCCATGTCTGCAAGTGGGAGCCGGAGGGCGCACCCATTGCCGTGGTGCAGATCATCCACGGTATTGCGGAGTATGCCGCCCGGTATGACCACTTTGCAAAGTATCTGAACCGGCTGGGCTACCTGGTGGTGGCCGAGGACCATATGGGACATGGCGGCTCTGTGGGGGCAGGTCAGACAAAGGGCTATTTTTCCGGCGGCTGGTTCAGTGCCGTAGGGGATACCTATCAGCTGTATGTGCAGACCAAGGCGGAGTATCCGGAGCTTCCCTATTTCCTGTTGGGACACTCCATGGGCTCGTTTATGGCAAGGACCATTTTGCAAAAGTACCCTGAGGCCGATGTTGCCGGCTGCATCCTCAGCGGCACCGGCTGGCAGCCCACTGTGGTACTGCGTTCGGGCATTGCCATGTGCGAGACGATGTGTAAGCTCTTTGGAGCAAAAGAGCCCAACCCTTCTTTGCAGAAGCTGCTGTTCGGCCCGTACAACAAGCGGGTAGAGCATCCCAGGACCCCCTATGATTGGCTCAGCAGAAGCAATGTCGCGGTGGATGCCTATGTCAGTGACCCCATGTGCGGCTTTACAGCCACTTCGGGTCTGTTCCGGGATATGCTCACAGGCATCGCCTATATTCAGCAGCAGAGCAACCTGGAGGCCATGAACAAGGAGCTTCCCGTCTTTTTTGTTGCCGGCGGTGACGATCCCGTGGGAGACTACGGCAAGGGCGTTGCCAAAACAGCCCAGGCCTTTCAAAAGGCGGGGATGCAGAAGGTGGACCTGCGGATCTATCCGTTGTGCCGCCATGAGATCCTCAATGAGATCAACAAAGAGACCATCTATGCCGATATTGCAAAATGGCTGGAAGGATGCATTGACAATAAGTCCTAATTAACGGACAGAACCCTTGCTATCATAACATCACAAAAGAAAAGGATGTGATGTTATGTTTGAGATTCGCAACGAAAGAGGCCATATCCAGGTTTACGATGTACACGGAACATTTTTGTTCTCCGCGGATACCGAACGGGAGGCCAGAGAGGAACTGAAGGAATATGCGCAATCTGCGGCTTGACATTTGCTACGACGGCACAAGATATAAAGGCTGGCAGCGCCTTGCCGGTAGTGACAATACCATTCAGAGTAAGCTGGAGACCCTTCTGACCCGGCTGCTGGATGAGCCCATCACCGTTTCCGGCAGCGGCCGGACGGATGCCGGGACCCATGCCATGGCCCAGGTGGTCAGCTTTCACTGCAATTCTGCAATGCCCTGTGAGCAGATCCTGGCAGGCCTCCGGGCGTACCTTCCGGAGGACATCGGGGTGATCAGCTGTAAAAATGCCTCCCCCCGGTTTCATGCCCGGCTCAATGCCAAAACCAAGACCTATTGCTACCGGCTTTGGAACAGCGAAGCGCCCTGTGTGTTTCAGAGAAAATATGTCTATATCTATCCCGGGGAGCTGGACATTGCCCGGATGCGCCAGGCTGCCCAGCTCTATTTGGGCACCCATGATTTTTCCGCCTTTTGCAGCAACCGCAATATGAAAAAGTCCACGGTCCGCACCATCCATGATTTTCAGATCCAGCGCCAGGGAGAGGAGATCCGCTTTACCGTCACCGGAAACGGCTTCCTGCAGCATATGGTCAGGATCCTGGTGGGGACACTCCTGGAAGTGGGCAGCGGTCAGCGCCAGCCGGAGAGCATTCCGGCACTCTTTGGGGAAAAGCGCAGCGCAGCAGGACCTGCTGTGCCTGCCCAGGGCTTGTGCCTGATGGAGGTGAGCTATTGAACATTCAGATCTTCGGAAAAGGAAAATGCTTTGATACCAAGAAGGCCGAGAGATATTTTAAAGAACGGCGCATAAAGTATCAGTACATAGATCTGCCCCGGTACGGGATGTCCGGCAAGGAATTTGATTCTGTGCTCCGGGGGGTGGGCGGTGTGGATAACCTCATCGATTGGGATGGAAAATCCCAGCAGATCACCCTGATGCGCTACATGGACGATGTCCGTGCCAAGGAGGATAAGGTTTATGAGGAACCGGAGCTGATGAAGACCCCTGTGGTGCGTAACGGAAAACAGGTGACCGTCGGCTACTGCCCTGAGATCTGGGCCAATTGGGAATAACACAAAAGCAGCTGCATTGCAGCTGCTTTTTTATATGGGGGCTGGGAAATTGCGTGTGCTTGAAATGATCAACGGATTTGTTTGGGGGATACCGGCGCTGCTTTTGATCCTGCTGGTGGGCATTGTCATGAGTGTGGGAACGGGCTTTGTGCAAATTCGCAGATTTCCGGAAGCCTGGAAGCGGTTTTGCAGCGCACTGAGCAGAAAACAGGACACTGGCAGGTCCGGCTACCGGGCTTTGTGCACAGCACTGGCTGCCACCGTGGGTACAGGGAATCTGGCAGGGGTGGCAGGGGCCATCGCCATTGGCGGGCCGGGTGCGGTCTTTTGGATGTGGGTCTGTGGAGTCCTGGGGATGGCAACCAAGTTTGCAGAGGCGGTGCTGGCGGTGCGCTATCGAAAGAAGAGCCGGGGCTGCGCACCCATGGGCGGTCCTATGTACATCATCACAGGGGGGCTTTCCCCAAAGTGGCACTTTCTTGCGGGCATCTACTGTTTTTTTGGCGTCGTGGCTTCCTTTGGGGTGGGAAATGCCACTCAGATCAATACGGTAATGGCAGCGCTGCAGGGTGCGTCGGAGACCCTTGGTATGCCGTTGCCCGGGATATGGAAGCTGATCCTGGGTCTTGGCCTGGGGGGCTTGATCGTCGCCTTGCTGTCAGGGGGCGGAAAAAGAATCGGTGCAGCTGCCGAAAGCATCGTTCCGGCAGCTGCACTGGGGTATCTGGTCATCAGTATTGGGGTGCTGCTTCTGCGCATCCGGGCAGTTCCGGCAGCCTTTGCAGCCATATTAAAGGGTGCGTTTTCTCCCTCTGCCGTAACCGGCGGGGCGGTGGGCTCCTTTTTTACCGCTCTGCGCATCGGGGCTGCACGGGGGGTCTTTACCAACGAAGCAGGCATGGGAACAGCAGCCATTGCCCATGGCTCCGCGGAGGTATCCCATCCGGTGGAGCAGGGGCTTATGGGCATCGTGGAGGTGTTTTTGGACACCATCGTGATCTGTACCTTTACGGCCCTGGTGATTCTGTGCAGCGGTGTGCCGGTGGGCTACGGCAAGGATGCCGGCATCGACCTTACTGCCCAGGCATTTTCTTCGGTGCTGGGCAGCTGGGTGCAGATCCCCCTGGCAATTGCGATCTGCCTTTTTGCTGTTGCCACGGTGATGGGCTGGGGATTTTACGGCATCCGCTGCGCAGAGTATCTGTTCGGTGAACGGGCCATCCGGGGCTTTGTGCTGCTCCAGGGGGGCACAGCGGTACTGGGAACGCTGCTGGGTACAGGAACGGTTTGGATCCTCTCTGACATCGTAAACGCTCTGATGGCGATTCCCAATCTGTTTGCCTTGGTTGCCCTTGCCCCGGAGGTGTTTCGGCTGCTGCGGGGCTATCGATCCGGTTATGACAGCGTGACGGAGTCAGCGGCAGAGTCGTAGCGGATATGGGCGGTTTGCAGCGCACCGTTTGTCTGATAAGTCACCGTCAGCTCCGCGCCTTCGGGGATGTCTAACCGGACAGCGTCACCGGGGGTCAGGGTGTTGCAGTAGAAAACCGGATGGTTTCCGGAAAAACCCATGGGATCTGTCCCGGCAACCGGGTAATAAACTGTAAGATCGTGGACAGAATTATCAGAGAAGAGCAAAAGCTTGCTTTCACCGGAACCGACGCTTACCTCTGCGATCTGGGAATAGCCCTCCATTTCCGTTTCCCGGAAGGAAGAAGCCAGGAGCGCTCCGGTAGCGGATTCAATATCAGCAGGGAAGAAGGCATCGTCTAAGATCTCTGTCAGCCGGTTGTAGGGGATGGTGGCAGTGATCACACCGGAGGCATAGGGGGCAATCTCGTAGGGGGCAAAGCAGAAGCAAAGCCCCTGGGTGCTGAAGTACCAGTTGCCGATCCGGTCCAAAGGCTCGTGAAACAGTGCCTTTACAGTATCTTCAAAGCCATCAAACACAGCATAGGAATCCTTGATCTGTTCAATGGCAGTGATCACAGCGTCGCAAAGGGCAGCTTTATCAGCACCCTCTTTCAGGATCTGCCCCAGATCCAGAAGTCGCCCGGTTAAAAGGTCATAGGAAAGGCCGGTGTATACCGTCTCCGGATGGGATGCCCCGGTGAAGGTGGTTTCTGTTTTCCACAGGCTGAGGACAGCGGCATCCATCCGGGCAGGCTGGTAGATGCACTGATACTGATGGGCAAGCCAATCCCCCTGGGCCTTGTAGGCAGCCTGGGCGGCAGCGCAGACAGCGTCTGCGGCAGTGCGATCCCTGTCCTGGCGGTTGAGAAGATCCACAATGATGGCATCGGCAACAGCCTGCTCAGGACCGACCAAAGAAATGCTCTGAGCGGTATAAGAAAACACCACCGTACCGTCTTCTGCGGCAGTTTCCTGGGTGGAAACAGGCAGCGAAATGCTGTACATGGGCAGCTGCCGGACAAGAGGGAGCTCCTCCGGGGTGCTTTCCGTGGCTTCTGTTTGGATGCTTTCCCCGGTGGACGCAGGTTGTGTGGTTTCCGGCTGGATAAGCGCAGGACGGGTGCAGCCGGAGGCTGTAAGCATCAGGCAAAGGACCAGAATGCTGCAAATCCGTTTCGTCATAATCAGACCTCCAATTATGCATTTTCTATAGTTTATCACACCGGAAAAGTCTTCGCAATGATTATTCAGATAATATCTTGAAAACCTTGACAGAACCGGTGTTTTAGTGGTAAAATACACAAAATGAATATCGCTGTGATCGGAAAGAGTAGCTGTCTTTATCCTGCAGAGAGCCCGGGTCGTTGGCTGTGAGCCCAGGCGGTGTCGGACGGTGAAGGTGCGTCCGGGAGCGAATTGGTTTTTGAGTGATAAATGAGAGTGGAACCGCGAGTTGTATGACCCGCCTCTTGTGCTTACGGCATAAGAGGCGTTTTTTTATTGAATTTATTTTGGAGGAAATGACCATGTATCTTTATAATTCGTTATCCCATAAGAAGGAACTGTTTCAGCCCAACTCCCCGGATGTTGTGAAGATGTACACCTGTGGTCCTACAGTGTACCATTTTGCCCATATCGGCAACCTGCGCACCTATATTATGGAGGATGTGCTGGAAAAATCCCTGCGTTACCTGGGCTACAATGTCAAGCGTGTTATGAATATCACCGATGTGGGCCACCTGGCTTCCGATGCCGACACCGGCGAGGACAAGATGCTCAAGGGCGCAAAGCGGGAAAATAAGTCCGTCATGGAGATCGCCCAGTACTACACCGACGCATTTTTCGCAGATTGCGACAAGCTGAACATCAAAAAGCCGGATATCATCCAGCCGGCAACCGGCTGCATCCCCGAGTTTATTGCCATGGTCCAGGGGCTGCTTGAAAAGGGCTTTGCTTACCTTGCCGGGGGCAATGTGTATTTTGATACCTCCAAGCTGGAAAAATACTATGTTTTTAACGACCACGACGAGGAGGACCTGGCCATCGGTGTCCGGGAGGGCGTGGAAGAGGATACCAATAAGCGCAACAAGAACGACTTTGTTCTTTGGTTCACCAAGTCCAAGTTTGAGGACCAGGCGCTGAAGTGGGATTCCCCCTGGGGCGTGGGCTATCCCGGCTGGCACATCGAGTGCTCCGGTATTTCCATGAAGTATCTGGGCGAGGACCTGGATATCCACTGCGGCGGCATCGACAATGCCTTCCCTCACCACACCAATGAGATCGCCCAGTCGGAAAGCTTCATCGGTCACAAGTGGTGCAACTACTGGTTCCATGTGCATCACCTGAATACCGACGACGGTAAGATGTCCAAGTCCAAGGGCGAGTTCCTTACTGTCAGCCTGCTGCAGGAGAAGGGCTACGACCCCATGGCATACCGCCTGTTCTGCCTCCAGAGCCACTACCGCAGAAACCTGGTGTTCAGCTGGGAGAATCTTGACAATGCGGTGGTTGCCTATCAGAAGCTCATCGCAAAGATCGCAGCCCTCGTCCCCGGCAGTGATGTCGATGAAGACGCACTGGCAGCTCTGAAGGAGCGCTTTGTCAATGCCCTCAACGGTGACCTGAACACCTCTTTGGCTGTCACCGCGGTTTATGATGTGCTGAAGGCCAAGACAAGCGATGCCACCAAGCTGGCTGCCCTGGCTGATTTTGATCAGGTGCTGAGCCTTGATCTGCTTGCGGCTGCCAAGGCGCTGCAGGACAAGCAGGCCAAGGAGGCTGCCGCTTCTGCTGACCCCGAGATCGATGCTTTGGTTGCTGCCCGTACCGAGGCCAAGAAGGCCAAGAATTATGCTGAGGCAGACCGGATCCGGGATCAGCTGAAGGATATGGGCATTGAGATCATCGATACCCCCCAGGGCGCGAAATGGAGAAAAGTATGAAGCTTTTGATCCTGGATGGCAACAGTGTCATTAACAGGGCGTTCTTCGGTGTAAAACCCCTTACCAACCGGGAGGGGCTTTATACCCATGCCATTTACGGCTTTTTGAATATTCTGGAGCGGATGCAGAAGGAAGAGCAGCCGGATGCGGTGTGCGTTGCCTTCGACCTCCACGGACCAACCTTCCGGCATTTGCAGTACGAGGGCTACAAAGCCACCCGTCACGGTATGCCGGAGGAGCTTGCCATGCAAATGCCGGTGATGAAGCAGGTGCTTCACGCCATGAATATTCCCATTTATGAGTGCCAGGGCTGGGAAGCCGACGATGTCATCGGCACCGTGGGTAAGATCTGCGGCAACAATCAGTGGGATTGCGTGATCGTCACCGGTGACCGGGACAGCCTGCAGCTTATTGACGATCATGTGAAGGTGAAGCTGGTGATCTCCCGCCCCGGGCACACCACAGCGACCCTATATGATGTCCAGACCTTCCGTCAGGAGTATGGCTTCGAACCGGCCAAGATGGTGGATCTGAAGGCTCTGATGGGAGACCACTCCGACAACATCCCCGGTGTTGCGGGAATCGGCCCGAAAACCGCCACAGACCTTTTGATCCAATACGGCTCTTTGGATGGGGTCTATGAAAATCTCGGTGATCCTGCCATCCGTCCCAAGCTCCGGGAAAAGCTGGAGGCAGGGAAGGAAAGTGCCTATCTTTCTTATGACCTGGCCACCATCCGTACCAATGCGCCCATCGACTTTGCCCCTGAGGATGCACTGCTTCAGGCGTATAACAAGCAGGAGCTGTATGCTTTGTTTGTGAAGCTGGAGTTTGTGCGGCTGATGGAGAAGTACGGCCTCAAGGGCATCGAGCTTGCGCCCCAGGTGCCGGTATGCAGCGTCCAGCCCCTTCCGAAATTGACACAGCTTCCCCAGGACCTTTCGGAAATGGCCATTTGCGTTGCTTCTGACGGCTCTTTGGGCATTGCTTGCAAGGAGGGTGTGTATGTTGCCACACCCATGGAGGCGCAGTTCCTCCAGGATCTTCCCACCGGCAGCGCCAAGGTCATCTGCCATGATCTGAAAAAGACGCTGCATTTGCTGGATTCGCTGAACCTGCCCCTTTGCGCGCCTTACTTTGACACGGCACTGGCCGCTTACGATCTGAATCCCTCCCAATCGGAGTATCCCGTTTCCAAGCTTGCCATGAATTATTTGGGTCTTAGCGTGGATGACGGGGATGCCGGTGCCTGCGCTGAAGCCCTGTGGCACTTGGTCTGTGTTCTTACCAAAGAGCTGAAGGACCACGGCATGTATGCGCTGTATCAGCAGATCGAGCTGCCCCTTTGCCCGGTGCTTTACCGCATGGAAAAGGCAGGCATTGCCATTGACCGGACGCAAATGGAGCAGTTCGGCAAGATGCTTTCCCAGCGCATCGACGATTGCGAGAAGATCATCTTTGAAAGTGCCGGTGGTCCCTTTAATATCAATTCCACCAAACAGCTGGGTCAGCTGCTCTTTGAGACACTGGGGCTGCCCCCGGTGAAAAAGACGAAAACCGGCTATTCCACCAACGCGGATGTGCTGGAAAAGATCCGTCATCTGCATCCCATCGTTCCTGCCATTATGGATTACCGGATGCTGACAAAGCTGAAATCCACCTACGCGGACGGCCTTATGAAGGAGGTTTGCGATGACGGCAGAATTCGTACCACCTTCCAGAATCTGGTCACCGCAACGGGACGGCTTTCTTCCACAGATCCCAATCTGCAGAACATTCCCGTTCGCTCGGACCTTGGTGCAGAGATCCGGAAGATGTTTGTTGCCAAGCCCGGCCATGTTCTTGTGGATGCGGACTATAGCCAGATCGAGCTGCGTGTCCTTGCTCATATTGCAGACGATAAAGCCATGCAGCAGGCTTTTGCCGGCGGCACGGATATTCACACCGTTACCGCGGCCCAGGTCTTCGGAGTGCTGCCGGAGGCGGTGACCCCGCTGCAAAGACGCAATGCCAAGGCGGTAAACTTCGGCATCGTTTACGGCATTTCCGAGTTCTCTCTGGCAGAGGACATCGGTGTCAGCCGGTATGAGGCAAAAGCGTATATTGATAGCTACCTGGATCACTACAGCGGTGTCCGGGAATATATGCACCAGGTGGTATCGGATGCCCGGGAGACCGGCTTCACCCAGACCATGTTCGGAAGACGCAGATATATTCCGGAATTAAAAAGCAGTAATTTTAACATCCGCCAGGGCGCGGAGCGGATCGCACTGAACACCCCCATTCAGGGAACGGCTGCAGATCTGATCAAGCTGGCAATGGTCCGTGTGGATGCAGCGCTGAAAGCGTCCTTCCCCCAGGCACAGCTTTTGCTCCAGGTCCATGACGAACTGATCGTGGAATGCCCGGAAAGCTGCGCAGCTGAGGTTGCCGCGCTGGTGAGCCGCCAGATGGAGCAGGTGGCGCAGCTGAAGGTCCCCCTTTTGGCTGAGGCAAAGTGCGGACGCACATGGTATGAGGCAAAGTAAATGGAGTATGTATCTATGCAGGCATCTCATGTTCCTGCAGTTGCGCAGATAGAAAAGCTGTGCTTCAGTATGCCCTGGAGCGAAAAGTCCGTATCCGGTGAGCTTACGAACCCCCTGGCCCTTTGGCTGGTGGCAGTGGACGCAGATACCGTTGTCGGCTATGTGGGGTCCCAATCGGTGATGGGGGAAGCGGACATGATGAACCTTGCGGTGCTGCCTCAGTACAGACGGCAGGGTGTTGCCAAAGCCCTGGTGCTGCGGCTCATCGATGCGCTGCGTGCGAAAGAGGTACACAGCTTGACCCTGGAGGTCCGTGCCTCCAACGCACCTGCGGCTGCCCTTTATGCCAGCCTTGGATTTTTACAGGTAGGCCGCAGACCCAATTACTACAGCGCCCCCAAAGAGGATGCGCTGATTCTGCGAAAGGAGTGGGAAGTTTGAATATTCTGGCCATTGAATCCTCCTGCGATGAAACGGCGGTTGCCATCGTCCGGGACGGAAGACAGGTGCTGACGGATTGCATTGCTTCCCAGGTGGACCTGCACCGGATCTACGGCGGTGTTGTGCCGGAGATCGCATCCCGTATGCACATTGAGGCAATTTATGCCCTTGCGGACAAGGCCCTGGAGGAGACAGGTCTTACCAGGGAGGATATCGACGCGGTGGCTGTCACCTACGCACCGGGTCTCATCGGTGCGGTGCTGGTGGGTGTGAATTTTGCCAAGTCCGTGGCCTACGCTTTGAATAAGCCTCTGATCCCGGTGCATCACATCCGGGGGCACATTGCAGCCAATTATATTGCCTGCCCGGAGCTTGAGCCGCCCTTTTTGTGCCTGGTGGTGTCCGGCGGTCATACTATGCTGGTGGATGTGCAGAGCTATACCAAAATGCAGATCCTGGGCGGTACGCTGGATGATGCAGCGGGGGAAAGCTTTGACAAGGTGGCCCGGGTGCTGGGTATGCCGTATCCCGGTGGCGCAGCCCTGGACAAGGCCGCATCCTCCGGAGACGAGACCAAGTATGTATTGCCCCGGGCAAAAGCCGGTGCAAATCCCTATGACATGAGCTTTTCTGGCCTGAAGACCGCGGCACTGAATCTCATTCACCATGCCCAGCAGGTGGGGGAGGAGCTGGATATTCCCAGCCTGTGCGCCTCCTTTTCTTCTGCGGTATCCGATACGCTGATCCCCAGGACCTTTGCGGCACTGAAGCAGACCGGCTATCGGAAGCTGGCCATTGCCGGTGGTGTTGCTGCCAATTCCAGGATCAGAAGGGATATTTTGGCTGGTGCGGAGGAGCTGGGTATCAGCGTTTATATGCCGCCGTTAAAGCTCTGCGGTGACAATGCAGCCATGATCGGCTCCCAGGCATATTATGAGTTTTTGGCAGGCAATACCGGGGATATGACCCTGAATGCCTATGCCACAAAGTCCATTTTAGGAGAAGAAATTTAGCTAAAAAATTAGAAATTGCAGGAGAATGTCCTTTCTCCTGCAATTCTTAATATGAATGGGAATATACATGATATTTTTTGTTATTACAGAAAATACATAACAAATCATGTATTAAAAGTTCGAAAAACACCGTTTTAACAGATAAAGCAGCAAGAATCTGTCAGATTTGCGTTTCTTCGACAAATTACCCATGTGGAAAACTCTGTGGATATTGTGAATAACTTAGTGCATAGTCCTTGGGAAGTGTTCCGGTTATGCATGAATTATCATGAAATGATTCTCTGAAAATGAAGGACGAAATTCATTTTCCACCTTTTTGGAAAGGCAGGTGAGATCCTCTGTGATCCGCGCTGATAAGCTTTCAATGATCCACCGGGAAATGCTCCTGGAGGTCTACCGGCAGAGCATCGAAAAAGATGGCCGGCGCCTTCGGCCCGGGGCTGAAAAACGAGAGCAGCTTCGCTTAGGTGAGGATGCCTTTTTAAGTGCATTGCTGGATTTTTTCCGGGAGCCCGGCTGCGAGTATGCCATATGGGAGGATGCCGGTTTCTATCGCGCAGCCCTGCGCATACAGCCCTACCTGGACGGCACTCTGATCACCGCCCTGGAAACAGCACCGGATTTTCGCAGACAGGGGTTTGCATACCGGCTTCTGCATCACCTTTGCAAAGATGCATCCCTAGAGGGAAGGCGGTTATATTCCCATGTCCATGTTAAAAATCATGCATCCTTGCAGCTGCACCTGCGATGCGGCTTTCGGGTGGCAAGGGACACTGCTGTCTTGCTGGACGGAACGGTTTCCCAAAACTATCTGACCCTTAAATATGAAGAATAAGACCTCCGGCCGATAAGCCGGAGGTCTTGTGTCATTTCAGATGGTCTTTCAGGAAGCAAATAGCCTGGCGATAGCCGTCCAGGCCCTGTCCCTTAATGGTTTTGATGCAGGCAAGTCCCGGGTAGGAGATCTGCCGGAAGGCCTCCCGGGAATCCACATCGGAGATATGCACCTCCACAGCAGGGATGGAAACTGCCTTCAGGGCATCCAGGATGGCAACGGAGGTGTGGGTGTAGGCAGCCGGGTTAATGACGATGCCGTCCACAGTTCCCAGTGCCTGCTGGATCTTGTCCACCAGCGCACCCTCGTGGTTGGATTGGAACTGCTCGATCTCAATGTCCAGCTGCGCTGCCGTCTCATCCAGAAGGGAAAGAAGATCCTGGAATGTATTCTTGCCGTAGATGCCGGGCTCACGAATTCCCAGCATATTGATATTCGGTCCGTTTAAAACAAGTATTTTCATTTATTTCTCCAGCTTTTCAAGAATTTGCCCAATTGCTTTCTGGCAAGTGGCGTCATTTTGGATGATATGATCCGCAAAGCGGGAATACAGCGGCATTCTGACCTTGTACATTTCCTGCAGGTCCTGGGTCTGAGACAGAGGGCGTCCGTCTGTGGGAAGGGAAGCAATGTCCCGCTGCAGCCAGAAGATGGTTCCGTTTTGATGCAGGCAGGGATAGTTTTCCTCCCTGGTCACGCATCCGCCGCCGGTGGCGATCACAAGGCCGGATCCTTTTCCCAAATCCTGAAGGACCTGGGTCTCAATGGCCCGGAAGCCACTTTCACCGCAGTTCCGGAAGATCTCCGGGATGGATGCTCCTGCCGTCTCAACGATCTTTTGATCCGCATCCACAAAGGTCCTGCCCAGCTTGGCTGCCAATGCAGAGCCGATGGTACTTTTGCCGCAGCCGGGCATGCCCACCAGTACGATATTTCGCATTTGTACAGAAAGCTTACGGTAGATCTTGTCGATGACGGCATCGTCGATTTCCGCTTCTGTAAACCACTGGGCGCTTTCCTTTGCCTGGGCCACCAGCATCCACAGGCCGTTTTGGGTGTAGATACCCTTTGCCTGGGCCTGCTGCATCAGTAAGGTGTTGGCAGGATTGTAAATCAGATCCAGCACACCTTCCAGCTTTTCAAAGCCATCAAGCTCCAGGGGGGCAGCATCGGTCTTAGGATACATTCCCACCGGGGTGGTGTTGACGATCATGGCTGCATCATAGTGCAGCTGCAGATTCCCGTAGTGATTCTCACCGCTGCGGGAGATCACCACCACCTGGGCATTTCGCTCCTGCAGCACGGCACATACCGTTGCCGAAGCACCGCCGCTTCCCAGCACCAGCACCTTTTTGCCTTTGACGCAGATCCCGGACCGGTCCAGCATAGAGGAGAATCCAAAGTAATCGGTGTTGTGCCCGATGAGTGTTCCATCTGCCTTTCGCACCAGGGTGTTGACAGACATCAGCTTTTTTGCCTGCTCTGAGAGCTGATCGCAGAAGGGGATCACTGCCTTTTTGTAAGGGATGGTCACATTCAGACCGGTAAAGGGGGTGTCCTTCAGAAATGCTTCCAGCTGCTCCGGCTCTACTTCAAAGAGCTGGTAAGGATAGCTTCCCAGCTGACCGTGGATCTGAGGGGAATAGCTGTGAGAGAGCTTTCTGCCTAACAATCCGCACTGCATCAGACCACCTCGGAATAGCTGCCCAAATACTTGAATTCCTCGCAAAGATCATCCAGCTCACACATCAGCTGAACAAATTCCTCGGAATAGATGGAGGTTTCCAGATCAAAATAGAACATGAACTCAAAATCCCGGTCCGGAATGGGGCGAGATTCCAGCTTGATCACATTGATCCCCAGGACATACATTCTGGCAAGGACCTTGTAAAGCGCACCGGGCTTGTGGGACAGGACCATCATGATGCTGGTCTTGTCGGCACCGGGGTAGATTTCCAGGTTCTTGCTGATGCAGATAAACCGGGTGCGGTTGTTGCCCTCATCCTGAATGGATTGGGCAAGACACTCCAGGCCGTAGAGCTCTTCGCAGGCTCTGCTGGAAATGGCGGCAACATCCGTTCTGCCGGACTTGGCAACCATTTCCGCGGCAACAGCGGTGTTTTCTACAGGAATGACCTTGACTGCCGGATACTTAGACAGGAAATTGCCGCACTGGTGAATGGCCTGCTCGTGGGAGTAGATCTCCTTGATGTTCTCCATGCTGCTGCCGGGGTTTGCCAGGATGTTGTGGTCGATCTTCAGCCGGAAGGTACGCACAATGGAAAAATTGTGATGGATCATCAGATCGTAAACCTTCTTAACGGAACCGGCTGTGGAGTTTTCAATGGGAAGGATGCCGTACTGGCACAGGCCCTGCTCAATGGCATGGAACACACCTTCAAAGTTCTTGAAGTACATGATCATGGGGGACTTGAAGATCCGCTCACAGGCGATCTGGGCATACGCACCCTCCACGCCCTGGCAGGCTACCATGGGTGCCTGGGGGAAGAGCTTCGGGGTGTTCTCGATAGACTCCGTGATGGTTTCGTGCAAGGCGGTGGACTTGGTGTTGCGCTTGCTCTGATAGCTTCTGCTCAATTCAAAAAGCATGGAATAGAGCACCCGGGTGTAATTTGCCATCTCCGGGCCTGCTTTTTGCGCCACATCGTTCAGGATCGCCCGCTCCCGGGCAGGCACATAGATGGGCAGGTTGTTCTGCTTCTTGTAATCTGCCACCTCAGCGGCAACCGCCATGCGTTCTGTGAACAGGGTCACCAGCTGGGAGTCAATGGCGTCGATCTTTTCTCTTAATTCACTCAGTTCCATAATTATGCCTCCTTATAGGACATGTAAGCGTCAAAAATTGCAATGGCTGCAGCGGCTTCCACCACCGGAACGGCTCTGGGGACGATGCAAGGATCGTGCCGGCCCTCAACATTCAGGGGCTTCTCACACATTTGCGCCAGGGAAATACTGGTTTGAGTCTTGGCAATGGAGGGGGTGGGCTTGAAAGCGGCACGGAATACCAACGGCATGCCATTGGTGATCCCACCGAGAATGCCTCCGCAGTGATTGGTTTTTGTCCGGACCTTTCCGTCTGTCACAGTGAAAGAGTCGTTGGACTGGCTGCCCGTCATGTCGGCGCACCGGAAGCCTGCACCGAACTCAAGACCCTTTACAGCCGGGATGCCGTAAACGATCTGGGCAAGGACGCTTTCCATGCCATCAAACATGGGATCACCGATGCCTGCAGGCAGCCCGGTTACAAAGCATTCCACGATACCGCCAACGCTGTCGCCGTCTTCCTTGGCAGCGGCAATGGCCTGGCGCATCCGTTCTCCTGCTTCGGGATTTACAACGGGAAAATCAGCGCCGATCCGGGAAAGGTCGGGACAGGTCTGGTCCATGGGATCGTCAGAAATACCGGCAATTGCCTGGATCCTGGCGGCAATATGAATGTTCTTTTCCTCCAGCCACTGCTTGCACAGGCCGCCTGCGATGCAAAGGGGCGCTGTCAGCCGTCCGGAGAAGTGACCGCCGCCTGCCACATCCTGGTAGCCGCCGTACTTGATCTGGGCGGTATAGTCGGCATGACCGGGTCTTGGCTGGTCCTTCAGATTCTCGTAATCCCGGGAGCGGGTGTTGCTGTTCTGGATCACGGCACTGATGGGCGCGCCGCAGGTAAAGCCATTGACGATGCCGGAAAGAAGCTCCGGCTTGTCTGCCTCTTTTCTGGAGGTGGCGTATGCCGCCTGGCCGGGGGCGCGACGGTTTAAAAATGTCTGCAGCTTATCCCAATCTACCGGCAGACCTGCCGGGATGCCGTCCAAAACCATTCCGATGGCCGCCCCGTGGGATTGACCGAAAATAGATAATTTCAGTTGATTACCGTATGTACTGCTCATATTGACCTCCTAAGCGCTGATACTCCTGCCAAAATGTCGGATAAGACTTTTCCACACACTGGGCACCGCGTATGGTGACAGGTCCGTCAGCAACGGTTGCCGCAATGGCAGCAGCCATGGCGATCCTGTGGTCACCGCAGGCATCAATGGTGCAGCTGTGATATACTCCTGCAAATACGGTTAAGGTGTTTTCCTGTGCTTGTGTCTTGCAGCCCAGGGCCTCGAGCATTGCGGCAACAGAGGCGACTCTGTCGGATTCCTTCAGCCGCAGCCGGGCAATGTTTTCAAAGACCGCACCGGACTTTGCACCGGCAGCAACGGCAAGGATGGGAACGAGATCCGGAATGTCCGCGGCATCGATGCAGGCGTGTTCCCGGAGCTTTCGAAGCATAGGGATCACTGCCCGGTCACCCTGGGTAGAGTCAGACCGGAGACCGTCAGTTTCCACAGGATTGCCCAAAGCATTTGCTGCCAGGAAGAAGGCGGCGTTGCTCCAATCTCCTTCGATGCAGATACTGCCGGGGGAGCGCAGGGGAATGGAGGAATCGATGCATAGATCTTCTGTACCCACGCCAAAGGTATCCAGGGCATCCAAAGTCATATCAATGTAAGGCTTGGACTCGATCTTTCCGGTGATGGTCAAATGGCAAGGACCGCTGATCAGCGCCATTGCCAGCAAAAGTCCTGTGATGTACTGGCTGGAAAGGCTTCCGTCAATGGTGTAGCTGCCGGAAGAAAGCTTTCCGGAGCAGGAAAGGGTGTTGCCATCAGGGCGTGTAATGCTGCAGCCCTTTTCCGTAAGGGCATGGATCAGGGGATCCATTGGCCTTTGGGGCAACCGGCCTTCCATTTGAAAAAGACCGCTGACTCCCAGGGCGGCAACCACCGGAAGCATAAAGCGCAGTGTCGATCCGCTTTCTGCGCAGGGGAGCACTGCTTCCCGGGGAATCTCCGTCACCGGTGTGACGGTGTAGCCTTCCTTCGTGCGCTGGATCTTTGCACCCAATGCCCGGAGGCACTGGGCAGTTGCTTCGATATCCCGGTTGGTTTCCGGGCATCGAATCTCGGTGCGCCGGTCAGCAAAGGCGGAAAGGATCAGGATCCTATGGGCCTGGGACTTGGAAGGGATCGCTGTAATGCGGCCCTTTAATTTTGTGGGATAGAGTTTGATGTCCATATTACAAACCAGCTTCTATAAATGCTTCCAAATCCTCGGATTTGGTATTTTGGATATTGCAAAGACCGATGCGGACCGGCACGATAAGATTGATGCTGCTTCCACTGCTCTTTTTATCGGACAGTGCAAGGGTGTACAGCTCCCGGGCTGTGGCATCGGTTTGGGTAGGCAGACCGAATTTGATCAGGATCTCCAGGATCTGACGGTAGGTCTGCTGGGAGCAGATGCCCAGCTTGCTTGCGCTTTTTCCAACGATGGCCATGCCCATGGCAACGGCCTGGCCGTGGGTCACGGCAAAATTGCTTCTTGCTTCAATGGCATGACCGATAGTGTGGCCCAGGTTCAGCTTCTGTCGGTTGCCCCGGTCAAATTCGTCCTCAGCAACCACATCCCGCTTCAATTCCACGCACCGGGCAACCACCGTTTCGGCATCAAAGGAAAGACCCGTCTCGTACAAATGAGAAAATAGCTCCGGTTCAAAAAGCACACCGTATTTAATAACCTCCGCACAGCCGTCCCGGAAAACATCCCCGGGCAGAGTCTTCAGAACATCGATATCGCACAGCACCAGAAGCGGCTGATAAAAAGCACCGGCCAGGTTTTTGCCTGAGGGAAGATCAATGGCTGTTTTTCCGCCCACGGAGGAATCCACCATGGCCAGCAGGGAAGTGGGGATCTGAATGTAGGAAATGCCCCGCAAAAATGTGGCTGCGGCAAAGCCTGTCATATCCCCCACGACGCCACCGCCCAGTGCGATGAGAAGATCTGTCCGGGTGACATGGTTTGCTGCCAAAAAATCCAAAAGGGACAGATAGGTCTGCCCGTTTTTGCTGGCCTCTCCTGCGGGGAATGTGTAGGTAAGTACCTGAAGCCCGGCAGCCAGCAGGCTTTCTTCCACGGTATGGGCATACAGGGGAAATACATTGCTGTCTGTAACAATGACGCATTTTCGCGCTTTTGTCAGTTCTTTGCAGCGTCTTCCGATGGTGGGCAGAATGTTGCTGCCAATGACCACATCGTAGCTTTTGGATGCTGTAATTCTGATTGTTTTCATCCGTCAACCTCTTCCTTTCGCAGCTTGCCTTCCAGCAGAAGTTGACTCAGGGTATCTGAGTCCCTTTCCGCAATGGCGGCTCTGTATTTGAGCAGGCTATCAATAAAGAAATCCAGCTCCGAGAGCATATTTTCCTGATTTGTCAGCATCAGCTCAGACCACATCTGGGGATTGAGCCATGCAACACGGGTCAGATCCTTATAGCTGCCGGCTGAGAAGCCCTTGTGAGAAAGGGAAGTGGGAGATTTGATGTAGGCGTTGCTGATCAGATGGGGCATTTGGGAGGTAAAGGCGATCATCTTGTCGTGCTCGGCAGCGGTGGTAACGGAGAAGTGCTTGAACCCACAGGGGGCAAGGGCATCCACAGCCCGCTGCAGCAGTATAGGATCGTCATACCGCTCCGGTACCAGCACCATAGGTGCGCCCTGGAACAGATTGGAACGGCTGTACTTGAAGCCGGAATTGTGTGAACCGGCCATGGGGTGACCGCCAATAAAGGTAAAGCCGTATTTCCGGGCAACCGGGAAGCAGCGCTTGCAGATCTCCTCTTTGACACCGCAGGCATCCATCACAAGACAGGCGCTGCTGATCAGGTGAGCGTTGGTTTCCAGCCATGTGGCAGAGGCATCCGTAAAGACGGAAAGGATGATCAGATCGCATCGGGAGATCCCTTCCTCGGTCAGCTCCTCATGAACCGCACCTGCCAGCTGGGCAAAGGCCAGGATCGAGCTGTTTGTGTCCTGGGCCAGAACAGTGTGACCGGCCTTGGCATAGGCTCTTGCAAAGGAGCCGCCGATCAGTCCCAGACCGATGATGCCGACGTTCATTCCACCGCCTCCCGGACCTTGCGTACCATTTTGCACACGGCATCGAACTGTGCCGGTGTCAGGGATTGCGCGCCGTCACAAAGGGCGTGGGAAGGATCATTGTGTACTTCGATCATCAGACCGTCTGCGCCGCAGGCGGCTGCCGCCAGAGCCATTGGCTGTACCAGAGATGCCATGCCTGTAGCGTGGCTGGGGTCAACGACCACCGGCAGGTGAGACAGCTCATGAAGCACAGGAACTGCAGAAAGGTCCAATGTATTTCTTGTATAGGTTTCATAGGTGCGGATGCCCCGCTCGCAAAGGATCACATTTTCGTTACCCTCGCTCATAATATACTCCGCGCTCATCAGAAGCTCCTGGAGGGTGTTAGCAAGGCCGCGCTTTAAAAGAACCGGCTTTTTGGTCTTGCCCAGCTCCTGGAGAAGGTCAAAATTCTGCATATTCCGGGCGCCCACCTGAATGATATCCACATCCTCAAACAGATCCAGGGAACGGGTATTCATGATCTCTGTGATGATGGGAAGCCCGGTCTCTTCCTTTGCGATCTTCAGAAGCCGCAGGCCCTCGCCCTTGAGGCCCTGGAAGGCATAGGGGGAGGTACGGGGCTTGAATGCACCGCCCCGGAGAATGGTTGCGCCGGATGCCTTCACATCCTTGGCAACGGACACGATCTGTTCCTCAGACTCCACGGAGCAGGGACCTGCGATGACGGTCAGAGAGCCGTCACCGATTTTGCAATCCCCCACAGTGATCACAGTATTATCCGGATGGAACTTACGGTTTACCTGCTTGTAAGGCTCGGAGACCCGCTTGACGCTTTCCACGATCTCCAAACTGCCCAAAAGCTCAATATCCACCCGGCTGGTGTCGCCAACGAGACCGAGAATGGTGATCTCCTGACCGGTGGAGACATGGACATCCAGGTTCATATTCTTCAGCCATTTGATCAGGTGTTCGGTCTGTTCGGGTGTTGTTCCTCTTTTTAATACGGTGATCATAACAAGTCCTCCTAAAAAATGAAGCCGCACAGAAACGATTCTGTGCGGCTTATAGCTTAAGCAGTATCCAAACAATTCGTGCAGCACAAAAATCTATTACTTTTTCCGGTTAAAAAAGTAATAGTAAAAATAGAACTGTGCAGCACAAGTTGTAAGCTTCATACTGAGTCCTCCAAAAAAATGGATACCAATATACTAGCACTATGGACTCCATTTTTCAAGTGCTTTTTTCAAAAAAAACAAATTTATGAAAAGTGCGGTGGTGCCGGGAAGCACCACCGCACAAAGCTTGTATTATTCGCTGATCGTAAAGTTATTCTGGTGTGCAAGTGCACCGTTAAAGTACACGCTGATGGTGTACTCACCGGGGGTGTTGGGCAGGCTGGGGATATCCAGCTCGCAGTAGTTCTTGTACCACATATCGATCCAGCGTCTGGAAGAAGAACAGGTATGTACGATCTCACCGCTTGCGTTTTTCACAACAAAGAGGGAAACGATGGTATCCTCCGAGGTGGAGTATTCACTGCGCATTCTTGCCACATAGGATGCCTTCTGACCGGGCTTAAAGGTGGTGGTGTAGTCAGAGTCACGCAGATCGCTGTGATCCCAGTAGCTGTAAGAAGGTGTTTTGCACATGGAAAAGCTCATGTACTCAGAGGAAACACCGTATCCCACAAACTTTTCAGCAGCAGGTGCCTGGTACACGGCATAGCCGCTGAGGGCATCCACACCGTCGGCTGTCTGCAGTGTGACTTCGTACTTACAGCCGGGAATGATGGGTTCGATGTGCGCGCTGTTGCCGGAAATATCGGAGATCTCATGGGCAGGGGAGCCGTTGATGCTGTAAAGCACCTTCCAACCGCTGCCGGCAGTGCCGCTGGGATTCCAGCTGACATTCAGCCGGTTTGCATTGGCAGCACTGACAGAGAAGTTTTCAACGGTCACAGAGTTCTCCGGAACGAATGTGCGCTCACTGACGCTCATGCCTTCGGCAGTGACCTCAACGGTGTAGCTGCTCTCGGCATCGGGAATCTGGAACTGTGCAGTGGATTCCGATACCTGCATGGTCTGATCGTAGCCGCTGTCATTGTAGCAGCGAACGGTCCAGCTGCTGACAGCGATGCCTTCTGCAACGCTCCACTGGGCAACCAGGGTTTCATCCAGACAGCTTGTGACCCGGACGCTGCTTGCCTTGACGATGGTGCTGGCAGTGTGCTCTACACGGTTCTGGCCGGTGGTGTGAATGTTATCCACAGGCAGAAGGGTGAATTCGTAGGTGTGACCAACGGTCAGACCGTTGATGGTCACATTGTGACCGGAGAAGGCAACTTCCTTTGCTTCACCGGTGTCAGCCTGGTAGGTGACCTTCCATTGCTCTGCGTCCGGTCCGTCGATGGTAAAACCGATGATGACGCTTCCGTCCTCAGAGCCGGTGACGGCCCGAAGATGCAGAATGTTGGTCAGATCCGGGGTGGTATAGGAAGCGGAGGTGTCACCGGTCAGCTTGTGGAAGCCGTTGATCACCACGCTTACATTGTAGGCAGAGCTGGGAGAAAGATCGGTAAAGACAGCCTTGCCGTCCTGAACAGGGCTGGTCAGCTGATTGCCGTAGGTGTCGGCACACAGAACCGTGAGCTTGTCCTCCGGTACCTGGGAAGTCACATAAACTGTCAGCACACCGGAATCGGTCTCTTCCAGCACCATGGATTCAATGGGCTGCAGATAATAATGCTTGTAGAAGAAGAATCCGCCTACGATCAGACCCGCAAGGATCAGCACCAGCAGCACATGGACCAGCCAGCGGCCTTTGCGCTTTTTGGGCTTTTGCTCTTCCTCGGGTGCTTCAGATTCCTCTGCAGTTGCTTCCGGTTCTTCCTGCTGCATTTCTTCCTGGGCATCCTGGGAAGCATCCTCGTTTGTCTCGTCCTGTGCTTCCTCCTGGGCCTCTTCCTCGGGGATCACAATGGGATCGGGGATGGGGATCTCAATGGGCTCCGGTGCAACCACAGGATCGGGGGCTTTGTGGGCGATGAGCTCGTCAGCCTGCTCCAGGATGTCGGAGACCTCGTCGGACACCTCGGTGTAGCTGATCTCTTCGTCGGTATTGTCCGGGGCTGTTTCGTCCTCACTGGGCACATCGATCATGGTCAGATTGCCCTCGTTATCCTCTGTAAAGATCTCTTCGATGGAGATCTCTGTGGGGATCTCGTCTTCAGAAGCAGTGTCTTCAACAGACTCCTGGGGATCGGAAGGAGGTGCATCCTCTTCCGCTTCGGGAGCTTCTAAGTCCTGGGGAGCATCCTCGGTATCTGCTTCTGCCTCTTCGGAGACCGGCGCTTCCGGTTCCGCTTCTTCCGGGGTTTCCTCCGGCTCCTGGGCAGGTGCTTCCGGGATCATGCTGTCATCGGTGTCTTCCTGCTCCTGATACTCGGAAAGAATGTCCTCCACAGTAAGCTGCTGTACATCCTCCAGGACCTCAGCAGAGGGTTCTTCCTCCTGGATCTCGGCAGAAGCTTCTGCCTCCTGAACTTCTTCGGCAGGTGCTTCTTCAGGTGCTTCGGCCTCAACAGGCGCTTCTTCGGCAACCTCTTCCGGAGCGCTGATAACCGGGACGATGGGTACATCGTGGGCACCGTTGCGCTGCATATAGCTGACCAGCGCAGTTCCCATTTCTGCAGGGTCCTGCCAACGCTGGGCAGGATCGGGGGAACAGGCCTTTAAAATGATCTCAGCCATTTCATAGTCTGCGTAGGCAGGGGGAGCAAAGGGCTGGGGATTTTCAGGGTCTTCAATAACAGGCAGGATCCCGTCGTTGAACACCTGATAAAGGATCAGACCCAATGCATAGGTATCCACCGTGGTGTTCATTTGGGAGAAGGCATCTGCGATCTCCGGGGCAGTGTAATTGCTGCGGTACCGGTCCGGCAGGGATGCGTACTTCAAAGAATCCAGCCGCAGGAATCCGATATCTCCGATGCGGAATTCCTGGTCGTTGAGAATGTAAATGTTCTCCGGCTTCAGGTCCACATACAGGTAACCTGCCCGGCGGCAAACCGAAAGGGAAGAACAAATATCCAGCGCAAGATTCAGTGCAGCCAAATGGGTCATGGAACGCTTGCGCAGATATCTTCCCAGGGTTCGCTTGTATGTACCCAGAAGATACACATCAAAGCCGGCCTCATCACCCTCCATGGGATGGATCTGCCAGGACTCGAAACTGAGGAAGCCCTCCAGCTGTTCCAGCTTCTTCAGGATCTCAGCTTCCCGGATGATATCTTCAGAAACAGTTTTAAAGTATTCCACGGCAGCTTCCCGGGAGTCATAGGCACCGCTGAGCAGCAATGCATCCAGCTGGGTCTGGCTGCTGGGGACGGATATAATTTTAACGATATACTTGTTATCTGTATCCTTCTGAATGGCAGGGCAGCAGCGAACACCCCGATGCTCGCTGATGGGATCGCCCATCATAAAATTGTCCAGTAATGGCGAAATTAGCTTTGGTTCTGACACATATATCGCCTCCTTTTTATTACACACTATATCATAAAATAAATTTACCAAAAAAGCAACATGTTTATGGTTGTTTTATTCAGCATTTAATGCTATAATATTGCAAAGCTTGATTTTCAATCTATCTGCATGGAGGTTAACATGAGTAAGATTATTTGCGATGTATGCGGCACATCTTATCCTGAGTCTGCTGCACAATGTCCGATTTGCGGATGTGTCAGCTCTGTGGATGCAAAGACCGTGCCCGGAGATACCGCAGCAGCCGAAGCACAATCCGGCAGCACCTATACATATGTGAAGGGCGGCAGATTCTCCAAGACCAATGTGAAAAAGAGAAACAAGGGCATCCAGGTGGAAACAGAGGAAGTACCCACTACCTATCTTCCCGATGGCGAGCCCCCGGAGCGCAAGGATACCGGCCTGGTGGTTGCCATCGTGGTGCTGCTGGTTGCCATTATCGGTGTGGTGCTGTATATCACCCTGCGTTTCTTTGCACCGGGCATCTTTGAGGGCAAGCCGGAGCAGACTGTGCCCAGCACATCCACTGCAGCCACCACCATCCAGACGGAGGCAACTACCGAAGCAACTACTGAGGCTACTACGGAAGCCACCACCGTTGCCACCGAGCCTGAGGTGCTGTGTGAGCAGATCGTCCTTTCCAAGACCGTTTTGGAGTTTGACACTGCCGGGGCATCCACCTTGCTCAGTGTTTCTCTGACCCCCCTGGATACCACCGAAGAGGTTCTCTATTCTTCCAGTGATCTGAATGTGGCAACGGTCTCTGAAAACGGAAAGGTCACAGCTGTAGGCGGTGGCGAAGCGGTGATCACAGCCCACTGCGGCTCTGCCAGCGCAGAGTGCAGAGTGGTTTGCACCATGGACCCCATCGACACAGAAACTGAGCCCTCCACAGAGCCGGAGGAATCCACCGGAAATACGGATCTTCAGTACGATCCGGAGTCTCTGAAGCTGAATTTCTACACCATGATGGTGGATGAAGAGGGTGTTTACGATGCCACCCTGACCGTAGGCGAGACCTGGCAGGCATTCCTGAAGTCCCAGAACTCCATCCCCGCATCTGAGGTGACCTTTACCTCCTCCAACACCGATGTGGCTACCATCGATGAAGAAGGTAAGATCACTGTTGTGGGCAGAGGTCAGACCCGCATCAAGGCAACTTACGGCGGTCGTACCGTTGAGTGCAGAATTATCGGTATCTAACATAAAAGGCAGCACAAAATGTGCTGCCTTTTATTATTCGCCATCGATGCACTTATTGCCTTTTCGAAACAGCAAGCTGATACACCAGAGACCTGCCAAGCCCACCAGGGTATAAATGATCCTGCTGAAAACAGCACTTTGTCCGCCGAAGATCCATGCCACCAGGTCAAATTTGAAGATGCCCACAAGGCCCCAGTTGATAGATCCGATGATAGAAAGTATCAATGCGATTGTATCCACTTGTTTTCCTCCTTTGGCTTTTAGGATATCCTTAGAATTCCCGGTTCTTATCTGTATATTCAAAATTTTTAAAAAGATTGCATTCTTTGTGGATTCGCGGTATAATTAAGAAAAATCAGATGGGAGTCGACTATGGTTACTTTATATGAAGCGGCATATGCCAAACTGAATTTAACACTGGATGTTCTTGGGAAGCGGGAGGATGGCTATCATGATATCAAAAGCGTGATGCAGGCCATTTCCGTGCGGGATGACATTGAGATCGATGTGGGAACGAAGAAGCCTTGGCTGCTTCAGTGCACAGATGAAACCATCCCCACCGACCAGCGCAACCTGGCCTGGAAGGCTGCCCGGGTGTTCTTTGATGCCACCGGAAAAGACCCGGAGGGGCTTGCCATCCGGATCACCAAGCGGATCCCTGTAGAAGCCGGTCTTGGAGGAGGCAGTGCCGATGCGGCTGCAGTTCTGCGGGCGCTGAACAGACATTATGACAGCCCCCTTTCCATCTTTGCTTTGGCTGAGCTGGGCGCTGATGTAGGCAGTGATGTTCCTTTCTGCGTTCTGTGCGGCACAGCCTTGGTGGAAGGCAGGGGAGAGCGGATCCAAAAGCTGCCGGATATGCCGGATTGCGTTTTCGTCATCTGCAAGCCCTCTTTTTCCTCCTCCACCGGGGAGCTTTATCAGAAGCTGGATGATTTCGCCATTGCCAAGCGCCCTGACCACGCGGCAATGCACAGCGCGCTGCTTGCGGGAGATCTTTTAAAGGTTGGCGAGAATTTGTGCAATGTGTTTGATCCGCTGGTCACCGAGGAACATCTGGAGCTGAACTACATCAAGTCCATTTTCAGTACCTACGGTGCAGTGGGACATCAAATGACCGGTTCCGGCACTGCTGTGTATGGCATCGTGTCCGAGTTTGAGGTTGCCGCTGTGATCTGCAATATGCTCAAGGATAATTATCCCAATGTATTTATTGCAAAACCTGTATAAAAATTGAATTTGCCGTCCATACTGGTAGTATTTCAGTATGGACGGTGTTTTTTTTATGAAGAAAATCGTGAAATGGATAAGCGCAGTAATTTGCCTTCTAGTTTTGTTTTTGGCAGGATCCTTCCTTGCGGATAAATATATTCTGCACCAACAGGTCCTGAGAATGCATGTGGTTGCAAATTCGGACTCTGCCTTCGACCAGGATGTGAAGCTTTCGGTCAGAGATGCGATTCTTGATTGTTTAAGATCCCAAAAGATAACCTTTACATCCAAGGAAGCCGTGTGCCGTTTTGTCACGGAAAACGAAGAGCTGCTCCTGGAAGCGGCCAACCGCGTCCTTTTCCAGGCCGATGCTCCCTACAGCGCCAGGATCTCTTTAAAAGAAGAGGCCTTTGATACCCGGACTTATGACACCTTCACCCTGCCTTCCGGGATCTATACCGCGTTGCGGGTGGAGCTGGGGGAGGCAAAGGGGAAAAATTGGTGGTGCGTTGTATTCCCGGACCTGTGTGTTCCTGCTTCTGGGGAAAGCTTTCAGGATGTGGCTGCAGCTGCAGGCTTTGACGCAGAGCTTGCCGATGCGGTATCCGGGGAAGGTTATACCGTTCGGTTTTATTTTTTGGAGCTCTTGGGGCGCATAGAAAAATACTTCTTTAAATAAAAAAGCGCTCTTTCCTTAAAAGACGAAGTGTGATATCATATCATGGGGTGATAGAATGCTTACCTTGATCATAGGACCCGATTGGGTCGAAAACAGAGCCCATATCCTGCAGAAGATCTCACAGGATGTTTCCGACAGGAAGGCGAATCGTATTTTGATCGTACCGGAACTGATCAGCCATGAGATGGAGCGCCGTCTGTGTGCTGCAGCCGGAGATACAACGAGTTTATATGCGGAGGTTTTGTCCTTTTCCAGATTGGTCCGCCGAGTGGCAGATGCAGTGGAGCAGCCGGTTCCCCAGTGCCTGGACAATGGCGGCAGAGTGGTTGCCATGGCCTCCGCGGTCCACCAGCTGCACAGCAAGCTGAAAGCTTACGCTGCGGTTGAAACGCGGCCTGAGTTTCTGGAAGGGCTTTTGGATGCTGTGGATGAATTCAAGCGCTGCTGCATCAGTCCCGAGGATCTGATGTCGGCATCCCGTCAGCTGACAGGCAGCCTGGCGCAAAAGCTTGAGGAGCTTTCTCTGATCCTTTCCTGTTACGATGGGATCTGTGCCCGGGGCGCCCGGGATCCCAGGGACCAGATGAACTGGCTGCTCAATGAGCTGGCAGATTCTGACTTTGCGGCGGAGCATGCTTTTTATATTGACGGCTTCCCGGACTTTACACGGCAGCATATGGCGATCCTGGAGCATCTGATCCGCCACTGCCCCCAGGTCACCGTAAGCATCAATACCGATAAGATCGGCTCGGATGCACTGGCCTTTGAACGGGCAGGGCAGACAGCGGCAGAGCTTTTGACAGCTGCCAAGGCGGCAGATATTCCTTATGAGATCCTACAGATCCCCGGAAGAATGGACGAGCTTTCTTATATGCGTGAAAAGCTTTTCCAGGGAGCTGTGGAAGAAAAAAAGACAGATGCCCTGCAGATGCTCCGCACGGACACGGTGTACCAGGAATGTGTGGCTGCAGCTGAGCAGATCGCAAAGCTGGTGCAAGCCGGAGCGCGCTACAGACAGATCAGTGTGGTCTGCGGTGACTTCGGTACATACCGAAATACCATTGAGATGGTTTTCTCCCGGTGTAATATTCCGGTGTATCTTTCCGGCACTGAGCCGATTTTGAACCGCTCGGTGATCACGACGGTTTTGACAGCCCTGGATGCTGCCCTTGGTGGCTTTGCCAAAAGGGATGTGCTGGACTATGCCAAGTCCGTGCTGTCTCCGCTGGCACCGGATCTGTGCGACCAGCTGGAAAATTATGCAGTGATCTGGAATATCGACGGCAGCAAATGGCTGACCAATTGGGACAAGCATCCCTCCGGTCTGAGTGCGAACTGGACACCCCACGCACAAGCCAAGCTGGAAGCGTTGAATCGGGCAAGGCAGCGCATCATTGATCCGCTGCAGGATCTGAGCCGCGGCTTTGCTGAGGCGAAGAATTTGGGACAGCAGATACAGGCGCTTTACGGCTTTTTGGAGCAGATCCGCTTTGAAAAGCGGCTGAAAGCCCTGGCAGATGAAATGGATGCCCAGGGAGATAACCGCACAGCGCAGATCTTCAATCAGCTGTGGGAGATCTTGTTGACCTCTCTGGAGCAGATGTACGATGTGTTGGGTAATACCGCCTGGGAGCCTGGGGTGTTCAGCCGGCTGTTCCGGCTGATGCTCAGCCAGTATGATGTAGGTACGATCCCCACGGTGCTGGATTCTGTGGTTGCCGGTCCTGTCAGTGCAATGCGCTGCCAAAAGGAAACGCACCTGATCGTTATGGGTGCGCTGGAAGGCAATCTGCCGGGATATTGTGGCGCATCCGGTGTTCTTACAGACCAGGAGCGGGTATCCCTGCGTCAGATCGGTGTACCTTTGACAGGCGGCTCTGTTGACGGCCTGCAGGCGGAATTTGCTGAGATCTACGGTGTGTTTTGCGGTGCGGTGAAGAGTGTCAGGGTGACCTGTCCCAGCGGACAGCCCTCCTTCGTTTATCAGCGCTTGCTGCAGATCACCGGCAGGGAATGTCAATTTGATCAAACCATCGGCATATCCCGGTGCGATCCTTTTGAGGCCGGTGCGCTGTTTTCCAGATTGGGAAATGCACAGCAGGCAGCCGATGCCGGTGTTGCAGAACAATATCTGCAGGTCAATGCCCATAAGAATCATGTCCTGGGAGAGGTGTCCCGGGAGAATATTGAAAAACTTTATGGGGAAAAGCTGCTGATGTCTGCCTCTCAGATCGACAGGCAGGCCCAGTGCAGGCTTTCCTACTTCCTCCGCTACGGTCTTCATGCCCAGGAGCGCAAGGAGGCAACGGTAGATCCTGCGGAGTTTGGCACCTATGTGCATTACGTTTTGGAAAACACGGTTCAAGATGTTATGCAGCTGGGTGGCTTTAAAATGACCCAGATATCCCGGGTGATGGAGATCGCTGCAGACTACTCTGAGACTTACGCGGCAGAGCATTTTCAGCAGATCGATTCCCAGCGGGCAAAATACTTATTTGAAAGAAACTTCAGTGAGCTGCAGCTCATCGTGCAGGAGCTGTTTCAGGAGTTTGAGGATTCTGAATTTGCGCCGGTGGGCGTGGAAGTGGCATTTGGTGAGGGCATGGAGCTTCCTGCCATCGACATTTCCGGCAAACAAATGGATGCCCAGCTCAGAGGCTTTGTGGACCGGGTGGATGCCTGGCACGACGGGGAAGGGAATTATTTCCGCGTTGTGGACTACAAGACCGGCAAGAAGGACTTTGATTACTGCGATGTGTTCAACGGACTTGGGCTGCAGATGCTGCTGTACCTCTTTGCCCTGGAGCAAAAGGGCAGTGACCTGGTTGGCACGGAACCGATCCCGGCGGGTGTGCAGTATTTCCCGGCAAGAGTTCCCATGGTCAGTGCAGACGGAGTTTTGAGTGATGCGGAAGCGGATGCTGCCCGGGAAAAGCTTTGGAAACGCAAGGGCTTGCTTCTGAACCATGACCTTGTTCTGGATGCCATGGCAGGCCAGAAGATGCAGTGCCGTCTGCCGGTGACCAGGAAGCGGGACGGCTCTGTGTCCGGTGATTTGGCAACCTTTTCTCAGTTTGCCATGCTGAAGGACTATGTGTTCTCCCTGCTGGGCCGCATGGTGGACGAGATCGCCTCCGGAAAGGTTGCGCCCAATCCCTATTCCCGGGGTAATTCCCACGATGCCTGCGCCTTCTGCCCCTACGGTGCAGTGTGCCACAAGACGGAGGTCCCGGATAGAAGAAATTATAAGACCATGAATGCAGAACGATTCTGGAGTGAAGTGGAAAGGGCGGTGAGATCTGATGGCTGAGGTGTTGACTCCCCAGCAAATGCAGGCGGTTTATAACCGGGGCGGTGACCTGTTGGTGTCGGCTGCAGCCGGTTCCGGCAAGACGAAGGTTCTGGTGGATAGACTTCTTTCCTACATAACCGACCCTGTCCGTCCTGCCAATATCGATGATTTTCTGATCATAACCTACACCAAAGCAGCGGCCGCAGAGCTCCGGGGCAAGATCGCATCCAAGATCTCCCAAAGGATCTCTCAAGAGCCCCACAACCGGCATCTGCAGAAGCAGCTGCAAAGGATCTATCTTGCCAAGATCTCAACGGTCCACTCCTTCTGTACGGATATTCTCCGGGAATATGCCCATATTTCCGATGTTAGCGGGGATTTCCGTGTGGCAGATGAGAACGAATGCACAGAGATCCAGGAAATTGCGATGCAGAAGGTGCTGGATGCGCTGTATGCCCAGATCGGCACTGATGAGAACTTCCGTGCACTTTCAGATACCCAGGGCCTGGGAAGAGATGACAGACAGATCCCGGAGATCATAAGCAAGGTCTACAACAGCGCAAGATGTCATTTAAATCCCAACCAATGGCTGGATGATTGCGTTGCTTCCTTGACCAAGGATCTTCCTGAGGATGCCGCCGAGACCCCGTGGGGAAGCTATTTGATGGCGGATCTTCACAGCTATTTAACGCTGCAGATCCGGGCCATGGAGCGCTGTGCGGAGCTGGCGGATAATTGTGCCGATATGCAAAAGCCTGCAGTGCTTTTGCGAGGGACTCTTGACCAGCTTCGCAATCTGCAAAATGCCCGTACCTGGGATCAGGTTTATCACAACAAAGAAGTGGACTACGGCCGCTTGACATTCTCCAAGAATGCAGATCCGGACATTGCAGAGCAGATCAAAGCCGTCCGGGAGGCATGCAAAAAAGGTCTTGAAAAGAAGCTTCGCAATTTTACGGATTGCAATGCCCAGGTGCTGCAGGATCTAAGATCCATTACCTCTGCCACAGTTGGTCTTGTTTCTGCGGTGAAGCAGTTTTCCCGTACCTATGACAAAGAAAAGCAAATCCGCAGGGCACTGGACTTTGGAGACTTGGAGCATAAGGTCCTGGACCTGCTGTTGGGAAAGGACAGAACGGCACCCACACGATTTGCCCATGAGATCGGAGCGCGTTTTATTGAGGTCATGGTGGATGAATACCAGGATTCCAATGTGGTCCAGGATTCTATCTTCCGGGCGCTGACCCAAAAGAAGCACAATTGCTTTATGGTTGGCGATGTGAAGCAGTCGATATATCAGTTCCGGCTGGCAGACCCTGGAATCTTTTTGGAAAAGTATAAAAACTATGCATTTGTGGAGGATGCCCAGGAGGGACATGGCAGAAAGGTCCTGCTTTCCAGTAATTTCCGATCTGCTTCTTCCGTGATCAGTGCTGTCAACGATGTATTTTACACCTGTATGTCAGAGCCTGTGGGCGGTCTTAATTACGGTCCTGAGGAAAGTCTGAGGGAAGGCATTGCCCATATCGAAAATACTGAGCCGGAGGTAGAGCTGCACTGCATCGATGTTGCCTCTGAAACCTATCGGGAGGAAGCGCAGGTTGTTGCCCAGCGGATCAGTACGCTTTTGGACGGAACACATTTTGTCCGGGACGCGGACACGCTGCGATGCATCACCCCGGAAGACATTGTGATCCTGCTGCGCTCTCCCGGTTCTATGGGCAGCGAATTTGTGATAGCCCTGGAGGAATACGGCATCAAATGCGTCACAGGAGGCGCATATGATCTGTTCCACACCGAGGAGGTGGAAGTGCTTCTTTCTATTCTGCAGGTGATCGAGAATCCCTTGCAGGACATTCCCCTGGTCAGTGTGCTGACCAGCCGGATCTTCTGCTTCAGTGCAGATGAGCTGGCGGCTATCCGCAGCGGTAAGAATCATGGGTCTGTCTACAGCGCCCTTGAGAATTCTGACTCGGAAAAAGCCCGGGCCTTCCTTGAAACGCTTCAGACCCTCCGAAAAGAAGCAAGACTTGTCAGCCTGTCCTCTCTGATCAATCAGATCTTCCGGCTGACGAAGCTGGATTCCATTTATTCCGCCATGGAAAACGGCAGCAATCGAATCGAGAACATCCAGGATTTTTGCAAGCTGGTGACCTCCTTTGAAAGTGGGTCAAATCCAGGTTTGAGCCGGTTTTTGGACCATGTGCAAGCGATCATGCAGCGGGGCTTGCCGGCTTCCGGTCAGACCCAGGAGTCAGGCGCGGTCACCGTAATGAGCATCCACAAGTCCAAAGGTCTTGAGTTTCCTGTGGTATTTCTCTGCGGACTTTCCAGGGACTTTAACCGGGAAAGCACCCGGGCCCAGGTTTTATGCGATAACGAGCTGGGATTGGGAATGTCCTGCGTGGACAAAGAAAAGCGTGTGCGCTATCCATCGGTGGCTAAGCGTGCCATAGCCGCAAAAATGACCGCAGAAAGCATTTCGGAGGAGATGCGGGTCCTGTATGTAGCTTTGACCCGTGCCCGTGACCGCCTGATCATGACCTATGCATCCAGGTATCTGGATACGGACCTGGGTAGTATCGTCAAACGGATGTCTGTATGTGATCCGGTGCTGCTGACATCGGAGGTGGATTGCCCGGGTAAATGGGTCCTGTTATCAGCTTTGGGCAGGATGGAATCCAAAGCGCTGTTTGACCGGGTGGGAAGCCCGGAGAATACAGCGGACTCAGACCTGCCCTGGGATGTGCGGGTGTCTTGCATTGGTGAGGAAGTGACGGTATCGGCAGAGGAGGAACCGGTACGCAGCGGTGCGGAAATCGATATCGATGAGATCAGAAGCGGGCTTTCCTTCCGTTACAGCTATGCACCTGCAACGGTTGCGCCCTCCAAACGAACGGCTACGCAGCTGAAGGGACGGGACAAGGACATAGAGGCCGCGGAGTCTGCACAGCCTATGAAGACCCACTTCCTATGGAGAAAGCCCTCCTTTGCTTCTCCGGGGAAGCACGGCACGCAATATGGCAATGCTATTCACTGTGTCATGCAGCACATCCGTTATGATGCCTGTGACTCTCTGGACAGCATTTCGGATGAGATCCGCAGACTGACACTTGCCGGCTTTATTACCGGGGAGCAGGCACAGATGATCCGCACGGAGGATATCTTTGCATTCTTCCAAACCCAAATCGGGCGGCAGCTCCGGATGCATAAGCATGTTGTCCGGGAGTTTAAATTCTCCATTCTGGAGGATGCAAAGAAGCACTATGCCGATGTAGAAGGGGAGAGGATCCTTCTGCAGGGTGTTGTGGACTGCGCCATGATCGATGATGACGGCGTGACGGTTTTGGATTTTAAGTCAGATCGGGTATCAGAGGCAACGCTTTCGGATTCTGCGGAATCCTATAAACGGCAGATCCTGGCCTATGCGGATGCATTGTCCCGTATCTACGAAAGACCGGTTAAGAACGCATTGCTTTATTATTTCCATGTCAATCAGTTTGTACGCGTGATCTGATAAAAGCCCCCAGGCAGCGGCCTGGGGGCTTTCGTTTAGCGGTAGTTCTGTGTTCTGTTCTGGTTCTGGTTCTGGTTCTGGTTCTGGTTCTGATTCTGATTCTGATTCTGATTCTGATTGTTATTCTGGCTCTGATTCTGCTTCTGGTTCTTCTGATTATTCATAGCTGTTCCTCTTTTCTTTTTGATCGCGGATTCCCGCAATACAGTTTGCCCCAAATGCTAAGCTTTATCCTTTACCTTGAAAATTAGACCGGAAAGAAAGCCTGCCAGGATCGCCACAGTGATCCCACCGGAAACGCTGCGAAGACCGCCAATGAAGATCCCCAGGAAACCTTTTTCGTCTATGGCCTCCCGGACACCTTTGGCCAGGGTATGACCGAAGCCTGTAAGGGGAACGGATGCCCCTGCACCTGCAAAGTCTGCAATATACGAATAGATCCCGACGCCGCTGAGGATCACACCGGCAATGACATAGCCGACCAGGATCCTTGCGGGGGTCAGCTTTGTTTTATCGATGAGGATCTGCCCAATGACGCAGAAAATACCGCCCACGATAAATGCATACAAATATTCCATGTTATCCTCCATTGATTGCAACGGCATGACAAATACCGCTGATGGGCATCCCTTGCTGAACGGATACCGGAGACAGCAGTGCACCTGTGCCGCAAAACAGAATATTTTTGATTTTTCCGGATTTCAGCTTTTCCAGCAGGTAACCGCATAGAGTGATGGCGCTGCAGCCACAGCCGGAGCCTCCGGAGTGTACATCCTGTTTTTCCAGGTCAAAAACCAGTGTGCCGCAATCGATCAGGCGACCGCCAATTTGCAATCCGTTTTTTCTGCAAATGCTCAACAGCAATTCCTTGCCCAGTGCCCCGAGATCTCCTGTGACGATATAGTCGTAATGATTTTCCGCAAGCTGCAGATCCCGGAAGTGGGCTGCGATGGTTGCGTAAGCAGCCGGTGCCATGGCAGCCCCCATGTTGTTTGCGTCCTTGATTCCCATTTCTTCCACAGTTCCAATGGTGCATGCGGTGATTTTGGGTCCTGCGCCCTGGGCGCAAAGCAGTGCTGCACCTGCTCCGGTAACGGTCCATTGCGCTGTAGGTGTACGCTGTGCGCCGTAACCCAGGGGAAACCGATACTGCCGCTCAGAGGATGCAAAGTGGGAAGAGGTCATGGCAACTGCCTGGTCCAAAAAACCGCCGTCGATGACCATGGATGCCAAAAGCAGGGATTCAGCCATGGTGGAGCAGGCCCCGTAAATTCCCAAATGGGGGATGCCTGTCTTTTTCAGTGCAACCGAGGAGGGGATGCACTGGTTCATGAGATCTCCGGATATGACCAACGGAAAATTCCGATTTTGGACCCCGGACTTCCTTGCCAGGATGTCCAACGCTTTTTTCTGCAGGGCCAGCTCTGCCTGCTCCCAGGTTTTTTGCCCCAGATAGGTATCCTGGGTGGTGAAATCAAAGTAAGATGCCAGAGGTCCTTCGCTCTCGCGCTTGCCGGCAGCACTGGCCCACGATGTGATCACCGGACTGTTTTCAAAGAGAAAGCTCTGCTTGCCTATGTGTTTCTTGCCCATATTTCCGCCTCCTGTTGCATTTATTATGCGCATAGCTTCGGAAAATATAAGAAGAGGCAGTTCGAAAGAACTGCGGCTAAAAGGATTGGCATTATTTACCGGCAAGCGCCCGCTCCAGCCATACACAGCCAAAATCCAGGGCTGTATACAAGCCGGGCTTTTCACCCTTCTTTACGATGCGGTCACGGCTTTTCACACTGGGATCTGTCAGCTGCAGCTGCACAGAAACACGGGATGCGATGTCCACATCGTTTACTTTCTTGGTTTCCAGGATCTGCAGCATAATAATATGGGAATCAGCCATGGAACCGTAATAGATCAGATTGTCCTTACGCATCAAAGGATGTCCCTTGTACATAAGAACAGCGTTTTCTCCAGCCATAAATGACCTCCTGATTGAAATGAAGAAGAGGCTTTTGCGGCGGCAAAAGCCTCTCCACAGATTTAAGTGTTCTCAAACAGATAGCAACGAACCAGCTCCTGCAGCAGCTCATCACGATCCAACTTACAAATCATGCTTCGTGCATTGTTGTAGTTGGTGATATAGGTAGGATCCTCGGTCAAAAGGTAACCCACGATCTGGTTGATGGGGTTATAGCCCTTTTCGTTGAGGGCGTCGAACACACCACGCAGCACACGGCGCATATTTTCTTTATCATCGCTGGGAACTGTAAATTTAATGGTACTATCGGTCATGTGAACGACCTCCTTCCTTATCTGGAGTCATTATATCCTAATTTTTACGGAGTGTAAAGACCCAGGAATAAATTTTCTGTAAATTTAACGCTGCACAGCATTGAGCTTCTCGGCAAGGGCGGAAACCACCTTCTGCATGACCTGCTCGGAGTCTGCATCTGTCAGGGTGCGGTCGTCTGCACGCAGCTCCAGGGAGAAGGCAAGACTCTTCTTTCCGTCTTCAATACCGGTTCCCCGGTAGATGTCAAAGAGCTTGACGCTGCGCAGAAGCTTGCCGGCAGCCAATGTGATCACATCCTCAGCCTGAGCAACGGTGATCTCTTCGGCACAGACAACAGACAGGTCACGGCTGACAGAAGGATACTTGGGCAGCGGCACATAAGTGGGCTCGGGCAACTGCAGAGCAAAGAGCTTTGTGAAATTGATCTCGCAGCAGTAAACCTCGGCATCCATGCCGTAATTCTTGCAAACCAGAGGATGCACCTGACCGATGTATCCCACCTCAGTATCACCGATGGTGACCTTAGCACAGCGGCCGGGGTGGTAGGAGGGGTTGGTGGCATCTGCACTGTATCTTGCGCTGGGCAGATTCAGACCGGACAGCACGGCCTCCAGGTCACCCTTAACGCTGAAGAAGTCCTCCTTGTTTCCGTAAGAACCGATCATCAGGATCTTGGGTTCTTCGGGAAGGGGAGCGCCCTCTACGGGAAGGTAGATCTTGGCAAGCTCATAAAGCTTGGCAGATTTGTTGTGGTAAGCACTGTTTCTGGACAGAATATCCAGCATGGAAGGCAGTGCTGTGGTTCTCATAACAGAGGTGTCCTCACCCAGGGGATTCTGGATCTTCAGGGTGTTGCGCAGCTGGGAGTCAGCAGGAATGCGGATCTGATCAAAGATGGCAGGAGATACAAAGGAATAGGTGATGATCTCATCGTAGCCCAAAGCTCTGCAAAGGGTTCCTGCCTTGGCCTCAAACTTCATAACAGGGGAGTAGCCGCCCTGGGTGGAGGTCTTAAAATCGGTGGTGGGGATCTCGTTGTATCCGTAGGAACGGCCCACTTCTTCGGCGATGTCTGCCATCAGATTCAGGTCAGGACGCCAGGAGGGTACCTGGATCTTGCCGTCGACCACAGGGATCTCCAGGAGGTTCAGATACTTGACCATGTCTGCTTCGGGAATTTTTGTGCCCAGCAGAGCGTTGATCTTTTCCGGCTCCAGATCCAAAACGGTGGGCTGGGGCACATAGTTGATCACATCGATCATGCCGTCCAGGACATCACCGCACTGCAGAAGCTCTACCAGTTCGCAAGCGCGCTGAACTGCAGGAACGGTCATCATGGGATCCAGATTCTTTTCGAACTTACCGGAGGACTCAGTACGCATACCCAGCGCCAGAGCAGTCTGACGAATGGAAGTGCCGTTGAAGTTTGCAGACTCGAATACCACAGTGGTGGTATCCTCCATGATCTCGGAGTTCTCACCGCCCATGATGCCTGCAAGACCGATGGGCTTGCTTTCGTCTGCGATGACCAGCATGCCTTCCTGCAGCTGACGGACAGTGCCGTCCAGGGTGGTCAGAGTTTCACCGGCTTGGGCGGTACGCACTACGATCTTACCGGAAGAAACATACCGGTAGTCAAATGCATGCATGGGCTGACCGTACTCCAGCATCACATAGTTGGTAATATCCACAATGTTGTTGATGGGACGGATGCCGTTGGCACGCAGACGCTGTCTGAGCCACTTGGGGGAAGGACCGATCTTTACATTGGCCACCATCCGGGAAGAGTAGCGGTTGCAAAGCTGCTCCGCGCTTATCTCCACATCCAGATAATCGTACATAGAGCCGGCATCACTGCCCTTGACCACAGGCTCGTGGTGCTTCATTTCCATGCCGAAGGCAGCAGCGGATTCCCGGGCCAGGCCGATAATGGAGTAGCAATCGGGACGGTTGTTGGTGATCTCAAAATCCACGATGGTATCATCGTTGCCAATGATCAGGTTGATGTCGTCACCGGGCTTGCAGGACTCATCGTTCAGGATCCAGATGCCGTCTGCAAACACACCGGGAAGGTCGTTTTCGGTAAGCCCCAGCTCCGCAAAGGAGCAGAGCATACCGTTGGATTTTTCACCGCGGAGCTTGCCCTTGGTGATGTGGATGCCGCCGGGCAGCCAGGAATTGTGCAGCGCGGCAGGAACAAGATCGCCCTGCTTAACATTTTGCGCACCGGTCACGATCTGAACAGGCTCATCCTGTCCCACATCCACCTGGCAGACCCACATATGGTCGGAGTTTTCGTGGCGAACGATGGAGACCACCTTGCCAACCACAACATTCTTGATTTCCGCGTCCATCCGCTCGTAGGTCTCGACCTTCTGGCCGAAGACGGTGAGGGTTTCCACATATTGCTTATCAGAGATGTGGGAAAGATCCACAAACTCTTCGTGCAGCCATTTTCTGTTGAGTTTCATGATTCTGTCCTCCTTTAGAACTGGCTCAGGAAGCGAACATCGTTATCAAAGATCAAACGCAGATCGTTGATACGCATGCGGCCCATAGCCATTCTCTCAAGACCCATACCGAACGCGAAGCCGGAATACTTTTCAGGATCGATGCCGCAGCCCTCCAGGACCTTGGGATGCACCATGCCGGCACCCAGCAGTTCGATCCAGCCTTCTCCGTGGCAGGTAGAGCAGGTCTGACCGTCCACCTCACCGGTTCCGTGGCACTTGTGGCACTGCATATCCATTTCGCAGCTGGGCTCAGTGAAGGGGAAGTGGTGGGGACGGAAACGCATTTGCGCGTCCTGTCCGTAGATGCGCCGCATAACGGTAACCAATGCACCCTTCAGATCACCCATGGTGATGTTTTCAGCAACCACCAGGCCTTCGATCTGATGGAACATAGGGGAGTGGGTAGCATCGGCTTCGTCCTTACGGAACACACGGCCGGGAGCCAGAATGCAGATGGGAGGCTTGGCATTTTCCATAGCACGGATCTGCATGGGGCTGGTCTGTGTTCTCAGAAGGACCGCGTCGTCATCGGTAAAGTAGAAGGTATCACTGCGATCCCGGGAGGGGTGACCCTCTTCGATATTCAGCCGGGTAAAGTTATAGTCAGCCAGTTCCACCTCGGGACCGTCTACGATCTGGTAGCCCATGCCCACAAAAATATCCTTGATCTCCTGCAGGACCTTGTTCATGGGATGCTCATGGCCCAAAGTAACTGCCTTGCCGGGGATCGTAACATCGATGGATTCTGCTGCAAGCTTCGTCTCCAGAGCCTTGGCATCGATCTGGGCTTTCCGAACCTCCAGCTTCTCTTCAATGACAGCGCGCACAGAGTTGGCGATCTGACCCATTACGGGACGCTCTTCAGCGGAGAGCTTGCCCATCTGCTTCAGAACAGCTGTCAACTCACCCTTTTTACCCAAAAGCTTGATCCGCAGCTCCTCCAAAGCAGCAGGGGAATCTGCAGCATCCAGCGCAATCAGCGCTTGCTGCCGGATCTGCTCCAATTGTTCTTTCATGTTATTGCTCCTTTCAAACAGGTAATAAAAATACCCCCATCCCAAAATCGGGACGAAGGAGATCCTCCGCGGTACCACCCGCAGTTCGCTGTTTCAGCGCATCTTAGCTGATGCATAGCATCAAGATCTGTAACGGAGATCACCGGCACACCCTACTGTGAATTCAGGCGGCAGCTCCGGGGCGAAGGCCCTCTGCTGTACGTAAGCGGTTCTCACCATTCCGCTCTCTCTGCAACCGTATTCTCAGCCAGGACGACCCGTTCATAGCTTTTAACCATATCGCGAAATATTCTAACATAAATACAATAAAAAAGCAAGCACGAATAATTTCTTTTCAAAAAATCAAAAAATACTTGTTTTAAATTCCTAACAGGTTTTAAGTGGTAATTTGTCCTGGATCAGCATAGGGTAAAGCAGTACTTGCAAATAAAGGAGCAGTCAAATGAGACGTTTTATTGTGATCGTGCTGATGCTGGTCATTCTGTGTGGATGCACCGGTGAGGAGGAGGGACTCTCCGGGGCGCTTATGCTGCGAAGCAGGCTTCAGGCGCAAAACCAATTTAGGTTTATTGCCAATATTACCGCTGACTACGGTGACCGCCTGCATACATTTTCCATGGAATTTTCCAGCAGTGCTGAGGGAAAACTTACATTCTGTGTTTTGGATCCGGAGCCCATTGCCGGGATTACCGGTTACATTGACGATACCCAGGGCGCGCTGACCTTTGACAAAGAGGTCCTTACCTTTGGGATCTTGACCGATGCCCATGTGAATCCCGTCGGTGCGCCCTGGCTGATGATCAAGCTTCTGCGAAGCGGGTATATCAGCGCCTACGCTCGGCAAAAGGGGGTATATGAATATACCATTGACGATACATATCAATCATACCCGGTTCGTCTGATGGTGACAATGGATGATAAGAATCTGCCTGATTTCGCGCAGATCGTCTTTGATGGAAGGCGGATCCTTACCATAGATGTCGAAAAGTTTGAGTTCCTGTAGCAAGATACACCTTAGCGCATAGGATAAATTGCAGGCGCAATTGTATAATTTGGCTGTGTCCGTGGGAGAATACAGATGACCGCGTTACATAGTCCTTTTCAGTAGCGCAGGCAATGAATTCTTCGGAGCGTGAGTTGTATGGACGGCACAGTCAGACGGGGCGATATCTTTTATGCAGATCTTTCACCGGTGGTGGGAAGCGAACAGGGTGGAACACGGCCGGTGCTGATCGTTCAAAATGATACAGGCAACAGGCATTCTCCCACGGTCATCGCAGCGGCCATCACCAGTCAGACCGGGAAGGCACGGCTTCCCACCCATATCAATATTGCAGGCGGCAGTGTTGGCTTAAGCCGGGACTCTGTGATTCTGCTGGAACAGATTCGAACCATCGATAAGAAACGGCTGAGAGAGCACATGGGACGCCTGGATGAAAGCCAGATGGCCATGGTAGATAATGCGATTGCGGTCAGCTTTGGCCTAAATGACAACCGGATATGAATAGGAATCCCCCTTGCGGCATATGGTTGCTGCAAGGGGGATTGATTATGAACGGAATGTATGATGTATACCTGGGGGACAAGTCCGTGGGAAATGTTCAGGTGGAGCGAAAGGGTCTGTATTATCGTTTTTTGATTCGTTGTGAACTGGATGGTGAAG
>JAZSER010000003.1:0-5171 GCA_045531815.1 Faecousia sp. | reverse complement strand
AGCATGGTGCTTATGTTGGCGAGGCCTACTACAGAGGAAAAACGTCCCCCAAAAACACGAAGGATGGGCAAGTCCGGAATTCTTCCGCAAGACAAAAAGGCCTGCGCTGTAAGGATCGGGAATCCGTAATTGGCAAGCTGGAGAGCGTTCCCTTTATTGATTCCATTTACCCCTACATTGTGGGGGATATGCTGGATCACTACGATGATCGCCTTGTAGGTTGTTCTCTCAAAACGATCTGGTTTTGCTGCCGCAACCGCTTGCTGGCACGGCGGGACTACCGTGACGAAATTGCCCGGAATGTCCTGTTCTGTTCCGGAGAAAATGCACTGTCTGCACTTTGTCCATCGGATGCCAGCGATGAAGATTACCGCAACGCAATGCTCTCCGTTATACCGGAGGACAGTCTCGCGGTTGTTAAGTACTGGCAGCAGTTAAACATCATTATGCGGGTTGCGGAGGAAAGCGGTTTTATCGATGCAAATCCAATCCCTGCGTTTCTGCCGGAGGTCAGCAACCGGGCATCCAAAGAGTTGCGCAATCTGCGAAATATGCTGACAAAGAAGACCTTAACCTTCGATGAAGAGGCCCGTATTCTGGCGTATATTCGTGAACAGGGTGAATCAGATTTTGGCCCAAGAAAGGCATTGCGGTTTGAGGAAGACAGCACCTTGCTGCTTGGTCCGCTTCAGCTGTTTACCGGAATGAGCACCCGGGAAGTCTGCGCTCTGACCTGGGGTGATTTTGAGACCATTCCCGGCTTGAAGGTATACCGTCTTTTGGTGTACAAGTACCTATCGGACGAAGGTACAGTGATTTACCACGCAGACGGCACTGCCTGCAGAAAAGTCCCGGTAGCCCCGCTGTTGGCAGATATGCTGCACAGCCGAAAAACCTACCTGCAGGCTATGTGTGGCTTCACAGAAGAAGAACTGCAGCATTTGCCGATCATTATGCCCGACAACAAAAAGACCCTTGCGACGCTTTCCAAGCCACCCTTCTGCAAGTACGATGCTGCTATCCGGGTTTGCCGGTCTCTGATTGAAAAGGCCGACATTCCCACTCAGGAGCTGGTCCTTCCCGGTGACGGCGACAAAGAGATCGTTGTGGATATGAACAAGTATCAGGGTGATATTTTCTACAGCAATTTTAAGCACCGGGCCAACCACACCTGTTCCTTTAACCGTGGAGAATTGTCCTATGTTGTGGGCAACAAGGCTCCGGACACCTTTTCTCAGCATTACTGTGATTACACAAACGATCTGGTTCAGTACGGGATGGTGCAAAAGCTGAACCGATGGAGCTATGCCCACGAAACCGGCGGGCAGAATGCTGTCCAAAGCACATCCGAAACTTCAACATTCACCCGCAACACCACCGTTCATTCAGACCGCAAAAAGAATCATTATAATGCCGTTTCGATCACCCTGTCCTCGACCCAGGAGGTGCCCGGAAGCTATATTGATGTTTTGATCGAATGTGATCACGGTGCAACCGGCAGCATTGCCGTATACGATACAGCCGGAAAGGAGGATGTCCAATGACAGAGTGGAAATGTTTCGTCGGTGAAGAGCACACCTTTTACGGAATCTATCACGATTACTATGAGGATTTCGAAGAGCATTGGAAAGCGGATTCTACGCAAAGAAGCAACCACCTGCGTTACTGCAATCAAATCATTCCGCTGCTTCGTAAGCACGATGAAACCCCAATAAGTGTCTATACCCAGGAAGATTACGATGCAGTAATCCAGACTTTGATCAGGCGGGGTCAGGATACAAAGGGTAAACAATATATGCCCTACAAGGAAAGCACCCTGCAGGATTTTCGCCGTTTGATATACTACGTCGTGGAAACAGCCGCCAGACACGGGGAATGTGATAATGTTCTTTGGGAAAGCAGCTTAAACCCCGAAGCCACCACCGGGAGCGAGGAAACAAAAGCCAACCAGGCGCTGCTTTGCAAATCACTGACCATCCCCCAAGAACAGGCAGTTGCAAAAGCACTCCTTTCCGATCCACTGCAGTCCGGTCAGAATATGGGCTTGCTTTTAATGTATTCCCTGGGCCTGCGTAATGCAGAAGCCTGTGCGGTAGATTACGGCGATATCAAGCCAATGCAAACCCGTCCTGAATGCCCGGTAATATGGATCTACAAAACCACCGGCTATGACACCAGCGAAGGCAAGCTGGGCGGAAAAACCAGGAATGCCGACCGCATTATCCCAGTGCCGAATAAGGTTGCTGCGCTGATCGATGAGCGGCGTCAGTATATTGAGTCGCAGCTTAACAAGTCTATTGACGATTACCCCATTGTGTGCAACAACGACCGATGGGATGTTCGATGCTCCGCCCGGGAATTAACGAACGCAGCCCGCATTCTGTTCCAAAGCATCAAAATTAAAGCTGCGCAGATGGCATCCATCAGCGAGGATCTTCAGGACGAACCGGTATCCCAGAAGGACAGCTTGCCCTTTGAGGATCGGAAGGATCCCACGGCCTATCTGTTTCGCCGTAATTTTGGTACACACTTACACATTCTCGGTTTGAGTGAACCGGAAATTGAGTATGTGATCGGACACGATATTGGTGACCCTTATGAAACCCGAAATGAATTTGTGAACGAAGAGAAACTGTTTGCAATTAAGCAGAAAATGGACCGCAGGCCTTTGGTCAACAGTGATCTTTCTCAGGTCAAGCGCATTGATGTGGGAGATCGGCTGCAGTTACAGCATACCGCCTGTGTGCAAATCCCGGTGGATTCCGCAGAAACAGAGATGCACATTACCGCTAACGAACCCACAGACAATATTCGAGTCTCCCTTTCTGTCCGTCCTCAAAATATGCGAATCCAATTAAATTGTCGGCGTTACAACGTGAAGGAATCTGAGTACGATCGCTCTGTGGATACGCAGAAGCAATACAATAAGGTCTATACCAAAGCATAAGAAAGGCAGCCGGGTGATTCGCACTCGGCTGCCTTTCGCTATAGGATCACTTTTCTTTGCGTTTCTGCTGGGGAATAGGGAAAATTTGGTTCCTGGAATAGAAATCCGATATCTGCGCGCCGTAAATATGCTCGCCGCTTTTTACCCCGTAGGCACTGTATTCAGATTTATCCAATTCTGTCCAGTCACCGGCCACCAACACCATATCATACTTCGCTTTCGTTCGGCTTGTTCCAGCATCATCTGTACTGCGGCTGAACAGCTTTTTGCAAGCCTTATTGTATTCCTTGCGATCCCGGAACACCAGTATAAAATACTTCGTTTTATACTGGCTGGTTCCACGAATGCCGCTAAAGGACGCAAAGAGAATGGCGTTGGCTCTGTTGATCGGCCACTGGGGACGAACTGCGATCACTCGTTCCTCTAAGGATGTATTGCGAGAAAAGAAACGGTCAAAATCCTTGTACCACAGGAAAATGTCGGATCTTAAGTGAGAACCGATACGCTCAGAAGGCCCAAACTTGTGAATACCGGCTTTCCAAAGCTGGCTTAACGTTTTACAGGGTACGATCACAGGTCCAGAAGTGGCTTCACCATCGTCATCGTCATCTGTGCCATCTTCGGGTGCCTGCGTAAGCTCGTCTCCATCTATAGTCTCATCCTCCGGATCAAACACACCAGGATCCTCATCCTCTTCCGGTCCCCAAGGAGATACTTCTTTTTCTCTGACCGGGTTAAACAGATTGTCAAACAGTTGCATTATGTCCGTTAATTTAGGATCATATGCCCTGTTTGTTCTCTCCAGCTGCTCGCAGAGGTAGTTGGTGTGCTTTCCCCCTTCGTAACAGCGGAAGAACGGTGTAGCAACCTCCAACACCGGATGTACTTCCACACCGCAGTACGGACAGGTAAGGCGCTGCCCGGAATACGCCTCCTCAATTTTCACGGTCTTTCCGGTTCGCTTGTTAATGGCTTCAACAATCATATCAATCATCCTTTCAGAATTAATTATGTAACAAAAAATGCGGCTGCACGGAATAAGGAAATTCCGGTCAGCCGCATCAATCATCCCATCATCTCCAACTGGATCTCCCTACTCCCAAAGGAGTGATCCAGCTCCGTCACATCCCGGGTGTATCAAATAAGCATACGATACCCCGGCTCCACATTTCTATATTTACTTGATTCTAGTATAGAGACTGTTGTCTTTACTGTCAATATATTCGCGCAAAAGTTCGCAAAAAGTTCATAATTTCGGATTAATGTTGCTTTTTTATGCCAAAATCTCCCCTGTGTTGCAAACAGAGGAGATTTCGTTGTTGTTAGTACTCTAGGCCTTTATATAATTTTGTAAGATATTCCAGAACATGCAATGCCTCTGCGCTGACATCATTTACGCTGCACAGTTTGCTAAACTCTTGGCAGAGCTGTTCCATTTGGATTTTGAGTGCCTTATGCACTCTTGGATTTCCGATGACCACAACATCCCGTTGCAGCATACGGTGAATGCAATAATCCTGTTTGGACATCCCGGATAAGGCCGCCAATGCGTCGATCTCGGCGTTTTCCTCAGGAGATACCCGAATGCCGATCGTCTTGCAACGCCAGCGTCCCTGCCCATCGTGAGCCTTAGCAGACATTTTCATCACCTCCTTCCTGCAACGCATTCAAATCAGCAGCCATTTGCCGTTGCACAGTGGGAAACAGATGAGCATATCGGAAAGTAATGTCGATAGACTCATGTCCCATCCGTTCCGCGATTGCCACGGCACTGTATCCCATATGAATTAAGAGGGATACGTGGGAATGCCGCAAATCGTGCACTCGAATTCGCTGCAATCCCATTGCTTTGCTGCCCTGTTCCATTTTGCGGTAGAGATAACTCTTGGATAGCGGAAACAGACGGTCATCCGGTCGTGGGTTATACAGTTTTTCAATGTAGTACTGTATTTCCTCCACTAGGAATACCGGCATTTCCACGATGCGGTTACTCTTCGGAGTCTTCGGTTCGGTGATTACATCCTTGCCTTTCAGATGCTGAAAGTTCTTTGTGATAGAAACGGTCTTCTTTGCAAAATCAAAATCGCTGATGGTCAAAGCCAGTGCCTCGCCCTCACGCAGGCCGCACCAATAGAGCATTTGAAAATAATAGTAGCCCACAGGATCGTCCATCATATATTCGGCGAACTTTAGATATTCATCACGGGTCCAGCATTTCATTTCG
>JAZSER010000038.1:0-3570 GCA_045531815.1 Faecousia sp. | reverse complement strand
CAAAATGAATGAGACAACCCCAAATTGAATATTTATGTGTAGGGAACGGCCTGTGTGCCGTTCCTAAATCTATATTTTGGAACTAATTTTCGGAATGACACATAGGTCATTCCCTACATATGCATTTTGAGACACCCTCTTCTTTTGTTATAGAAAAGGTCAGAACCGGTAGCCTGCGTCCAATAGCCGCGTCAGCGCGGTATTGGCCTGGGTGTCGGTGAAAAGACCGGTAAATGGTTTCTTAACTGCCAGTGCTTCCAGGGATAGGTCCAGCCGGTCCTTTTGGGCAAGTGCCCAAAAGCCGTCACTTTCTCTGTGGGAGGACAGGCATCTTTGGGCGCAGGAGACAGCCTCCTCAGGGACAACAGGACGGATCCGGACCCCCAGGGCAGCGGCTTTCTGCCGGGCATCGGCCCAGGCGGCAATGAATTTTTCTTCCATTACTTCTCCAAAATGATGGGGCCGTTGTTGGCGGCCAGGCCGGACAGGATGTGTTCTGCAGCGGCCTGCGGTGCCAGCTGCACCTGCTGGCCGGTGCGCATATCCTTCACAGAGCAGCAGCCGGCAGCGATCTCATCTTCGCCCAGGAGCACAACATAGGGCACACCCAATTTGTCGGCATAGCTCATTTTCTGCTTGAACTTCTTCTGCTCGCCGTAGAGCTGCACCCGGACGCCCTTGCTGCGCAGCTGCTCTGCAAGAGAAACGGCGGGTGCCACATCCTGGATCATGGGCAGCACCAGGGCATCTGCCGGGGCGCTGGGCAGTTCGGGATTCAGCAGACCCTGCTCGTCCAGCACATAGAACAGACGGGTCAGACCGATGGAGATGCCCACACCGGGCAGCTGCTTTTCGGTGTAGTAGCCTGCCAGATCGTCGTAACGGCCGCCGGAGCAGACAGAGCCGATCTCCGGGTGATCCAGCAGCGTGGTTTCGTACACGGTGCCGGTGTAGTAATCCAGGCCTCTTGCGATGGTCAGATCCACCGCAAAGTTTTCCTCCGGCACACCAAAGGCAGAAAGATTGGTGGTCACTGCCTGCAGCTCCTGCAGACCGGCATCGAAGATCTCGTTTCTGCCGGTGTAGCCTGCCAAAGCCTCCAGCACCTGGGCATTGCTGCCGGTGATGGCAATGAACTTCAGGATCTCGTCGGCCTGGTCTGCGGTGAGGGCGCAATCCTCCACCAAAATGGCCCGGACCTTCTCTGCACCGATCTTGTCCAGCTTGTCCACGGTGCGCATGATCTCACCGCTCTTTTCGCTGAGACCCTGCATGGCATAGAAGCCGTTGAGGATCTTGCGGTTATTCACCCGGATCTGGAATCTTTGCAGACCGAAGCCCCGGAATACCCGGTAAATAATGGCAGGGATCTCTGCCTCGTTGAGAATATCCAGCTTGCCGTCACCGATGATATCGATGTCGGCCTGGTAAAACTCCCGGAAACGGCCCCGCTGTGCCCGCTCGCCCCGGTAGACCTTGCTGATCTGATACCGACGGAAGGGGAAAGCCAGCTCGTTATAGTGCAGTGCAACATATTTTGCCAGGGGAACGGTCAGGTCAAAGCGCAAAGCCAGATCACTGTCACCTTTGTTGAAGCGGTAGATCTGCTTTTCGGTCTCACCGCCGCCCTTTGCCAGCAGGATCTGGGCATCCTCAATGGCGGGGGTGTCCAGGGCAGCAAAGCCGTAAAGGGAGTAGGTATTGCGCAGGATCTGCATCATCTGTTCCAGCTTGTGCTGCTTTTGGGGCAGCAGTTCCATAAAGCCGGAGAGGGTACGGGGTTTGATTCTTTCCATAGTCAAGTCCTCTTTTCCAAAGAAATGCCGCCCGCCGGGAGGCTGGGCGGCTGAAATGTCATATCAAAAACGGGATTTGTTGTGCAGCATATCGCGCCAATCCAAATCGCCCCGCTGCAGGCCCATAATGGCCATTTCCGCACTGGCAAGGTTGGTGGCAATGGGTACATTCTGCTTGTCGCAGTGGCGGATGGTCTCGATGAGCTGGCTGTCGTCCCAGGGGTCTGTGGTGTTGGGATCGGTGAAAAGAAGCACCAGGTCGATCTCGTTATAAGCAATACGGGCATTGATCTGCTGGTGACCGCCCTGCTTGTGAGACAGCAGCAGGGTGATAGGCAGACCGGTGTTATCCGCAATCAGGCGTCCGGTGGTCGCAGTGGCAAAAAGGGTGTGGCGGGAGAGGATGCTTTTGTAGGCGGTGCAGAACTGCACCATCAGCTCCTTCTTCTTGTCGTGGGCTAAAAATGCAATATTCACTGAGATCACTCCTTCTATTTCAGGGTCTTGGGTACAGGGACTGCCAATCCCTGGATGCGTTTGGCAATGCGTCTGCAGGCAGCTGCAGCGCCCTTGGTGGTATAGCCCAGCAGCGGCTGACGGAAGGCTGCGGCCAGGACCACATTGTTGTCCTCCGGGATAATGCCCAGCAGCGGCAGCCCGGCCTGGTCCATAATATCGTCAACGGTCAGCCCCATGGCAGCAAAAAGCTTGCTGTTGATGCGGTTGACAATGAGGCGGACATTGCGCTTTCCCATCTGCTCCAGCATATCCCCTGCCCGAAGAGCATCCCGAATGGAGGCGGGGTCAGCACCGGTGACCACCAGGATCCGGTCGGCATACTTGGCGGCCAGGGAAAACCCTGCGTCAATGCCGGCAGGTGCGTCCAAAAAGACGTAGGTGAACCGGGTGCGGGCCTGCTGCAGCATGGAAGCAAAGGCCAAAGAATCCACCGCGTCAGCATGGCAGCTGACAGGTGCGGTCAAAAAGAACAGATTGGTGTAAACCGGGTGGCAGGTGGCTTTGTCCAGCTGGTAGCCCCCTTCGCTGATCTCCAGGAAGGAAAGGGCGCTGAGCTCCGGGATCCCCAGGGAGATATCCAGATTCCGAAGGCCCACATCACAATCGATGCAGAGGACCCGTTCGCCCCGCAGAGCCAAAGCAGAGGCCAATCCGGCGCAAACAGATGTCTTGCCGGTTCCGCCCTTGCCGGACAGAACAGCGATCAATTCGCCCATGGTGGAGGCCTCCTTTCCTGCGTATACCGTACCGGATATCATTATAAAGGAATATCGCACAAAAAGCAAGAGAAAAACTGGCTGAAATCAATGGCTTTTTATAAAAAATGACCAACGCACAAAATGCCCCCAGCCAACGGTGGGGACAAAGGGCATTTTCCGTATTCGGACCGTAGATGAGGGGTTCCATACCCCGCCCTACGATTCCGACATATCAGAAATTCCCCATAACCGGATTGTAGGGGCGTTTTATTGGAAATTTCCCGTATCCAGACTGTAGGGGAGGGGTTCCATCCCCTCCCGTTACCCGGTGGCATAAACACACCCGGTTGGTATAATCGGTGCGGCAGCGGGAGGGCGCAGAGACCCTCCCCTACATAGGTGCGCCATCGAAACCCCACTGTAGGGGAGGGGTTCCATCCCCTCCCGTTACCCGGTGGCATAAACACACCCGGTTGGTATAATCGGTGCGGCAGCGGGAGGGCGCAGAGACCCTCCCCTACATAGGTGCGCCATCGAAACCCCACTGTAGGGGAGGG
>JAZSER010000026.1:0-5560 GCA_045531815.1 Faecousia sp. | reverse complement strand
GTGATATAAATCCTTACGGATTTGTGATATACGCTTCGCGTGTGATATATGGCTGCGCCATGTGAAATGCCTGCGGGCATGAGTGGTTTTCTTTCGTTACGCTGATAAAATATCGTACCGGGTGGGAATAATCGGTGCGGCTGCGGGAGGGCGCAGAGACCCTCCCCTACATGGGCGGTGCGTTTTATTGGAAATTTCCCGTATTCAGACCGGGCGGGCGGCAAGGTTGCCGCCCCTACATTGGGTGCGGTGCGTCAAACAAACCGGGGGATAAAAAAGGGGACGATCACAGATCGTCCCCAGGGGATACGGATTTTTCTTAGCGGTGCTCGCCCAGGTAGAACAGGGCCAGTGTGCCCGGGCCGGAATGAGATCCGATCACCGCGCCCACATAATAGATCAGCACATTCTTGACACCGTATTTTTCCTTCACCAGCTTTTCCAGATACTGGGCGTCCTCCATGCAATCGCCATGGCAGATAAACACCGTGTCATTTTCTCCGGGCAGGGCTGTCTCTCCCATTTTCTTGGCCAGCGCCTCGATGGAGGCCTTCCGCCCCCGGACCTTTCCTACATTGATCAGGTGGCCCTCGTCATCCACATGGAGCACAGGCTTGATCTGCAGCATGGTGCCCACCAGGGCAGTGGCTGCACTGACACGGCCGCCCCGCTTCAGGTACATCAGATCGTCCACAGTAAACCAGTGGCACAGGTGCAGCTTATTTTCCTCGCACCAGGCAGTAAGCTCCTCCAGGGAAAGTCCCTCATCCCGCTTCTTGCAGGCATACCAGACAAACAAGCCCTGTCCCAAAGAGGCGCACAGGGTATCCACCACATTGACCTTGCGCTGGGGATACTTTTCCATCAGCTCATTGGCCGCAATGACAGCAGACTGATAGGTGGTGCTGAGACCGGAAGAGAATACCAGCACCAGTGCGTCCTTTCCCTCCTGCAGCACCGGCTCGATGGCCGTTGCCCAGCCCTCGGGATTCACGGCAGAGGTAGAGCTGGTCTCTCCCTGGCGCAGGCCCTCAAACAGCTCCTTCAGCCAGCGCTCACTATATTCACTGTAGTGCTTGCCCTTGTACATCACGGACAGAGGGACCACCTTCAGGTCCAGCTCCTGGTACATATGGGCGGGATAGTCACAGCAGGTATCGGTAATCACAGTATAGCTCATGTAATGTTCTCCTTACGTAAAACTGGACAACGAATCAAATATGGATTATAATAAGTTCGCCGGTACACAAACCATTATACACATCCGCGGCGCAATTGTCACCCCCGTTTCGGAGAAAAACCTTTTTCGTTGGCTCTCCGGGGTAGAATTCGCCTCTCTACCGGTGGTAGAGTTCCAAAAAATTCGGAATTCCCCGAAAAGGAGGGAATGATCCTTTGAATATCCTGCAAAAAATCCTCTCCGGCAAAGCCGTCATCTCCGACCCCCGGGAGCGGGCCGCAGCCGGCAAGCTCACCGGTGTCCTGGGCATCGGCTGCAATGCCGTGCTGTTTGCCGCCAAGCTTTTGGTGGGCCTGGTCACCGGGTCGGTATCTGTGGTGGCCGACGCTATGAACAACCTGTCGGACGCTGCCAGCTCGGTGGTGACCCTCGTCGGGTTTAAGCTGGCGGGCAAGCCTGCCGACAGCCACCATCCCTACGGACACGCCCGGTATGAATATCTGTCCGCTTTGGCAGTGGCTGTGCTGATCCTGGTGATCGGTGTGGAGCTGGCAAAGTCCGCCTTTGACAAGATCCTGCACCCCGCGCCCACGGAGGTCTCCCTTCCGTTGATCGTCGTGCTGGTAGGGGCAATGGTGCTGAAGCTGGGGCTTTTCTTCCTGAACCGCAAAGCCGGCAGGCGCATTGACTCCACCACCCTGCTGGCAACGGCAGCAGATTGCCGCAACGATGTTCTGACCACCGGTGCGGTGCTGCTGGCGACCCTTACAGAAAAGCTCACCAGCTGGCAGATCGACGGATATGCCGCCCTGGGAGTTGCCGGCTTTATTCTCTACAGCGGTGCTGCTCTGGTGAAGCAGACGGTGAGCCCCCTGCTGGGGGAGGCCGCCAGCCCGGAGCTGCGCAAGCTCATCGAGGATACCGTCACCGGCAATGACCTGGTGCTGGGTTATCACGATCTGATGGTCCATGATTACGGTCCGGGGCAGCGGTTTGCCAGCATCCATGTGGAAATGGATCAGCGGGAGGACCCTCTGGTGTGCCATGAGATCATCGACGGCATGGAGCGCACCTGCCTGGAGCGGCACAATGTCCATCTGGTGATCCATTACGACCCGGTGGTCACGGATGACCCGGTGCTGAATCAGATGCAGGCACTGGTAACGCAGATCCTGCAGGACATCGACCCCCGGCTCTCCCTTCACGATTTTCGCATGGTCCAGGGCAAGGCCTTCTCCAATCTGATCTTCGATGTGGTCACGCCCCGGGATCTTATGGACAACACCGATGCCCTCCGTCAGCAAATAAACAGCGCCCTGGCAACGCAATGCCAGGGCACCTACCACACAGTTATTCTCTTTGATCCGGAAACTTAACGCTTCTTGCCCACCACGAAGGTCGCACTGAACAGGCAGGCCCAGAGAAACACGCTCAAAGGCTCTATCTGAATACAGGCCATGGGGGAGGACACGAATAACAGCACTTCATACAGGAAGTTGCCCACCCCCTCAGAGGCGCTGACGCTCAGAATATTGGCAACAAACACCACTGCTGTCAGTGCCAGGGAAGAAAAGCTCAGACAGCGTACTGTCAAAAGCCCCTTCCGGTTTCCCTTTTTCACCGCGTCGGTCAGCAGAAAGACCCCAGGCAAAAAGCTGGCAAGGCCCAGGACCGCCAGGGCAACGGGCTGGGCAGTATCTTCACTTTGCATATGGCCCAGCAGCGCGCACAGCAGCCACGCCCACAGCCAAAGGGCATACAGGATCTTTCGTTTCATCATGTACCTCCCGGATAACTGAAATCGCTTCTATTGTACATTCTTCCCACCGGAAAGGCAAGAGGGAAAAAAAACTGGACAGTGGAGTGAATATTTGATATAATAGACCGGAAACTACTGGAAAGGGAGTTGATTTCCCATGAAATGTCCGTTTTGCGGCGATCAGGAAAGCAAGGTCGTGGATTCCCGCCACTCTGAGGACGGTTTGAGCATTCGCCGCCGCCGTGAGTGTCTTGCCTGTCAGCGCCGGTTTACCACCTATGAGGTGGTGGAGAGCCTTCCCATTATCGTGGTCAAGCGGGACGGTTCCCGCCAGGCCTTTGATCGGAACAAGATCATGCAGAGCATGGTGCGCGCCTTTGACAAGCGGCAGGTGGAAACTGCGGATCTGGACCGGATCACCACCGAGATCGAGCAGGCCATTCAGAATTCCCTGGAGCGGGAGGTCAGCACCGACCGCATCGGTGAGATGGTCATGGAACGCATCAAGCCCCTGGACGAAGTGGCATACATCCGGTTTGCATCGGTGTACCGCCGGTTCCAGAATGTGAACGAGTTTATTCAGGAGATCCGTACATTCCTGAAAGAAAAGTAAGGAGTCTGCAGCATGGATAAGATCCTTTCCTTCTTTAAAAGTATGGACATTGCCGAAATGCTTCCGGAAATGGGCAAGTTTATGTCCGGTCTGGAGGGCTTTGCCCGGTTGGCAGTCCTTGCCGGTCCGCTGGTGCTTTTGGCGCTGGGGCTTTGGTATTATTTCCTGCCCCCCAAGGAAGCCAATCACAAGGCCGGTTTCCGCACCTACCTGACCATGGGCAGTGTGGAGGCCTGGCAATTTGCCCAGAAGCTGGCAGGCATGTTCTATATGGTGCTGGGCGGCGGCATGACCCTGGTCATAGGCATTATCAGCATCTTCTTCAATGCCGAGGACGCTTTGGCCATGGCAAATACGGTGTTTATCTGCGTGATCGTGGAGCTGGTGCTGACGCTCATCGCATGGATCGGTGTCAATGTCCTGGTCTTCCGGGCATACGATGCCCAGGGAAACCGCAGATCCAAACGCTAACAATAAGAATAAGAGGGTGTCTCAAAATGCATATGTAGGGAATGACCTATGTGTCATTCCGAAAATTAGTTCCAAAAATACACTTAGGAACGGCACACAGGCCGTTCCCTACACATAAATATGCAATTTGGGGTTGTCTCATTCATTTTGAGACAACCCCTTTTTGTTTGCAGATCAGACAATCATCCGCAGCAGCCAGTAAAGCACCGGAATGGTGGCCACCGACAAAATGGTGGTTCCCAGGGTGAAGATCACCGCGTTTTCCGTGTCACCGTTGTACTGATCGGAGAAGGCAGAGGCAAGGCCGGCAGTGGGCATCGCAAAGGCAATGAAGAAGCCGATAACCGCATCTGCGCCGATGGACAGGAAGGGGATCAGCTGCAGCACCAGCATCACAGCCACGCCGATCACCGGGTAGAGCACCAGTCGGGCTGCGGACACATAGTACATCCGCCAGGAAGAAAACAGCTTCTTCATCTGGATGCCCGCCAGCTTCATGCCCAGAACCACCATGGAAAGGGGTGTGACGATGCCGCTGAAGTAATCGCTGTAGCGCTGGACCTCCGGCACTGCCTTGGCAACACCAACAAGATTCAGCGCGATGCCCACCAAAAAGGCAATGAGCACCGGGTTCATCAGTGCCTTTTTCAGATTGATGGCATTTTTGTCACCGGAGATCAGATAAGCACCCAGGGTGAACATCAGCACATTGTTCAGAATGTTCAGCACGATGAGATAGGCATTGATGGGGGATTCCGGACCAAACACCGCCAGTGCCAGGGGGATGCCGATGAAGCCATTGTTGGCGAAGGTGATGCAGAAGCGCATCATGCCCTTGCGCTTTTCGTCATTCTCCCGGCAGACCAGCAGGCTGCAGCTAACAAACATGCCCATCACAAACAGCGCACCGATGACACCGGTGATCAGGATGGATTTGGTAAATTCTCCGCTGAATTCCAGCTTCAGGGTGCTGGACAGGATCATGAAGGGCATGCCCACATAGGTCAGCAGCTTGGAGACGATGCCGGAGCCCTTTTGGTCCAGCAGCTTGCCCCGGACCAGCAGATAGCCGGGAATGGCAAGCAAAACAAAGATAATAACATTTTTTAACATGATCAAAAGGGTATCCATAGTACAGCTCCTTTGGTTTTCTGTTTCCCATATTCTACCAAATTCCAAAGCAAATTCATAGCCCCAAAATGCATTTGCGTTGCGATTTTTTCCGCAGAAGCCCAGCCCGGTCACCTTAAAGTCTGTCATCCCGACCAAGGGAAGGACGCGGAGGATCAAACTGCGGATATTGCATGAGATCCCTCGGCTACCCTCGGGATGACAAGGGGTGCGGTTTGCGGGCGTAGGGCGGGGGCTTGCTCCCGCCGCCGGAAAATGTCCTTATTTTCCGGATTTTCGAAGAAAATGATTGCTTGCGCAATGTGATTTTGTTCCAAAATCACCGGCGGGAGCAAGCCCCCGCCCTACGATTCCGATATATCGGAAATTCCCCGTAACCGGAATGTAGGGGCGGTGGATCCAGCGA
>JAZSER010000042.1:0-29240 GCA_045531815.1 Faecousia sp. | reverse complement strand
ACCTTTGCAGGAGCAGTGGTCAGGCTGGGAGCGGTGGTCCAGTTCATGGTCCAGTACTCATCGGTATTGGAAGCTGCATCCAGCTTGATGCTCCAGGTGACGTTTACATCGCCGTCGATGATGCCGTCAATGTTGTTCAGGCTGGTGGTGCCCATTTCATTGCCGTCAGCATCCAGAACCTTGATCACAAAGCTCTCGGAAGCATTGCCCCAGACTTCGCCCCAGATGGCGTCGCCACGGGTGTAGCCGGTGAAGTCGTTGCCCTTGGGAAGGACCACAAGATCTGTAAGATCTTCGTTCCTGTAGTAGCTGTCGATCTCAACCTTCACGCCGTCAGCATCGTCAGCAAATGCATTTTGATAGCCGTCTTTGTGATAGTTCTTGGAAATGCTGATCTTAGAAGTATCGGTTACAGACTTGTCGATGTAGATCTTAGCGCCTGCACCGAAGACATTCTCTTCGACAGTTACATTGGGCAGGAAGGAGTTCACTGCCAGTGCGCCGTAGTCGGGATAATAGGGATTGGTGGATTCAAACTTATTGCCCTTAACGACGATTGCTGCATCTCCTTCTTGGTGTACACCGAAGGAGTTCGCCCAACGCAGATCCATGTAGCTGTTCTGAATGGTCCAGGTGAGGCCCTGGGAGTAAGCCACAAGGTGGAAGCCGTAGGTACAACCGGTGACATAAACGTTATCCACGGTAATGTTGCCAGCGGGCTCTGCATACATGACCTTCCATGCATCCGCGATCTTCAGGTCCTTGATGGTACCGTTGAAGCCGTGACCGGTAATTGCAGGATTGCCGCCGGAGATGGTGGTGAGCAATTCGCCGTTGTCGCCTACAGTACCCTGGATGGTAATGTTCTTATTGCTGATGTTGATGGCGTCGTATTCACCGGGCAGGATGGTAACCGTATCGCCATCCTGTGCAGCTGCGATGGCCTTAGCCACGGTTGCATAGCAGGTAGTGCCGATCTTTGCAGCAGCCTGTGCGTACAGACCGGAGTCGGTGACTACATAGTCAGCAGCTGCGCCTTCTGCGGTGAGGATCTCAACGCTCTGCACAGTGCCGCCGGTGACGGTCAGCTCGCCGACCTCGCCCTTGAATTTTTCAACAGTACCGCCGGAAATGGTGGTCATGCTGACAGCGCCGCTGGAGCGGGCAGTGTTGACTACACCGATATTGCCGCCGGAGATGGTGATCTCACCGGTTGCGGGTGCAGTAGCAGAGGTGGAAGCAGCCTGTGCCCAGATAGCGCTGGTGGTGCCGGTGATGGAACCGCCGGAGATATTCAGGTAAGCAGTGCCGCTATAGCCGTGGGAGTTCTGCTCCATGCGGTTACGGATTGCCGTATAGCTGGAGACCAGAGTGCCGTCGGTGATGTTGGTGGTAGCATCGCCATACCAGTTGCCGCTGTTGTCCAGGACAAATGCCATGTCGGTGCCGCCATTGTGGGTGTAAGTACCGCTTTCCACATTCAGAATGCCACCACGGTTCAGAATGATGGTGGACTGTGCATTCCATGCGCGGTTATTGGTAGCGGTCAGGTTAACAGTACCGTTCTTGATGGTCAGCTCACCGTAGCTATAGAACACGATGAAGTTGCCGGTAGAATTATCGGTAACATTGATGGTCTTGCCGTTCAGATCGATGGTGACCTTCTGATCGGCTGCGATGTTGAACAGACCCTTTCCGGCGTCTGCCAGATCGCTTGCCAGCTCCATGTCAGCCAGGATGGTCACTGTGCCGCCGTTGGCAGCTGCATCGATGGCATCCTGCAGGTTCTCATAACCGGTGCCGTTCACTTCTGCGACGTAGGTCGCGAAGCTGGTGACGGTGGAATTGACGGTAGCGGTGTCTGCCTTGGTGTAGGTAGCGGTCTCATCTACCAGGTAGATACCGTCTGTCTTGCCGTCGATCAGGTTGCTGACGGAAACAGAGGAGGTATCCTCAATGCTCAAGCTCTGATTTGCCCGGATATAGAAGCCAGCCTTAACACCGGAAGCAGTGATCTCAGAGCCGTTCTTAACTGTGTAGTTACCGCCCAGGAAGCCGCGACCGTTGATGTTGTTAACAGTGACCTTGGAGTTGTCGATCACAGTACTGCCGCTGCCGTTGTCTGCAACCGCAGCAATCAGTTCGGTGGTGGATTCGTTGTCAATTACGATCTCAGAATCCTTCAGGTTCAGATTTGCGCCGCCCTCCAGACCGATCAGGTAAGTACCGGTAACACCGGTAGCAACCAGCTTGACATCGTCAAAGGTCAGGGTCTGATTTGCGAACATCCAGAACACTGCGGTGCTTGCCTTTACAGAAGGATCCACAACAATTTCACCGTTCTGGAAGGTAGTGGTGCCGAAGTACAGATCGTCCTCAGTCAGGGTCAGTGTGTTGCCGTTCAGGTCGATCACAGCTGCCTTGGTGATGGCGCTCTGACTCTTCAGCACAGGTGTTGCATCAGCCAGCAGCTTGATGGTCTCGCCCTCGGCAGCTGCAGCGAATGCCTCTTCCAGGGACTCGTACTGAGTGCCGTTCACTTCTGCGACGAAGGTCTTGGGTGCCTCGGCCTTGTAACCGCACTTGGAGCAAGCGCCGTTTTCGCCGGTGGTGTCACAGGTGCCGCTTTCGGTGTAGTCACAGCTCTTACAGCCGATGGCATGGGTGCCATCGTTGTTGGAGGTGTAGGTGTACTCATGGGTATGATCGGTCTCCACCACGAACTCACTGAAGTTCTTGGAGTGGACCTCAACATAGTGGTGGCCCTCGCCGTCCACCTGGATCTCGTACTGACCCAGGAATGCACCCTCATGGTACACATAAGCGAACTTTACGGAGTCGGGAGTGCTGTCGTCAATGGGCAGGTGGAAGATCAGATCATTTACCAGGCCCTGGATCTTCGTATCGCCCAGCTTGGGAGTGACATCAAAGACCAATCTGTGGGCGCGATGGCCTTCGCCATGCTTCTTGATGCCCATGCCGGTGAGGGTGATGTGGAGCACAGGCTCCTTATCAGCCAGCTCAGGATGATCCTGCTTCATTTGATCGATGACAGTCTTATTATCCTCGTCACCGAAGATTTCCTTTTCCTTAACTGCCTCGTTGCCATGAACAACATTATTAATAATAGTGTTGATATCGTCAACGGTCAGTTCTTCATCCTCGGTCACGATCTTGTCCTTGATCTCATCAGGGGTGACCGTGGGAACGCTGACATGCAGACGCGTGTTCTCGGCAATTGTCTTGTAGGTGTCGCCACATACAGAGCAGGTGTAAGGCCAGTAGCCGTCTGCCTCAGTGGTAGGATTGACATAGGTTCCCTGCTGGTAATCGTGGTTGCCGGTTGCTTCGATGTTCTTCTTAACACGGCTGATCTCTGCATTACAGACAGTACAGTAAACGACTTCTTCGTAGGAGCCGCCCTTAGCACAGGTTGCCTCGTACTTGTTTTCAATAACTGCTTCGCCTTCGGTGTGGCCGGCTGCAGGGATCTCTTCCTGTGCAACAGTCACTTCACCGCAGACAGTACACTTCTTGCCTTCTGTCAGGCCGGCGTCGGTGCAGGTGGGCAGCTTGCCTGTAATGGTCTCTTCCGTGTGACCCAGGGCATCGACAGTTTCCTGTGCAACCAGAACTTCGTCACAGACAGAACAGTGCTTGCCTTCTGTCAGACCGGTTTCGGTGCAGGTAGGTGCAACAGCCTCGTCAATAACCTCGGTATGACCCTTGGCTTCAATGACGGTCTTCTGCTCTGCGCCACAGCCACAGGCCATGATCACATAACCGTCAGCAGTACAGGTTGCGTCCACGCGCTCCTTCTCGGTAGCGTAAACGTGTTCGCCGGTAGCCTCAACGGTTACCTTTGTACGGCTCAGCTCTGCATTACAGACGGAGCAGTAAACCACATTATCATAAGAGCCGTCCGTGCCGCAGGATGCTGCGACCTCATTTTCCTTCACTGCCTCTGCTGCGGTGTGACCCAGGGCATCGACAAGAGTCTGCTGAACGATCACTTCGCCACAGACATCGCAGTGCTTACCTTCTGTCAGACCGGTTTCGGTGCAGGTAGGTGCAACAGCCTCGTCAATAACTTCGGTATGACCCAGGGCATCAACAACAGTCTGTGCAACCAGAACTTCGCCACAGACATCGCAGTGCTTGCCTTCTGTCAGACCGGTTGCGGTACAGGTAGCTGCAACTGCTGCGTCAATAACCTCGGTGTGACCCAGGGCAGCAACAACAGTCTGTGCAACCAGAACTTCGCCACAAGTAGAGCAGTGCTTGCCTTCTGTCAGACCGGTTGCGGTGCAGCTAGGTGCAACTGCTGCGTCAACGACCTCGGTGTGACCCAGGGCAGCAATTTCTTCGGTATATGTGGCGCCACAGTCACTACAGGTGTAGGTCTTCTCGCCTGTTTTCTCACATTCAGGCGGTGTAGTGACAACACCCTGATAATTATGTCCGTTTTCCTCAACGAAGTTAGCTTGATAGGTATCGCCACAAGCAGAACATGTATATGTGGTATAGCCCTGTTCTGTACAGGTGGGTGCGGTCACAACGGTTGTGTAATCGTGACCGGAAGGATCCGTCATATCTGTCATATAGGTATCTTCACAAGCACCACAGGTATAGGTGGTGTAGCCACCAGCTGTACAGGTAGGTGCTGTAACAGACGCGCTATAATTGTGAGGAATCTTACTGATATCTTCCGTATAGCTGTCACCGCAAGCACCGCAAGTGTATGTTTTAACACCCGTTTCGGTACAGGTAGCGGCTTTCGTTACCTCGCTGGTGTAGCTATGACCTGTTGCTACAACCTCTTCCTGTGCAACCAGAACTTCGCCACAGACGGAGCAAACCTTGCCCTCTGTCAAACCGGTTTCGGTGCAGGTTGCTGCCTTGCCGGGAACAATCTTCTCGGTGTGACCATTATTCTCGCAGACGGTCTGGTTACAGCCGTTGACACACACATTGTTTTCACCGGTGTAGCTGTGCTCCAGCTTATCATCCTGCTCGAAGGTCTCCCTGTCTGTGTGTCCACAATGGCTGCAGAAACGATAATATGTTGTTCCTGCTTCACAGGTTGCTTCACTCTTCAAGTACCAGGAAGCTTCACCCTTCGGCAGCTGGTCAAAATCTGTCACATAGTTATGCTCCCAAATATTGTTTTCCTGCCAAAGGTTGTTGGTGATATTGACTACCTGATAAATCTCTTCGCCTTCCTGGCAATCCTGGTAGTAAATTACAATAGTATCCGGGTTTGCTGCCTTTTTAGCCTCAATGGATTCGTAAGCAGCTTCCCATGTGGTGTTCCAGTTGATATGGTTGCTGAACAGCTCCACATAAACAGGGTAAGTCCCGGTATTTGTGGGCATCTTGCCACTGCGCACAACGGTACACAGCTTATTGTCGCCATCCCACAGCTCCAGGCTGAAGTGGGTAGTTGCTACCTTGTCCATGTTGCTCAATTGGATCCGGTAGTATCTGCCGTCCTGCACAGATGTAAGGACCGGTACATCGTTGTCGCCTAACCCCACACTGTCCAAAGACCAGGTCGGATTGGTTTCGCTTACTGCCACGACTTTGGGATACGTTACTTTCAACTCTTCTTCGCAGTTCTCACAGATTCCGCTTTGGTACACCAAACCGGGATTCTCTCTGCTCGGATAGTGGGTAACGAACTCCACATTATGCCCAATGGCATTTTTGAAGTTGCTGTAGCGCACATACTCACAGTTTTCACACTTGGTCTCTGTATAACCCATGCTTTCACAGGTAAGAGTATATTCCGTCGTTTTGAAGCTGTGCGCAGTTTTAGTTGCCGGAGCAGTTGTCCAGCTTTGATTGCACACAGAACAGGTGTTTGTTGTGTATCCCACAACTGCGCAATGTCCTGTGAGAGGTGTCTGCGTCGCGGTGTGAGCGCTCGGTGTCTCTTCGCCCGTAGTCAGCTTGCACCAGGTGCCGCAAACATCACATGTATAGGATGTGTATCCAGGTGTTTCGCAGCTTCTTGCAACGGTCGTAGCAGACCCTTCATGCTCAGTGCCGCCGCAATCTGCCGTTCTGTAGTCAGTATAACCACCAGTTGATGCAGTATTAGCAGGAGATGCATTAATAGTGATGCCCTCATACAGATAACAAGGATACTCACTACCATTTTTGTACCTAGCATAGACCAGATAAGTAGTATTTTTACCGCCTGTAACCTTAATTTCGCCACCATAGAGTCTGGCAGCCGCGCCCTTTGTATAAACTGCAACGCAATGGCCTCTCAGGGTTCCTGCACTCATTGCTCCGTTTTCGATCAAGCCGCCATACATCCGAAGCTGGGCAGTATCTATCAGATAGAAACCGCCGCCGCGGGCAGTTGCATCCGACGTAGGATCTATAAGAGTACCATTCTTAACTTCACCGTTAAACAGTTCGAAGTCAGCAGCCCCCGCCAAATAGATATTGCTGCCAAAACCACCGGAGAGACCGTTTTCAAGCGTGCCATCGTACATTTTTACGATGCCGTTTCCCTCAACATATACAAGACCGCCGTTTTTCGCTTTGCCGCCGGAGATGGTGCCGCCATAGATATGCAGCTGGCTATCTCCAGCAATGTATACGCTGCCGCCACCGGTGCTCGCATAACCGCCGGTAATATTGCCGCCATATACAAAAACAATGTTTTGGTCATCACTCGTGGCAATATTGGCGCCATATGCAACCTGGGAAGCCGTATTGTCGGTTTGTTCGATGGTTCCACCATATACATAGAGCGCGGAGTACTTGCCCGCCGCAATATCGTTTCCGTCACCACCGAGATAAACATTACCGCCGGAGTAGGACGTGGTGGTTTTTCCCTTGCCGTCCTTCACAGTGCCGTCATGGATATAGACCTTGCCGGTATTACCTGTTGCAATGTTACCGCCATTGGCTGCGATACCGCCGGAAATCTCACCGCCATACATATGGAACTCTGCAGTATTGCGGATATTGACATTACCGCCGGCGCTCCCCGCATAGCCGTTGGTGATCTTGCCACCATACATGTATAAACGGGAAGTGTCTCTGACGTGCAGGTTGCCAGAAAAGCCGGTCGTATGGCCGCCGGTGATCTTACCGTCGTACATATAGACCCTGGATGCACCTGCAATATAGAAACATCCGCCCATGTTCCATTCGTAGCCTTCTGCGGCACCGGTAATGGTGGTGTCTCCATCGATGATCAGCGTAGATCCGCTGATATAACCAACTGCACCGCTTTCGCTGGAAGCCAGGTTGTCCTTGGTGACGGTCATATCCTGCAGGCGCACTGTAGCACCGCCCAAGACATACAGTAAGCCACCATTCTCTGCGGCTTGACCGGGCATGCTGATCGTACCGTTCATCAGGGTGACAGAGCCACCGTTGATGTAGAATGCACGACAGTTTACGCCTTCCGCAGAGGAAATCGTTTTGCCGTTCAGGTCGATCACTACATTCTTGTTGGTGAGCGTGATCTCTTCTGAAAGTTCGATGTCGCTCATCAGGACATAGTATCCATCGTCGATATCAGAAACCGCAGATAAGGTTTCCTGAGTCACCGGAATCCAGTCCACGCGGTCCGGGATCTCTACCGCAGGGGCAGTAGACTGGTCCGCAGCGGCATCATCTGCATATACCTGCAATGCGTTGGCCGGGAACATGGACAGAACCATGACCAGCACGATTGCAAGACTAAGCAGCCGTTTACCAATATTCTCCATTCTTCATTGTCCTCCTTACAAATTTTGATTGGAGCTTTTGCCTGCAGGCGCAGGCGGGGATTTTGCCGGATCACCGGCGGTGCACCCCAGCCAGAGGTGCGTTGCCCGGATACAGTCCCGCTCACCGCCACCACGGCGGCTGATGGCTGCTACCGCGGCTCGATCAACGAACGCATGGCAGCAAGCAGGGCTGTATTCGGAAATGGCCTGTTTTCACGCAGCCCTTCGGCGCGGCCCATGGCGGCAGGGACGGCAGGAAGGCCTTAAAAATCAGGCGGGGTTATTTCACAGGGGGACAGGGCCGCTTCCCGGGCGCAATGGCGGCTGCGCTCAAAAAGGGTAGACTACCCCCAGGGTAAAATAATCCGTGTATATTTTACATCTATAATAAGGAAAAGTCAATATCGATTGGGGTTGAATCTTGGAAAATGCAGCTATTTCGGCAATTTTTACATATTTTGACAGGTAATTTTGTTAGAAATACTTTCCGTTGTTGGGATCAACCCCCACAAACACAACATATAGTACCCCCCCCGGGTAAATTTGAATGCCCCCGGATACACAAAAATTCCACCACACACGAACAGATCCCCCCGCCCTACGATTCCGATATATCGGAAATTCCCCATAACCGGAATGTAGGGGCGGTGCATCGAACGCACCCGGGTTGGTATAACCGATGCGGTTTACGGGAGGGCGCGGAGACCCTCCCCTACATAGGTGCGGTGCATCGAACAAGCCGGGTGCGTGTAATCGGTGCGGTTTACGGGAGGGCGCGGAGACCCTCCCCTACATAGGTGCGGTGGATCGAACGGACCGGGTGGGTATAACTGGTGCGGTTTACGGGAGGGCGCGGAGACCCTCCCCTACATGGGTGCGGTGCATCGAGCGTACCGGGTGGGTATAACCGGTGGGGTATGCGGACACCGGTTGTTGGGGTGTTGAAAACTGCAGGTCGTTATGGTAAAATTTTTTTGGTGATATTTTATGGAACTACCGAAACGAAAACCCACCCGACTTCCAAATTACGATTACAGCCAAAACGGCTATTATTTCATAACCATTTGTACCCACCATAAGCAGAATGTTTTATGCGACATCGTAGGGGAGGGTCTCTGCGCCCTCCCGCTGGTACGGCTTACCGCAATCGGTAAAATTGTAGATAACGCTATCGCTTTTATTGACACCCACAACGACGGTATCTGCGTTGATAAATATGTTATTATGCCCAACCATGTGCACATGATCATTGCAGTACATACGGGCAAGCACGGAGACCCGCCCGTACCCGTGCAGGATGTGATCGGGCGCTTTAAATCTTTCACTACCAGCCAATATGGCAGCACACTTTGGCAGCGATCATTCCACGATCATATCATTCGGGGTAAGCAGGATTACCTCAAAATTTGGAATTACATTGATGGAAATCCTCAAAAATGGGAAGTTGATTGTTTTTATTCACCGTAGGGTGTAGCGGGTAATCATATCAGGTTGTTTTCGATGACTTTTCGGGAGGGCGCGGAGACCCTCCCCTACATGGGTGCGGTGCATCGAACGGACCGGGTGGGTATAATCGGTGCGGTTTACGGGAGGGCGCGGAGACCCTCCCCTACATAGGTGCGGTGCATCGAACGAGCCGGGTGGGTATAACCGGTGCGGTTTACGGGAGGGCGCGGAGACCCTCCCCTACATTGGTGATCGCAAAAAATGGCGTTTTTTATGTAAAAATCCGCCTGGGAGGTTTCCCAAGCGGATTTTTGTTGGGTTTTTAAACTTTTCAGACCGTTTCGTCGTGGATGGTCCGCATGGCCTCTTCCTGGCTCATGCCGGCGGCAATGGCCGCTTTCCGGGCAGCATTCACCGCCTGGATGGTCTTGACCCGCTTGCCGTCCAGCTCGTAGCCCCACATGGCCAGCAGCGTCAGTACCCATGCCACCATGGGGATCAGGCAGAACAGCACGATCACAACCCAATTCATACCGGGCACATAGGGACTTTCCGCTGTGGGCAGCACCTCCAGACCAATGCAGCTGACCGCAATGCCCACCACCGTGGCAGACAGAGAGGATACCAGCTTATCCACCAGGGAAAACAGCGTTCCCATAATGCCGGGGATAAACTTGCCGGAGCGGTAGGTCTCATAGTCGGCACAGTCGGCAACCATGGGGATGGGCATATCCGCCGTGGCATAGTACGCGCCGTAGCCCACACCGAAAAATAGAATAAACAAAACTGTGTACAAATTGATGGAGATATGGAAGCCCTCGCCAAAAAGCTTGCCCTCATAGACGCTGAGGTTCATGCCGGGTACTCCCTGCTTCCACAGAAGCAGCAGCGCCAAAACACCCACATAGCACACCAGCGCCACCGCCACATAGGTCATCAAAGACCGCTTCTGACCGTGCTTCTGAGAGGTGCGCACCGTCAGCAGGAAGAAGGGCACGGAGAACACATAGCCCACCACCATCATAGGCAGGTACAGGTTGTCATAGTTGCCCATCATGCAGCCGTAAAGCATGCACAGCACCGTGAGATTTGTGGCGATACTCAAGGCCAATTTGCATCCGCCACCGGCAACCATCAGCCGCTGCAGAGGCTTGTTGTTCTTGATGATGCTTACATATTCGGAAAGCTTTACCTTCTCCTGCTTGCCGCTTCCAAGACCGAAGTATTTCTCGTTATCCTTCTCCCAAATGCCGATCACTGCCAGCACCGTCAGCACCACGGAGATCACGATGCCGATGGGGGTAAACACCGCGTAGAAATCGGCACTATTATAGTCACCCACACCGGAGCGCAGGATCGGTGCCAAAAACTGCATGGCGCCCATGCCTGCCAAAGAGCCGATGGTGTTGAAAATTGTAAAAAGCGGACGCTGCTTGGGGTCGTTGGTCAGCACCGCCTGGGCAGACCGGGTCACCGAGGTCTGGAAGGTATAGCCAATGACCCAAACCGCGTACAAAACAATAAACGCGGTATAGCGCAGCCACACCATATCCCCGGGGATCAGAGGCGTGACCATGTACAAAACAATAACGGAAACCGCCATTACGAGATTGCCCAGCACCATGAAGGGCCGGAATTTGCCGAATTTGCCGTTGGTCTTGTCCATCAGCGCACCGATGATGGGGTCGGTAATGGCATCGAACACCCGCATTCCGGTGACCATGGCAGAGGCAAAGACCATGGCTATGCCCAGTACCGCATTGCCGAAGGTGGCAATATAGGTAAGGATCAACACATAATACACATTGGTGGCGCCGTTATTCATGGGAAACAGCGCAAGCTGGTAAAATTTGGCGCGGTTCATGCCGCCGTTTTCATTCATGATTCATTCTCCTTCCATGGGGGCGCTCAGGTCCAGTTGCCGCCGCCGGCAATTTTCTTATTGAGCTTATAAGAGCTCAGGGGGTCCGGGGTAAAATGCAGCACCGCTTCATCCCGGACATCTGCGCACACCGCCTCCAGCCGGGTGTTCTCCCCAAGGGTCACCCGGAAGGTCAGCACCTTGCCCCCGGACTTGCTGCCTACGGGCTTGCCGTCGGCATAGAGGGTCACCTCCGGGCAGTTGGTATAGACCTTCACCGTGGTGACCTTCTCCGGGCGGTAGGCATAGCGCTTGCCGGCAATGTGGATCATGGGCTGGGGATTCCAGTGGGCCTTGTAGAGGTAGAAGCTGTCCTTTTTCACCTGACGGTCAAAGGTCACCAGGCCCTTATGGTTCATGCCCGGCTCTCCACCCTGATTCCGGGCGTCCGCCGCAAAATCAAACATATTCCAGATATGATTTGCCCACATAAAAGGTCGCTTTTCGAAGCATTTGAGCATATATTCGTGGTAAATGGCCTGGTATTCCTCGGTATGGTCGCCCCGGCGGGGGTGGGAGGAATGAAGGTTGGGCATACCCTCACAGCCGTACTCCGAATAGCCCAGGCAGCGGTTCGGGTACTTCCAGTGGAAAAAGTCGATCCAAAGGTCATTGAGGAACAGACCCGGCACATACCAGCCCAGGTACAGATTCCAGCTGACAATGTCAGAAATGTGCGCCACCTTGTTGAACGGTCCGCACACCGCGTAGCAGGCCAGGGAGGTGGGCCGGTCCGGGTCCATTTGGTGGACCAGGTCGTTGAGCATTCTGTGGTTGTCCAGCATGTCCTTTTTGTCCTTGGTGGAGATGGTGATCTCGTTGGAAAGACCCCAGGTGACGATGCTGGGATGGTTGTAATTCTGCACGATCAGCTCCTTCATCTGGCTGACCGTGTTTTCCCGGCCATTGGGCATATGCTCGGAAATATAGGGGATCTCTGCCCAAACCACCATGCCGTACCGGTCGCAAAGATCGTAAAAATACTGATCGTGCTGATAATGGGCAAGGCGGATGGTATTGGCGCCCAGCTCCCGGATCAGTGCCATATCCTCGTCATGATGGGCTTTTGTCAGGGCATTGCCCAGCCCCTTCCGGTCCTGATGCCGGGAGACACCGTGGAGCGGATAGCTCCGGCCGTTGAGGAAGAAGCCCTCCTTGGGGTCTACCCGGAAGGTCCGCACACCAAAAGCAGTGCTGATCCGGTCCACCGGCTGGGAATCCACCTCCAAAGTGGCAGTGCAGGTATACAGGTAGGGGTCCTCCAGACCGTCCCACAGGTGGACATTGTCAATGGTAAGGCTCAGGTCCGTGCCGGTGCCGGAGGCAACGGTCTGTCCCTCCGCGTTGCGCAGGCTTACCTGGACCTGGGCTTCCTTTGCGTTATGCCAGGTGCGCACCCGCACCTTTCCGGAAGTTCCCTCCACCGTGGCAGACACCGCGATTCCCGGGCCGCCGTAATAGTCCATATCAAAATGGTCCTTATGGACGGTGATCAGCTTCACATCCCGGTAAATGCCGCCATAGAAGGTAAAGTCCGCCTTCTGGGGGTACACCCGGTCGTTGACAGAGTTGTCTGCCGCCACCTTCAGGTGGTTCTCCTCCTGCAAAGCATCGGTGATATCCGCCCGGAAGGTGGAATAACCGCCGTCGTGAGACAGGACAGCCTGGCCGTTGAGGGTTACCTGCGCGGAGGCGTTGACACCGGCAAATTCCAGGTAGATCCGCTGGCTCTGCCGGTCAAACTCCGGGCAGGCAAAGGTTTTTTCATAAAAGCACGTGCCCCGGCGGTAGTCATTGCCGCCATCCTGGCCGTCCCTGGCGTTCCAGGTATGGGGGAGATCCACCGGCTGGACAGTGCCGTCCATGTCGGTAAATTCCCAGGCGCTGTTTAACAGCTGTTCCGTTCTCATAAGCTGCGCTCTCCTTACAAATCGTTCCCTTAAAAATCACAGGTTTTATCAATTATAGCAAAGGATTATCCATATTACAAGCCGTACCCGGCAGGAATTTCTTTACTTTTTTTGCCGGAATGTGGTTTTTTGGTTTGTTCACAAAAATGTCTATTATTTTTGGAAAGTCTGTGATATAATGTTTAAAATTATGCCCGTAACAAAGGAGATCTGTCAATGGGACTGATTACAAAGCTGTTTGGTACACGCTCTTCCCGGGAGATCAAGAAGATCCAACCCACCGTGGACAAGATCCTTGCCCTGGAGGAAGAATATAAAGCACTGTCGGAGGAGGAGCTGCGGGGAAAGACCGCCCAATTCAAGGAGCGGCTGGCACAGGGGCAAACCCTGGATGACCTGCTGCCCGAGGCCTTTGCCGCCATCCGGGAGGCTGCCCACCGGGTGCTGGGCATGCGCCCCTACCCCGTGCAGCTGCTGGGCGGCATCGTGCTGCACCAGGGCCGGATCGCGGAAATGAAGACCGGTGAAGGCAAGACCCTGGTGGCGATCCTGCCCTGTTATCTCAATGCCCTCTCCGGAGAAGGTGTCCATGTGGTCACCGTCAACGATTACCTTGCCAAGCGTGACTCGGAGTGGATGGGCAAGGTCCATCGGTACATGGGTCTGAGCGTGGGTCTGGTGGTCCCCGGTATGTCCGGTGCGGAGCGTCGGGCTGCCTACGCGGCGGATATCACTTACTGCACCAACAATGAGCTGGGCTTTGACTACCTCCGGGACAATATGGCAACCTACAAGTCCGAGCTGGTGCAAAGAGGCCATGCCTTTGCCATCGTGGACGAGGTGGACTCCATTCTCATCGACGAGGCCCGCACCCCCCTGATCATTTCCGGCAAGGGTGAGGACTCCTCCAAGCTCTACGAAATGGCGGACCATCTGGTCTCCACCATGCGCCGGCAGGTCTTTGCCAAGACCGAGGACAAGGAGGTCCACGACGACTACGATTGCGACTACTTTGTGGACGAAAAGGCCCGCACCGTCTCCCTCACCGCCGCCGGTATCGAAAAGGCGGAAAAGTTCTTCGGCATCGAAAACCTGGCAGACCCGGAAAATGCTACCCTTTCCCATCACATCAACCAGGCCATGAAGGCCCGGGGTCTGATGAAAAAGGACATTGACTATGTGGTCAAGGACGGCCAGATCATCATCGTTGACGAATTCACCGGCCGTCTCATGTACGGCAGACGCTACAACGAGGGCCTGCACCAGGCCATCGAGGCCAAGGAGCGGGTCACCGTTGCCGGTGAGAGCAAGACCCTGGCCACCATCACCTTCCAGAACTTCTTCCGGCTGTACCGGAAGCTCTCCGGCATGACCGGTACGGCACTGACCGAGGAAGAGGAGTTTGCCTCCATTTACATGCTGGCTGTGGTGGAGATCCCCACCACCCGCCCCATTGCCCGTATCGTCCAGTCCGATGTGGTTTACAAGACCGAAGCAGGTAAGTTCCGGGCCATTATCCAGCAGGTCCGCCAGTGCCACGAAAAGGGCCAGCCGGTGCTGGTCGGCACGGTCTCCATTGAAAAAAGTGAGATCCTCAGCAAGCTTTTGAAGAAAGAGCATATCCCCCATAATGTGCTCAACGCCAAATATCATGAACAGGAAGCCCAGATCGTTGCCCAGGCCGGTAAGTTCGGTGCGGTCACCATCGCCACCAACATGGCCGGTCGTGGTACGGATATCGTGCTGGGCGGCAACGCGGAATTTATGGCCATGAGCCAGCTGCGCAAGCAGGAGCTGCCCGATGCCCTGCTGGCAGAGGCCAATTCCTACGCGGAGACCTCCGATCCGGAGATCCTGGCTGTCCGGGAGCAGTACGAGACTCTGCTGGCAGAGTTTAAGGCCCAGATCGCCCAGGAGGCACAGCAGGTGCGTCAGGCCGGCGGCCTGTTTATCATCGGCACTGAGCGCCACGAATCCCGACGGATCGACAATCAGCTTCGCGGCCGTTCCGGCCGTCAGGGTGACCCCGGTGAGAGTCGGTTCTATCTGAGCCTTCAGGACGATCTGATGCGTCTTTTCTCCTCTGACCGGATCATGGGCATGATGGATTCCCTGGGTCTGGACGAGGACACCCCCATCGACGCCAAGATCCTTTCCAATGCCGTGGAAAATGCCCAAAAGAGCGTGGAAAGCCGGAACTTCCGGGCAAGAAAGAATGTTCTGGAATACGATAACGTGATGAACACCCAGCGTGAGGTGATCTATGCCCAGCGGCAGAAGGTCCTGGACGGTGAGGAGCTGCGGGACAATATGCTCAGCATGCTGCGGGAGGTCGTGGACAGCGGTGTTTCCGATGCCCTGAGCCTCTCCGGGGGCATTGCCGATGCCGACACCTTCCGGGAGGTTCTGGCAAAGTTCCAGGGGATCTACTTCCCCAGAGGCGCCCTTGCTGACGGAGAAGGAAAATCTGCCCAGGCCCTCTCGGATGAGATCTATGCCCTGGCACTGCAGACCTACGAAGCCAAGGAAACTGCCTACACCCCCGCACTGATGCGGGAGCTGGAGCGTGTGGTCATGCTCCGGGTGGTGGACGAATACTGGATGGACAACATCGATGCCATGGACGACCTGAAGCAGGGCATCGGCCTGCGGGCATACGGACAGCACGATCCGGTGGTTGCCTACAAGGAAGAAGGCTACGAGATGTTCCAGGCCATGATCACCGCCATCCGGGAGGAGACCGTGCGCAGACTGTTTTTGATGCAGCTGCGTCCCTCCCAGGAGATCCGCAGAGAAAAGGTGGCCAAGGAGACCTCCGCCTCCGGCACGGCAGATTCCATCGTGAAAAAGCAGCCGGTGCGCAAGGAAGCCAAGGTCGGTCCCAACGATCCCTGCCCCTGCGGCAGCGGCAAAAAGTACAAAAAGTGCTGCATGCAGAAGGATAAGGCTGCCCAGCTGGATAACTAAAAAGATATGCGTCTGCCTCTTTTTTGAGGCGGATGCCCGGAGTTTTTTATGATCAATACCATCCGTTGCGGTTCGCTTATGTACCTGGAAGCCGACACCGTATCTGCCCCCCACTGCTTCACCACCCGTCTGGGCGGTGTCAGCACCGGGCACCTGGCTTCCATGAATATCGGCATCCACCGGGGAGATACCCGGGAAAACCTGCTGAAAAACTATGAACTCCTGGGCGCTTCCGTGGGCTTTGATCCCCGGCAGCTGGTCATGACCACCCAGACCCATACGGACATCGTCCTGACGGTGGACCGGCAGCACTGGGGCGCAGGTCTGTTTGCGCCGGAGCTTCCCCAATGCGACGCGCTGATCACCAACACCCCCGGTACGGCCCTGGCGGTATTCACCGCGGATTGCACGCCTATTTTGCTGTACGACCCGGTGACCGGTGCGGTGGGTGCTGCCCACGCAGGCTGGCGGGGCACAGCTGCCGCCATCGGCGCAAAGACCGTAGAGGCCATGGTTCGAGCCTTCGGCTGCCGCCGGGAAGACATCCGGGCAGCCATCGGGCCGAATATCGCCCAATGCTGCTTTGAAACAGACCTGGATGTTCCCCAGGCCATGGTACAGACCTACGGCAACGAGGCAAAGGCACACATTCGCCCGGCGGGCGAAAAGTATTATGTAAACCTAAAAGAGATCAACGCGCTCTCTTTGCGGCAGGCAGGTGTCACCCAAATCGACATCAGCCCGCTGTGTACCGCCTGCCGGCAGGACCTGTTCTGGTCTCACCGGAGGGTGGGCAAGAACCGCGGCTCCCAGGGCGGGATCATTCTGTGTAAGGAGGCAGGCACATGAAGCGCATCATTGCATTGGCACTTTCCCTTTTTCTGATAGCCGGCATGCTGCCTGGCTGCGACAATACCCGGGAGCCCCATGTTCCCACGGGAGATGCACTGACCTGGGACGAGGATTACACCGGACCGGTATACACCCGCCCCCAGGATGACGAGGGGCAGGTGCTGACACTGACCTGGTTTCCCCAGCGCTCCATGAATCCCCTGACCTGCACGGATTATACCAACCGGGCCCTGTTCTCCCTTCTGTATCAGGGGCTGTTTTCCGTCAGCAGAGACTACACCGTTGAGCCGGTGCTGTGCCGGCAATATGCGGTCTCCGAGGACATGAAGACCTACACCTTTTACCTGGAGCCTGCCAAGTTTACCGACGGCACGGCTCTGACGGCACAGGATGTTGCCGCCACCTTGCAGGCAGCCAAGGAAAGCCCGGTGTATTCCGGCCGCTTCACCCACATTGCCTCCATCGAGCAGTCCCCGGACGGCGGTGTGACGGTGCAGCTTTCCACCCCCTTTGAAAACCTGCCGATCCTTTTGGATATTCCCATTCTCAAGTACAGCCAGCTGCAGCTGGACCGCCCCCTGGGGACCGGTCCTTATGCCCTGGATGCCACCGCTTCCCAGGCGATCCTGCGGAAAAATGCCGCCTGGTGGTGTGACCCGGACATGGTGATCACCGCCTCAGCCATCAGCCTGGTGGAAGCCGGGTCTACCTCTCAGATCCGGGACGAATTTGAGTTTGCCGACCTGGATCTGGTGTGTGCAGACCCCTGTTCGGATCACTACGCGGACTACCGCTGCGACTATGAGCTTTGGGATTGCGAAAGCAATGTCTTTGTCTACATGGCCTGCAATATGGACAGCAAGGTGTTCTCCGATCCCCAGATCCGCTCTGCTCTGTCCACTGCCTTCGACCGGTCTGCCCTGGCAGACAGCCACTACCGGGGCTTTGCCCGCAGCGCCAATCTCCCCGCATCTCCCTTGTCTCCCTACTACAGCCAAGTTTTGGCTGAAAAATACAAGTATGACGGCGGTGCTGCCCTCAGTGCCGCGGTGACGGCAGCTCAGCTGCCCCTGGACACAGTGGTGATCTTCCTGGTCAACAGCGACGACAGCCTGCGGGTCCGGGTGGCCCGTGCCGCAGCGGAAATGCTGCGCAGCGCGGGACTGACCGTGCAGATGAAGGAGGTCCGGGGCAACGATTACCTGTATGCTCTGCAGGCCCGGGAGTATGACATTTACATGGGTCAGACCCGGCTTTCTGCCAACATGGACCTGTCCGTCTTTTTCTCCACCTACGGTGCTTTGAGCTACGGTGCGCTGAACGATGTGGGCCTGTATACTCTGTGCACCGAATCTCTGGCAAACCACGGCAACTACTACACCCTGCATCAGAACATTATGAACGACGGCAGACTCTGCCCGGTTTTGTTCTGCAGCTATGCCATTTATGCCACCCGGGGTCTTCTCACGGGTCTGACCCCCGCAAGAGAGAATATTTTCTACTACTCCCTGGGAAAAACCATGGAGAAAGCCCTGGTAAAGTAACCCCACAAAAGGCGCGTTTACGGTTATCGGATATGCATTGCCGGAACAGTTCCAAGAGAAACAGCAAGGACACCCCGCCCGGGCAATGTCACTAAGTTAGCGGCATTGGGCACGCAGGCCCTCCCCTACATTTGGTGCGGTGCATCGAACGAACCGGGCGCGTATAATCGGTGCGGCTACGGGAGGGCGCGCAGACCCTCCTCTACATGGGTGCTGAAACTTGTCAACTATCAACTGTCAACTGCTCTCAGCGGGACAGGGTTCGCCGGTTTTCTTCCGGATCCCCGAAAAAAACAGATTTTCTTTTTCTGGCGGGTTGCAATGTTATGTAAAGCGTGTTATAATGTGCTCGTTCTTCGGAACAAGGAAAGGATTGACTGAAATGAAGCGAATTGCAACCGTTATGCTGCTGCTTTCCCTGCTGCTGAGCGCCTGCGGCGCCAACACGGAGCTGCCGGCATCCACCCCCGCCACCCAGGCAACTACCCAGGCAACCACTGAAGCCACTACCGAGGCCACCACCGAAGCAACCACCGTTGCCACTGAGCCTCCTGTTTTATACCGTCATCCCCTCACCGGCGCCCCCCTGGAGGAGCCCTTTACCGGTCGGGTCACTGCCGTTGTGATCAACAATATCAAGGCCTGCCTGCCCCAGTACGGCATCAGCGAGGCAGATATGTTCTTTGAGATCGAGACCGAGGGCGATATCACCCGCTGCCTGGCTCTGTACACAGAGCTTGCCGGCATCGAAAAGATCGGCCCTGTCCGCAGCGACCGTACTTACTTCAATAACCTCTCCACCGGCTATGATGCCCCTGTGGTCCACTGCGGCGGCAGTGACAACGGCCTGCGGGGTATGTATGACGATACCTCCCGGCTGGAAAACTGGTATCACATCGACGAAATGTACAACGGCTCTTACTTCTTCCGGGATACCGACCGTTACTACTACCAGGGCTACAACTGGGAGCACACTCTGTTCACCTCCGGTGACGAGCTTCTGAAGGCACTGGAAGAAAAGGAGTACAACACCGTCAACGAAGATGGCACAGACTTCGGCATGCTCTTTGATGAGGAGACCATTCTGGAGGGCTCGGCTGCCAACACCGTCACTGTGACCTTCCGGGGCAGCAAAACAACCACCATGACCTATGACGAAAACACCGGTCTTTACAACGCTGCCCAGTACGGCTCTGACCACATCGATGCCGACACCGACGAGACTCTTTCCTACCGGAATGTGCTGGTCCTCCACGCAGATCAGTGGAAGGATTCCAGCGGCTACCGCTCCTACTACCAGCTGCTGGGCAGCGGTGACGGCTACTTTGCCATGGGCGGTCAGATCGTCACCATCAAGTGGAGCAGAGAGAATGTGACAGATCCCTTCACCTTCACTTATGCCGACGGCACTCCGGTGACCCTGAGCGTAGGCAAGACCTATGTGGGCATCATCGATCTGGACGGCTACGTTTACTTCTGATCCGTAATATCCCATCCGTCTGTTCCGAAACCCAGGAACAGACGGATTTTTTTATTAATTTTCTCTTCATGGGGTAGAACTTGCTTTTTCTTTGTGTTATAATGTATACAAGTATAATTATCCCTATGCCCAGCCGGGCGCAATGCCGGTCCGACAGACGCGGACCAATGCCTATGGAGAAAGAATTATGTTGGAAATTTTAGCACCTGCAGGTTCCGTGGAGGCCCTCTATGCCGCTGTGCAAAACGGCGCAGACGCAGTGTATTTGGGCAGCGGTGCCTTTAATGCCCGCCAGGGGGCAAAGAATTTCAGCCCCCAAGCGCTGACAGAAGCTGTGAAATACTGCCACATCCGGGGCGTGGCTGTCCATCTGACCGTCAATACCCTGGTATCGGACCGGGAGCTGGAGGAGGCTGCCGCTTTGATCCGCCATGCTGCCCAGAGCGGCGTGGATGTATTTATCGTTCAGGACCCGGGTGTGATCCGGCTTTGCCGGCAGATCGCCCCCCACATCCCCATCCACGGCTCTACCCAGATGACCGTCCACTCTCTGCCCGGTGTGCTGCTGTGCGCTGCCTGGGGCTTGCAGCGGGTGGTCCTCAGCCGGGAGCTGAGCCGGGAGGAGATCCGCTATATCTGCGCCCACTCCCCCATTGAGATCGAAGTATTCGGCCACGGTGCGCTGTGCATGAGCTACTCCGGGCAGTGCTATCTCTCCGCCGCCATCGGCGGACGCTCCGGCAACCGGGGTCGCTGTGCCCAGCCCTGCCGGCAGTGCTACGGCTACGGCCGTTTCCAGAATCTGCACCCCTTGAGCCTCAAGGACAGCTGCCTGGTACACTATCTGAAGGACCTGGAGGAGATGGGGGTTGCCAGCATCAAGCTGGAGGGACGGATGAAGCGGCCGGAATATGTTGCCGCCGTTACAAGCGTTTACCGTCAGGCCCGGGATACAGGCAATGTCACCCGGCAAATGATGCAGACCCTCCTTTCTGCCTTTAACCGCCAGGGCTTTACCGACGGCTACTACACCGGCAGGACCGGACAGGATATGTTCGGCATCCGGCTGGAACAGGAGGAAGATCAGAAGTTCTACCGGCAGATCCGCCAGAGCTACGAAGGCAAGGAAGCACCCCTGGTGCCCATCACCTTCCGGGCCAGCATCACTGCCGGCCGCTCCAGCCTCACCGTAACCGACCCCGAGGGCAGAAGCTGCACCCTGGAAGGACCGGTGCCGGAGCAGGCACGGGTGGCGGAGCTGACGGAGGATATGCTCCGTTCCCGGCTGGAAAAAACCGGCGGCACACCCTACTACTGCACAGACATCCGGGTGGATGTCGTCCCCGGTGTGACCCTTTCCGCAGCTGCCATCAACGCCCTCAGACGGGATGTTCTGAATATGCTTACCGCCCAGCGGGCCCGGCGGGAGGAGCACCGTCCCGGACGGGTGCGTCCCATCCCCCACTACCCCGGAAACCGGCATCACCCGGCACTGACCGTGCAGGTCTGCTCCCGGGAGCAGATCACCGGACGGCTGCTGAAAATGGCCCCTGCGGTGCTGTATGTTCCCATCCACATCCTCACAGAGGATACCCAGTTCTGCCGGGAGCTTGCCCGGCGGGTCAATGTCTGCGCGGTGCTGCCCCGGATCGCCCACGATTCTGAGATCCCCCAGCTGCAGCAGGCAATGCGCGCTGTGAAGGCCCTGGGCGTTTCCCAGGTTTTGGTGGGCAATTTAGGTCTGATCATGCCCGCAAGGGATTGCCGGATGGAGATCCGGGGTGACTTTGGTCTGAACCTGTTTAACTCCGTGGCGGTAAGCACCGCAGCGGAAATGGAGCTGACCTCCGCCACCTTGAGCTTTGAAATGACCCTGCCCCAGATCCGGGATGTGGGAAAGGCCCTGCCCTGTGAGCTGATCGTTTACGGCCGTCTCCCCCTGATGGTCACGGAAAACTGTGTCATCAAGGGACGCACCGGACAGTGCTCCTGCCACATGGGACCTGCAAAGCTGATGGACAAGACCGGCGCGGAGTTCCCCCTGGTCAAGGACGGCACTTCCTGCCGCACCGTGGTGCTCAACGGCAAAAAGCTCAACTGGCTGGACCGGCAGAACGATCTTGCCCGGCTGGGCATTTGGGCCACCCGCCTGTGCTTCACCACCGAGAATGCCAAGGAAGTGGATCGGGTGCTGGCAACCTATACAAACCCGGTGGCCTTTGATCCTGCCAGCTGCACAAGAGGCCTTTATCTCAGAGGTCTGGAGTGAGCTGCCCTTAAAGCCCACCCGAAATTTAAGTTAGTAGGATGATTATGAAGATTATACTTGCATCCCAATCCCCCCGGCGCAGGGAGCTGATGGGATTGTTTCCCTTTGATATCACCGTCCGGGTGGCCCAGGCAGACGAGACCATGGACCCCGGCAAGCCCCCCTGCCAAGAGGTGGCACGGGTCAGCCGGCTGAAGGCCCTGGCGGTGGAGCACGATTCCGACGACGTGGTCATCGCGGCAGATACCATCGTGGTCTGCGACGGCAAGGTGCTGGGAAAGCCCAAAGACGAAGATGATGCCTTTGCCATGCTGTCCATGCTCTCCGGCAGACGCCATCAGGTGATGACCGGCATGACGGTGCTCCACGGTGGCAAAGAAACCGTGTGCACAGAGATCTCGGATATTGATTTCCGCCCTCTGACCCCCGGACAGATCCGTGCCTACATCCGTACCGGTGAGCCCATGGACAAGGCCGGTGCTTACGGCATCCAGGGCGGTGCTGCCCTGTTTGTTACCCGGCTGGAAGGCGACTACTATAATGTGATGGGATTGCCGGTGTGCCGGCTGCATCAGATCCTGACGACGATGCTCCCACAGCTGATGGAGGAATCCGAATGAAACACTTTTTCTCCACCCGGGTACGGGTGGTCCTGCTGATCGCTGTTTTGCTGGCGGTGGTGCTGGCTGTTATCAGCAATCTTACCGGACTGAGCCTGCCGGATATGGCAGTGAAGGGTGTCCTTGCCCCCATCCGGGGCGGTGTCAGCCTGCTCACCGAGAAAGTCCAGCAGATGTACAACTATATGTTTGAATACGAGGCACTGGCTGTAGAAAATGCCGCGCTGAAGGAGTCGCTTGCCCAGATGGAGAGCGATGCCCGCCGTGCAAACTCCGTTTTCCGGGAAAATGAGCGGCTCAGAGATATGCTGGGGCTCCAGGAAGCCAACCCCTCCTGGAAAACCGTGGATGCCTATATCATCTCCCGCAGCTCTCAGCAGTGGTCCGCCACCTTTACCGTGAACCGGGGCAGCAGCTCCGGTGTTGAAAAGGGCATGTGTGCCACCACCGCCAACGGTGAAGTGGTGGGCCTTGTCAGTGAGGTGGGCACCAACTATGCCGTGGTCAAGTCCATTCTGGACTCCTCCCTGGAGATCAGTGCCACCATCAGTGCCTCCGGCTACAACGGCATGGTCCAGGGCGGCTATTCCACCGGGCAGGACGGCCTTCTGCGTATGGACTATCTTCCCAGCTCCGCGGTGATCCGCAACAACGACCAGGTGGTCACCTCCGGCTCTACCGTATATCCCCGGAATCTCATCGTGGGTCATGTGGTGGACGCAGGCTTCGACGACACCGGTGTTGCCAAGTATGCCCTTTTGGAGCCTGCGGTGAATGTTGCCAGCCTGGAGCAGGTGTTTATTATTACGGAATTTGATGCCGGGTGAGATATATGGCAAAAAAGTATGAATTTAAACCGGATAAGCCCCGGTCGACCCTGCTGAGTAAGCTCCATCTGACACGGCTTCAGCGCAGAACGCTGCTGAAGTGGGCGCTGTATGCCCTGATCCTGCTGGTGCTTTCCATTTTGCAGGATGTGCTTTTGTGCCGGGTGCGGATCTTCGGTGCTACCACAGAGCTGGTGCCCTGCGGCATCTTTCTCATTTGCCTTGCCGAGGGTGTGGAAAGCGGCAGCGTCTTTGCGCTGATCAGCTCCAGCCTTTACCTGTTCTCCGGTACAGCTGCCGGAAACTACTCCATCGTGTTTATCACTGCTTCTGCCGTGGGTGTGACCCTGCTGCGGCAAAGCTATCTGCAAAAGACCTTCAGCGCAGCCATGCTTTGCACCGCCTGCGCCATGACCGTCTATACCCTGTGCGTGTTTGCCATCGGTCTTTTCCTGGGACTGACCACTGCCTCCCGGATCGGAAGCTTCCTGGCAGGTGTCCTGCTGACCATGGTTACCGCACCGGTCATCTACCCTGTTGTTACGGCTGTCAGCCGGATTGGAGGCGACGCATGGAAAGAATAACCCGCCTGCGGGCGCAGATCCTGATTCTTATATTCACTGCGGTGGTGCTATTCTTTGCCTTTAAGCTCTACGATCTGCAGATCATTGAGACCGGCGGCAAAACAGACAATGTTACCACCTTTACCACCCTGACCCGGGTCAAGGCCTCCCGGGGGCACATTCTGGATATCAACGGCAACCGGCTGACCTCCAACCGTGCCAGCTATGACCTGCGTATCAACCACTACGTTCTCATCACCGCCGACGGCACCAATGACTACCTGTATCAGCTGGTCAAGCGCTGCCAGGAGACGGGGATCGAATATTCCGAGCGGTTCCCGGTGTCCCGGGAGCGCCCCTTTGTGTACACCCTGGACCAGTACAATTCCTCCTGGCAAAGCTATTTTCAGCAATATCTTGCCTACATGGAGGGTCTGGACTCGGATATCACCGCGCCGCTGCTGGTCCAGCGTCTGCGGGAGCGCTACGAGATCCCGGCAGAGTGGTCCGAGGAGGATGCCCGGCTTGTCATCGGCCTGCGCTATGAAATGGACCTGCGCAGCTGTGTCGGCAGCCTGCCCACCTACACCTTCCTGACAGATGTCAGCGACGAGGCCCTGTCTGCCATCGTGGAGCTGAACATCCCGGGTCTGATGGTGGAGGCCTCCACCGTCCGGGAATACAACACCAAATACGCTGCCCATATCCTGGGCTTCGTGGGCCCCATGAACGCGGAGCAGTGGGAAAGCTACAAGGACAACCCCGACTACTCCATGGACTCCGAGATCGGACAGGACGGCTTTGAGGCTGCCTTCGAGGAGTATCTGCACGGTGTGGACGGCTGGCGGGAGGACACGGTGACCACCACCGGTGAGCTGGTGAAATCCGTGTATCTGGTAGAACCCAAGGCCGGCTCCAATGTTGAGGTGTCCATTGACATCAACCTGCAGCGGGTGGCCGAGGACAAAATGGAAGAGGTCATTTCCGCCATGCGCGCCAACCCGGAGGATGACGGTCATCTGGCAGAGGGCGGCGCGGTGGTGGCCATGAAGGTGAAGACCGGACAGGTGCTGACCTGCTCCAGCTACCCCACCTACGACCTTTCCACCTACTTTGAAAACTACCAGCAGATCCTGGAAACAGACTATGACCCTTTGTTTAACCGGGCGCTGCTGGGCACATATCCCCCGGGCTCTACCTACAAGATGTCCATGGTGGTGGCAGGCATCACTGCCGGTGCCATCAACTCCGAAAGCAAGATCTACGATACCGGTCACTTTGACAAGTACGGCCCGGACTTTGTGGTTTACTGCCTGCGCTACACCAACTACGGCATGATCCACGAAAACCTCACCGCGGCAGAGGCCCTGCAGGTCTCCTGTAACTACTTCTTCTACGACCTGGCAGACCAGATCTCCATTGCCATTATGGACAAGACCGCCAAGGGTCTTGGCCTGGGCGAGCCCACCGGTGTGGAGCTTCCGGAATATGTGGGTCACCGGGCAAACCCCGACACCAAAAAGGCGCTGTACTCCGGTGACAACTCCCACTTCTACACCGCTGACAAGATCACCGCGGCCATCGGACAGTCCGATAACCGCTTCACCCCCATGCAGCTGTGCGTGTATGTTGCCACCCTGGCAAACCGGGGCACCCGCTACAGAGCCACCTTCTTAAACCGGGTGGTCTCCTCGGATTACCGCAGCCTGCTGTATCAGAACGAGCCCTCTGTCTTGAGCACCATGGATATTTCCGACGATGCCTACAAGGCCTACAGCGAGGGTATGTACCTGGTTACACACAAGACCGAGGACTGGACCGGTACTGCCTATGAGACCTTTAAAAACTACCCCATCGTGGTGGCTGCCAAGACCGGTACTGCCCAAAACGGCGGTGATCTTCCGGATAACGGTGCCTTCGTGTGCTATGCACCAGCAGACGATCCCCAGATCGCCATCGCCATCTACGGCGAAAAAGCCGCCCACGGCAGCTCCCTGGCTGTGATTGCCAAGGCCATGCTGGATGTGTACTTTGAAGTGGGCGAGATCGGTGACGTGGTCACCTACGAGAATAAGCTCAGCTGACCCAGACTACAGGAAGGAAGAATTTTAAAATGACAAAAAAGACAACATTTATCACAGCCGGTGATGCCTTTGTCACCCGGCGGATGCCGGAAGGCGGTTACGAAGGCTTTCAGGAGCTGCAGGCTTGTATCGCGCAGCACGATGTGCGTTTTCTGAACCTGGAGTCCACCTTTCACGATTACGAGGGCTACCCCGCTGTGCAAAGCGGCGGTACCTGGGCACGGTCCGACCCCCGTACCCTGGACGACCTGAAGACCTACGGCTTCAACCTGTTCACCACTGCCAACAACCACAGCGGTGACTATGGCGAAGGCGGTGTCCTTGCCACCATCCGTCACCTCCAGGAGCGGGACATGATCTTCTCCGGTACAGGCAAGGATCTGGGTGAGGCCTCCAAGCCCTGCTACCTGGAGACCAAGCATGCCCGGGTGGCACTGATCAGCTGCGCCTCCTCCTTTACCGAAGCCTCCCGTGCCGGTGAGCAGACTCGGAACATGGTAGGCCGCCCCGGTCTGAACCCCCAGCGGATCAACAAAACCTATCACCTTGACCCGGAGCACTTTGCCATGGCTGAGGCCGTTGCCAAGGCCAGCGGTGTCAATGCCGCCCAGGAAAAATCTGTGCGCAACGGCTATTCCGTAGCCCCCAAGGAGGGCACCTTGTCCATCGGTCCTACCAAATTTGTCCGGGATGAGCGCTGCTGGGTGGAGTCCAGACCCCATGAGCAGGATATGAAGCGCATCGAGGCAGAGATCGCTGAGGCAAAGCTCCAGGCCGATGTGGTGCTGGTGAGCATCCACAATCACTACCTGGACGGTGCGGACAACACAGAAGTCCCCGGCTCCCTGAAGGAATTTGCCCACCGCTGCATCGATGCCGGTGCGGATGTGATGATCGGTCACGGTCCCCATGAGCTCCAGGGCATCGAGCTGTATAACGGCGGCCTGATCCTTTACAGCATCGGCAACTTCATCTTCCAGACGGAGACCGTGGAGTTCCAGCCCTGGGATGCCTACGCCAACCGGAATATGTCTCTGGATACCAAGGTGGGTGCTTATATGGATGACCGCAGCGCCAACGGCACCAAGGGCTATTGCGTCCAGTGGCCCATCTGGAATGCTGTGATGGCCGCCTGGACCATGGAAGACGGCCAGCTCACCGAGGTGCAGCTGTACCCTGTGGAGCTGGGTATGAAGAAGACCAGAGGACAGAAGGGTCTGCCGGTTATGAATAAGAGTCAGGAGACTTTGGAATACCTGCAGACATTATGTAAACCTTTCGGCACACAGATCCGGATCGAAAACGGTGTGGGCTATATTCGCGTGAAATAAGGAGGACCTTTTGATGAATACATATGAAACCATCTGCCGCCTGGCAGAGGAAAGCCATGAAGAGCTGGTTGCCCAGCGTCGGGATTTTCACAAGTACGCGGAGTCCGGCTGGTTTGAAATGCGCACCTCCTCCATCATTGCCCGGAAGCTGACAGACCTGGGCTATGAGGTCCTCACCGGTGAGGATGTTTGCCTCCGGGAGGCCCGGATGGGCGTTCCCTCTGAGGAGGCCTTGGAGCAGTCCTATCAGCGGGCCATCGCCCAGGGCGCAGACCCGGAATTTGTGGAATGCACCCGGGACGGTATGACCGGTGTGATCGGCATTCTGCGCTGCGGAGAAGGTCCTACCATGGCCATGCGCTTTGACATTGATGCGCTGGGTGTTTTTGAATCCAACGAGCCGGATCACAGACCCTTCGCAGAGGGCTTTGCCTCTGTAAATCACGGCATGATGCATGCCTGCGGCCACGATGTCCACGGCACGGTGGGTCTGGGTGTTGCCAAGGTGCTGATGGCCATTAAGGACCAGCTTCACGGCACCATCAAGCTGATCTTCCAGCCTGCAGAGGAAGGTGTCCGGGGTGCAAAGGCCATTGTGGAAAAGGGCCACCTGGACGGTGTTCAGTTCTTCCTGGGCAGCCATGTTTCCGGTCAGAACGAAAAAGATCCCGCCGACATCACCGGCGGCAGCTACGGTGCACTGGCTACCTGCAAGTATGATGTGACCTACACCGGTCTTGCAGCCCATGCCGGCGGCTCTCCCCACAGCGGCAAGAACGCTTTGCTGGCAGCAGCGGCAGCGGTTATGAATCTGTATGCCATTCCCCGGCACGGCGGCGGCTCTTCCCGGATCAATGTGGGTACCCTCCACGCAGGCAGCGGCAGAAATGTCATTGCCGACGAGGCAAAAATGGAGCTGGAGGTCCGGGGCGAGACCACCGAGATCAACGAATATATGTGCAACTACGCAGAAAAGATCCTGCGCAACTGCGCGGATATGTACGGCTGCACCATGGAAATGAAGCTGATGGGCGCATCCATCTCCATGGCCAGTGACGAGGAAATGTGCCTGAAGGTGGTGGATGCCTGCCACAAGGTGGGTCTGAAGACCTCCGAGAAGCTGATGGTGGTTTCCGGTGGCAGTGAGGACTGTGCCTACATGATGGACCGGGTGCAAAAGCAGGGAGGCATCGCAGCCTTCATGCGGCTGCGGACACCCATGGCAGGACCTGCCCATAACCGTCGTTTCGATGTGGGCGAGGGCGTTTTGGTAAACGGTGTCAAGGCATTCTGCGCAACGGTTTACGATATTTTGGGATAAAAGAAATGGGCGGCTGACAGCCGCCCATTTTTATATATGGCAGATGCGTTATGCGAGAGGGCGCAGAGACCCTCCCCTACGAAGCGTTATCGGACACCCACTGTAGGGGAGGGGTTCCATCCCCTCCCGTTACCCGGTTGCCGCAACCACCGGGTACGAACATACCGGAATTTTCCCGTAATGGGAATGTAGAGGCAGCTATCAGCTGCCCGCCCGGAAATTGTCAAATTTCCGGATTTTCGAAGAAAATGATTGCTTGCGCAATGTGATTTTGTTCCAAAATCACCGGCGGGAGCAAGCCCCCGCCCTACGATTCCGATATATCGGAAATTCCCCGTAACCGGAATGTAGGGGCGGTGGATCCAGCGA